>CAZAXI010000005.1:0-75467 GCA_964489045.1 uncultured Granulicella sp. | reverse complement strand
TCTAGGTGATCCCAGTTGATGTGCGACCAGCTCGATATGCGCGAGATGTTCGACCGTCTCCATTCTCAGGAAAGCTTCCAAAAGACCGCTGCCATAGGTCACCGCACCATGATTTGCCATAAGGATTGCCTCGTGGCCGCAGATGAACGGGCGTAGACTCGCAGCTACCTCGTCGGTTCCTGTTGTAGCGTACTCGGCTAAAGGCACCGCTCCTAGCGTCATCACCCCCTCCTGACAAAGCACCTGGTCAAGTCCCCTGCCAGCGCAGGCAAAGCCAGTCGCAATCGGAGGATGTGAGTGGATCACCGCCAAGATATCCTTCCTCATCTCATATACCACGAGATGCATACATACCTCGCTCGTTACTATACGGGTGCCGGAGAGCAACCGGCCTTGAAGGTCGACGATGACCATGTCCGAAGGCTTTAGCAAGAATTTGCTCATTCCCGTTGGCGTAACCAGCAATCGACCCTCATCGAGGCGAGCCGAGAGATTTCCGGATGTTCCCGGCATGAAGCCGAGGCGCGACAGCCATTTGCTGAAGCGCACTAGCTCCCGCCGCAACTCTGGCTCGCTAATTGGGATGCTTCCCATCACTGTTCCCTCTGAGACTGACCAACGTGAATGCTTTACAAAATCTTGAACGGAGCAGCCTCGGGATGGACTGCGGGCCTTCCCGAAAATGCATCTCTAAGCTTTCGCAAACGCTTGCCGAATCGGTCTGAAGCCATGAAGAGGTCGCCTGCTGTGAGATTGCCGACTACTTTGTAGTGCCCAACCGCTGCGAGGCCCATCGAAGCGATGCAACCACACTGTGAGCAATCCGGAACGCCACCGAACTGACAAGGCGTGATCTTCGTTGTCAGGTCGGCGGAAATGGTCTCTGTGGTGCGGGCGAAAATACACTCTTCCGGATTGGATGGCGGGTTTGCGATCTCATCAATGACGATGTCGTGCATGTCGAGCTTCGGAAAGAGTGGGCGAAGGCGGCGCAGTTCGTTCATCACGACAAGGCGCTGCTCGCGAGAAAGTATCTCCGGGTCGGTCGCGCCTTTCTGTGGCGTGAAGAGGCTGAACCAGACTTTCGCAACCTCCGGGCGGGCACTCCAGAAGCCAAGGAACTCGTCAAGATAACCCGGACGTTCCGCAATTTGCGACGTAACCGTGCAATGGACCGTTACCTTTGCGTCTGCGATGTTCTTGAGGATACGTTCGTAGATAGCTGGCTTGCGTCTCTCGTCATGTTCCGGTTGAAGTCCATCAATGGACACCACTACATTGAGTTTCTTGAACGATTTCCACGTGCTCGGGACAACCCGGAAGGCACTCGTGACCACTTGGGTATGCACACCGCGCCTCTCGATCTGCGGTAAAAGCAATTCGAGCTCACGGTAGCGAACAAGTGGATCGCCACCCACCAGGGAGACGTGGAGCGGCCGGTATTCGTCAATGACGGCAAGCACTTTCCTTACCAACTCGTCTCCCTTGAAGTCGGAGAGTTGGCGGAGTTGTGTCGATCCTCCCAGATGCGCCGGATCGAACGCATAGCAGCCCGGGCACTGTAGCGGGCACTCCTTGGTGATTTCAATCGAAAGGGAGGGAGGCAAACCGGCGAGAATATTGCCCCAAGCGCGAAAGACTTCGATTTTCTTCATATCTCTCCAGGAAACGAACGGCGGCAAGTTATATCGTTAGCCCGCATCTCTCACAGGCACTGAGTTGGTAGGTGCTTTGGGGTGGCGGGCAAGTTTTTGCGGATCATTTTGGGGGATCTCCATCGAGGCGGTCAGCGACTGGTTCACCCGGCGCGCCGTCGTGAACACTGGTTCAACCCTGGTGATCACTGTGTGTGCGCTCATGTTCGTGTCCTTTCCGATTGCTGCAATTCGTGCCAATGCTTCCGTGCCGCTGTTACTTCCGCAGTGCGTTGCAGGTTGCCCGCAAGGTGAACTCCAGCGATTCGCGGGGTACGCTCTCCACGAATGGCCCGATCAACCAGCCGAGGCCGGTCGGGATGGAGCGCGTCAGCGAGACCGACTCGATCTGCATGTACAGTCCGCCGTCGCGTTCCTCATAGCTCCAGGAGGTGTTCAGCCGCCACAGGAAGCCGTGTTCCTGGCTGGAACTCAGTACACGCTCGCTTGCCGTCCCGGCCGCGTCGATCTCGGAGATTTGGGTGCTGCGGGAGATGCTGTACCCGTGTTGCGCATCCAGCCGCGCGAAGGTGACGTCGTACGCCGTATCCATCACCACCGTGATGACATGCTTCTGGCGCACCCGCATCACGACCTGGATGCGATCGCCTTGCTGCGCCAGCACCCTCGCCTGAGCACCTGCGGGGCGAAGCGCTGCGGATAGGCGTTGAAGTCCTTCATCAACCGCTCGAAGTCGGCGGCTGTGGCTCCGGGAACAAACGCCGTCCCGCGCCAGTCGTACAGCATCGCTCCCGGCAGGTATCGATTTGGCGGAAGGCGTGATCTGCTCGACGATCAGTTCGCCCCGGCGCAGGCGGTCCGCAGCCACGGGAGCGAGGAACGCGTCGCTTGACCGATGCTGCTGCGCGAGTCGCGACTCAACTCCGGCGACATAGGAGTTGAAGCCTGAAACTGCCGCAGGCGTGGGCTCTGCCACAACCCGGCCGGAGGCGGCCATCAGCAGCAGTCCGCAGAGGATGGAGAGGTTTTGGGAGTTCGAGATTTGCAGGCGATTCATGCCACAGCACCATGCCCCTCGCCGGCCCTCCAGCGCAATACACGGAACCTCACTTGTTTGTCACTCGGCAAGTGCTTGCAGGTACTGGAGTTCGCAGAAGTTGTACATTATGCCGCCGCGCTGGATCGGCTGCTTGATCGGATACACTGATCCCGGAAAGATATGACCGAATCGCCTGCAGCCCGCCGCCATCGCTTCGGCGCCTTCGAAGCGGACGCCTCCACTGGAGAGCTTCGCAGGCAGGGCATTCGCATCCGGTTGAACGCGCAGCCATTTCAGGTGCTGCTGGCGCTGCTGAAGCGGCCGGCGAGCTGCTGACCCGCGAGGAAATATCCCGCGAGCTTATCAGGCCAGCGCGGCAGGCAATTCTAGACAGTGTGTTGAGGATTGTCATTTGAGAGTCGGGCTCCAATCCATGCTGATGTCCGCGCGTGCTTTCTCACTCAGAAAGGTGTCCCGGGCGCGTAGGACTTCTATTTGTGTTTCATTGCCCGGGACTTCAAACTGACCCACCACCGAATCCCGCATCAACTGCGCCGAGTGACTGGTTGATGTTCAAAGCGGACGGACGACATTTTCATAGGAGATTGCGTTTGTCCCAGTTTGCAGCGTGATCCGATACTCCTGACCGCGGCGAGGGTGGAAGACCAGGGCTGGCCGGAAGCACGCAATGCACGTACCAGAGGGGTGGCGGACGCTCGGATAGACGATCCCAATTGAGCCTGTATACAGCAGCGTATTCGCGAGAGCCTGTGACGCACCGTAGCATTGCGGAATGGGATCCGGCTGCAGGCAGGCGTCGAACTCCGTGGGGTCAAGGTAATGGAAGTCACCGGAGAAATCAGCGAGGAATTCCATATAGTCAAAAGCATGCTGGCCAGTCATGCGCGCATCTTCGAGAAATCGTCTCTTGTGAAAGGCCACCTCCGCAACTGAGGTTTCCAGCTCTACACCTGCGTACCAGGCGCCCCGCTGCGCACTGTGAAACCGGCCCCCGTGTGGACCTGGGTGGGAAAAGGCCGCGTTGACGATCTGCGCCTCGGGAACGCCGTAGAGTAGTTCGCCCGGGCCGATTGCCCTGTTCCCTCCGCCCTCTGCGATTTTACGTTCGTTGGTTGCGGCATCAAGCTCGCTTAGATCGGCCAGCACTCCAGGTGGAAGTGGCAGAGTCTCAAGAACGCTCTCGCCGCTAAACTTTGTAGGGATCAATCTGTGAGTGCCGGCTTGGCTAAACAGATCCAGGTGAGCCAATTAATGTCCGCCTCGCGCTGCATCGACCAGACTCCGGACCTGCTGCAATCCCGGGATCCCCGCTCGCACAATATAGTCGAGAGGGGTCAGACCACTGAATAAGAAGTTGTCATTTGGCTGATTCACCCACTTGTCGGCGAACTCGTCGGGCAAAAGAATATGCAGGGCTTTATAGATCCCGACAACATAAGATATCCGAGTGAGTTCGTCCTGGCGAAGCGTTCCGGCGGCCGACTTCAGTTTGTAAATGCTGGACCGGGGCATGCCTCCGAGCAAGTCCCCTGCCCTCTCGATGGACACATGCCACTTGTCCATGATCGCGAAGAACCCATCGATGGACGATTGACTTAGACGTTCCCGCGTCTCAAGACGGCTGAGATCGGGCGTGGCATCGAACTGATAACCTGGTGCGGCGTAGGAAGGATAGGTAGCCATACGAAGCTCCTCCGTGAAGCCAGTGTCTCATGATGGATAGATTTTGTCTAGTTTGGGATTTGGCGCAGAAGTTCCCTCCCGCCGCAGCAATGCGGCCTCTTTTTGATCAACCCCATACGTATCCCATCTATTCTTTGAGTCGCTGCTTCAACGGAGTCGATTGGTGGCTCCGTCTGGCGCCGAACACGGATACCACATTCTCTATAATCGCCACTCTCCCCGCTCCTGGATCGCCGCGTGCATGGCGTCGGGGGCAAGGTCCAACTCGCCGGGCCAGGAGACGGCACCGTAATCAAGTGCGACCTGCGCGAACAGAGATGGGTCACGGAGTACTGCGAAGACCCCAGCCGCTGGAGAATGCACCAGGGCGGACATGTCAACCACTCCGGCAAGGCCATCGGCGAATGCAACCCGCAGACGGAACCCCGAAAGAGCTTCGACTTCGATCACGCTCCAGGGCGAGCGCGGTGCGCATTCCGGCATGGCTAGGGTAGCGGGTGAATCTTCTTGGGGATGTGATTCTGTACGCATAGCTCCCAGTCCTCCATGAGTTCGGTACGGTGTAGTTCGATCCACTCCAGCACGAGGCCCGTCGCGCGGTAGGGCAACTTGCCCTCGATGATAGCAGAGCTCCGGATGTCGAACACAGCCTCAAATTCCGCATAGACGGCGTGCAAGTGCGGGGGAACATGGTCGCCGAAGTACATGCGAATCACTATCCCGTAGAACCTACTAATTGTTGGCAATTCCCATCTCCAATTCAATAAACTGCGTTAGGTAACAGCCTTACGGCTATTCTTGAGACCCCGGGGGATCGGGCCTACCTATACGTCATCCCAAGGCTGCCCTTGGGCACTACGGCTGAGTTCAAGATCAAGCTTCATCGATGTGGATCAGCCATCGCTTTTTGCACAATTAGGTTGACGTGGTAAAGACAGTCCTTTAACTCGTCCAAGCCATTGACGGTGCATTCGGCCGCCGGTGGCACCGTCACTGCTCGGTCAGCCGCTTTAAGTATTCTCATCGTCAGTCTTGCAGTTTTCAGGACTATCTGTGAGTTTATCCCTCGGGAACCGAGCGGGGAGAATTGAAGCGCGGCACCCCACTCACACACGGTTTCGTCTGACCGTGAGCGAGCTTCTTTGGGTGCCATAGGGACGAAGGTCCGTCCTTGCGCTGGTTCCTGCGAGCTGAGCACACGGGCATCGAAGCGTCGGCAGGAATCTTGACTTGATGAAATCGGAAGGAAACTCAAGGAGCGAGGCTACGCGCTCCGTCTTAGCTTGTCGTCACTGATGGCATTGACCAGCTCCGGGCCCATCGTGACTTCGTCGGGATCATCGCCGGCGTGGGGACACTGCGCCCCAGGCTTGCTGCCCGTGCGCAGAACTTCTTGACCGAACGCGGACCTGGGACCTTGATCGCCTTGTAGGGCCGGAACCAGTTGGGATACACGTCGGCCATCAATCCGAAGCTCCCCTGGAGGCAATTGTGACAGGGGGAGCCAGGCTTTGCGTTGGTCTCCAAACGTGGCGCGCAGAGTTCGGGACCACCGGCCGTCCCGTATCCTGATGAGCCTTTGTCGAACTTGTGCGCGGGGCGACCGTAGTGGGGCCTTTGCCGCCTCGCCCTGAGGTAGAAGTCTTCGATTTGCTCCAGGGTTTCATCGAAATCCTCGTTCAGAAAGACTCGGTCGAATTGAGAGGACGCGGCAACTTCCTGCTCGTAGCCACCGATGCGATACTCGCTGTTCGGGCAGTTCCGCTCGACGATTCGCGCCGCCGCGGCTGCCGCCGATGCCGGCTGGATAAAGATGCTAATGGAGTTTGGAAACCGCTGCCGAAGAGCGAGGGCACCGCCACTTGTGAGGATGAGAGCCCGATCGCACGTCCCTGCCAAGACGGCACGTGGAATCCCGTAATTCTCGGTGTAGGTTTCAGCGCACTCGATCAGGGCGCCGGCGCGATTCATCTCAGCGAACCGCTCTGGGGAGACGAAGTGATAATCTTCGCCAGATGCTTCACCTGGCCGTGGCAGCCGGGTTGTGACAGTGATTGCCCTGGTCAGGAACGGAACACGGTTCACAAGTCCCCGTGTCACAGTTGTTTTTCCTGAGCCCGAAGGTCCAGCAATGAGAAGTACTAAACCCGACATTGAGGCTCCTTCTGCTCGTAGCTAGTATACAGAGTGGCAGTGGTATATTCAGAAGAAACGGGAATAAACGCAAGACGTCCGCTCTCGAAAGAGCGGCCGTAGTGATCAATCTATTGATGCAGAAGTCGATTTATTGGGGTTAATCGTCGATTTATTGGGTTGAAGCTCGGAACCCTCCGAGGAGGCATCCCATTCGACGTGAACCCCCGAAACGGAAGTCACGCCAAACTAATGTCAGAGTTTACCATATATCCGTTGCTCCTTGCGTGGGGGCTGGGTACTGGTTAGTTGATGTTGGGTGGCTAGGGCCGACCTAGCTCGAGGCCCGGGCGGGACTGACTTCGAAGTATGTGAATAGAAACAGATGCAGCTCTGCGGCCTGACGTGGACGAATTGGCTATTCGTCCACGTCTTAGGTTAGGCTGCGCGTTTCTCGATCGCAGGCACAACTTGCATATCGAGGGCGATACGGTAGAGCACCTGGAACGTAGGGATGGCGTTCAGGTCCCGCAACTCGTAACGAAGGAGCAAGCTCCTCAGCGCCGATGGATGCGTGCGCTCCGCCGCTTCCCTTACTTTGGTCAAGAGAGCAACGGCCGCATCCAGCTTTGTTTTGGCCAGGCCGAACTTCTCCCCTTTAATCTCGCCGACGTCCAGTTTTGCAGCCAAGATTTCGAGGATATTGTTCGCCAGATCAACGCCGAGAATGGTCTCCTGCACCTTGCGGGCAGCACGAAATTTCTTCTCTGGCTCACTGATGGAGTGGACCTGGTTCTGGTTCTGCTGCGGCGGAGGAGTTGTCTTGGCCGCTGCCGCCGGTTGCGCCACAGCCGCTTGCGCCACTTGCGGCGATCCCACCACCGGGACAGTTTGCTCAGGTTGCACGCTTTGCGGGCGCGCGACCTGTTGCCGTACCGGCGCCGTCGAACGGCTTGCGGTCGGTGCGGAGCTTGTCTTCGGCCTCGTTCCAGCAGGAAGCGCCCATCCCGGCAGATCCGGCACCTTCGTCGGATTCCCACGATCGTCAATCGGAACCCACAGCACGCTTCCAAGCTCCTTGAACCGGTAGAAATACTCACCCAACCCGAACATCGACGCTGCGCGCTTCTTCGCCTGGGCTTCCGCACGCGTCACAGCGTTGTCGTCATCGGCCCACATCTCCCCGGTCGACGCCTTCTTGCCAATACCGAAGATATCCAATGTGGCAATGATGGTGACCTTTCCGGTGGGGACGCACTTCCCTGCCCTCATCCGCGTAAGCCCAATCGTCGTCTGACTCGACAACTCAAAGGCCCAGCCGGCCGCGGTGAACACTTCGTTCAGCCGGGCAGTGTACGCTCGAGGGTCGGCATATGGGGCAACGCAGCCCTTTTTCCCGTCCTGCGTCTTGTGCGTGACGCGCCACTTCACATCAGGGATTGCAAACGGCTGGCTCAAACGATCGAGCAAGGCCTTCGCCTCTTCAGGCGTGTAGACAAAAGCGGCCATAATTGGCATTCTCCTTCGGAGTCACTACGAAAATAGGTGAAGACGGCCACAGAAGCCGCATTGTGGCCGTGGCGGTCTTCGTGGGAAAGCAGCGCGTCACTGGTTTTGTGAAGGGTGGGGTGGGTGGATCTATTCGGCTACTCGTCCATGCTGAAAGTTAGAGAGTCGAGTCCGATCTCTTTGCACAACGCGTCAATTTCGACTGAGGTAAGCGCCGGTGCATCGATAAAGTGGTCGCAAGCGTCATGGCAGGCGTCTCGGACGTCGTCCCTGGCATTTGCCGCCATCGAGCGGAGCGCGTGAAGTATCGTGTTGGTCTCGCGACCGTTGAGTATGCGTTTCATGCTGCCTCCAGCAATAAATTGACGGCGTTGTTCTCCGCCTAATCCTGAATATGTTTTCCGGCCTACCGCTGGCTTTTGGCTGCCCTCTTGGCTTGCTGTGCGAGGTAAGCCGCCTTGACTTGTGGATAGAGCGCGTGGGAGGACGTTACGCGGATGCGATCTTTATCAAAGAAATCGCTCATCGTGTCCGTGTGGTTGACGGCGACAAAAGCCGCTTGAATCTCCGCACTGAAGCGCATGTACTCGCGCGCGGTGATGGAGATTGTGTCGTCGGACAGCCCGCTCTCTGGTGTATACGGGCCAGCGCTGTAATGGGCCTTTTCGAGCTTTCCATCACTAGCCTTCAATCCGTTGTAGAAAAACTTGAGCATGGCGCGACTTCCTTCCATGAAATTGCAGCCGGGATGACGCTCCCGGCCAAGGTTGGGGTTATGCAAACCGTTTTGCTGCGTCAGCGTAGAACGCGAGTGCCTCCATCTTCAGGGCTTCGATAGCCTCGGGCGTGAACGCTGTGGCGTGGTGGGTGTCGATCGACTTCTGGGTGCCGCGCAGCGATGGCGTTCTCAGCACGTTCTTGCGGAAGTCTCCGCAGAGGAGAAATGTGGTTCCACCGTCCGGACTCTCGAACTCAATCTGGGCTGCTGAGTAAATGCCGCCGCTTGATTGTTTGTCGGTCAACAGGGTGAGACGAGCCCGCTCCCCTTCTTTGTCGAGTTCCGGGATATAGACATACTGCGTCGCTTCTTTGGCCATGAAACCTGCTCCTGGGGGTGTGAGTTGTGCTGCGAGGTATGGTTTATGCGGAGGCTGCGACTTCGGCAAAGAACAACTCACCCGCGATGATTGCGTCGCGTTGGGTGCGGCCGGAGAAGAAGCAGCGCCACTCGTTGCCGGCGAATAGTTGGCCTGGCTTCGCAGCGTTGGGCAATTCCCCACCGGTCTTGGCGAGAATGGCGTCATACCTCTGGCGTATGGCCGCGACGAGTCCGCGGTAGGAGTGCTGCGCTGTGTACAGCACAAGAAACTTGGTGCCTGTGCCGTTGGTCAGCACTATCTCGTACCGCGTACTGCGGTTCTTCAGCCGTGCCAACTTCTCTTCGGTGGTCATCGAACTTGCTCCTGGTTCTGCGTCATGGTGGGTGGGGTGTACGCCTCGGCTCGCAATTGGGCCAAAACCTTCGCGCGGTGCTCTTTTCTCACTCTGGCCGCGCTTAGCTTGTCGATCCCCGCAACAGCGCGCTCCCGAGTCATGTACCATCCTGTCTCGGTACCGTCTGCCAGTTTGATCCGCCACGACGTGCCTACTTGAATTGGGGTCATCGTTCTTCTCTCTGGTTCAAGCCAGATAACGCCCCGGCTAGCCAGGGCGTCTTTCGGGCCTTTCGTTCACCGGCGAGAGACCGCCTCACTCTCACGTTTGGCGCTTGGGGTAGATCAATGGTTGGGGGTCAAGCTCCGCACTTCCCGGTTTCGGGGTAGGTGCCTGGCCTGAGCCAGACGAGGAGTGTTGCGTCACCGATTCCTCGCGTCTCGAGGTCTAAGCTGGCCGCAGGAATGCCGCGTGTGCGCCAGACAGTCCGGCCCTTTGAAGGTCATGGAAACCGCGCATCGCGGGGTGACCGGCGTGGAGACCAGGACGAATGGGATCATCGCCAAGTTGCCAGTCGATAGGGGCGCCGGCGATAAATTCGAGGGCTTCAAGTTCAACGCATGGTCCCCACTGCTCCGCAAGTTCAAGGTGGATGGGAACGCCGAAGGTGACGTGGTAACTAAGAATCATGCTGGCTATCCCCTTTCGTGGCTAAATTGTGCTCAAAACTCGCTCGCCGCGTCCTGCGGCTCGCTGCTCAGAGGTCTGGGGACGGCCCGATTGATTTGATTGGTGGCGGTGAGTGGAATCGAACCAGTGACCTACGGGTTATGAGACGGCCAAAGCCTGCTGATTCTAAACAAAATCAGAGGCTTAGCTCGGCAGAATCCCGCAGATTACGGAAGAGTCCGCAACCCCCGCGCAACTAAAAAGGTGGGTATGCGGACAGGCCGAGCAAGTGATCTGCGCATGGCACTGCTATGTCCCGTCAGGAATGGCATCAATTAGAGTCTTCAGTTCGACGAAGGCTGCGGCTTGAGAACGTTGGGCAGCCTGCTTCAGGTCTGTTTGCAGGTTGCCTTTCAGTCCTTGCCCTTCCGCGTGTTTTTCCAAGGCTGCAACACTCATTGAAAGCGTCTCTAAGTGCCACACGATCTTCTTCAAAATCTCCTTTTCAGCGCTCATCGTGACCCTTTCCCGTTATTGTGCAGATTTGTTGAATGGCCAGCGACCCTTGGCGAATAATCGAATCCCACAGAATAGCCAAGCAGCGCCAAAGAGCAACCCACCCCCAACATTTGAGGAATCAGAGTAGGCGTTGGAGAGCACCACTCCGAGCGGCCACATCCAAGCAGTACAGAATATGAACTGTTGCAGCTGCGTGACGGTTATCATTGGTTCTCATACCTTCCGTCGTCGATATACCTCCGGCAGCCTGAAGCGAAATACGGCGAGTTGTAGTGTTCGCCAGCTTTGTTGCAGTCCTCTTTGTCCGTGATGGAGTTCTTTTCTGCCCAGTCATAACCAGCCAGAAGGCCACTACAGCCACGAGAACAGGGCTCTCCGTCAAAGGAAGGCGTTCCCTTCGGAGGCCACAGCGACGGATCGAACCCTGGGTAGAGCGGACGCGGGGAAGACGGTTGAGAGCTTGATTGTGCCGGTGCGGACGGCTGCGAGGTTGATTCTATCGGAGCGCTCTGGGGCAGTGCGGTCGCATCCGGGTGCAATGCCTTGCCGGCGATAGACGCGACGTATATACCAATCGCAAGCAGTACAAACCACGCCCAAGTCGGAAGGAATCTGTTTAGCCACGCATGTTCAGCCATTATTCTCACTCGATACGGCTAGAACTCGATCATTCGCCACATCTGCAAAGTCTAAGTTGCCCTTGATTCAAACCAGCCACCTCGCTTGATTAGGACCACAGCTACTTGGCGCAGGTACGCGTTTGATTCTCCAAGTCCGTATAGATTGCCCCAGAAAAACCTCCGCAATAAATGTCACGCATCTTGCTCCAACTGTTCTTTTCGTCTTCTAGGAGCACTAGAGCATTCGGGGAGGAAGCGCTCGAGGCTAGCTTGGCAATACTCAGCCTGACCGACTCCAGCGAGTCATAACTCTGTTTCCTGAGGTCTTCGATCTCACCTTTCATTTCCTTTTCGTCTAGAACTGGATTCGAATCCGGCCGATTTGTCGGAAATACGGATGGGCTCCGAGGCCATACTCTCTCGGGGTGGCCAGCATTCACTGACCCGCAAGTTACAACCGAACCGTCCCCGTATATCCAAGAGGCCGCATCCCCCTGCTTGTTACAAAAGGACGCAATGCGACGCATCTCGATGGCCGATCCAATGCTCTTTCCAATCGCTTGCCCGACCGTGTAACCGTCTTGAAAATCCGCCGTGCGCCGCGCAACATCATCATCAAGTTGCGCCTGCCGTCTCGCATCGGAATCAATCACCTGATTTGAACTGTCTCCTGAGGTCGACGTCGTCGTGGTAAACGCCCCGGAACTACTGTAAGTACCGGTGGTGATACTGCCGTTGCTGTTGCTCAGAAAGATGTTGCCACCACGAATTGTGCCTGTACTGATACCCTTCTGGTCGGTGAGAAAGACCGTTCCATCTTTTACTGTTCCGAAGGTAATCTCACCTTTCTCGGTAGTCAAAAAGACGTTCCCGTCACGAATCGTGCCGTAGGTAGTGTGCCCATTTGAATCCTGGAAGTACACGTTCCCATTGGACATAGTGCCAAAGGTCTGATTGCCGCTACTGTCGATGATTATTACTCTCGTGGTTTGTCCGGTCGCCAATCCGACAAGGATCAGCATCATGGCGAGTAATTTGATCATGAGGAGATCACCACCAGTTTCATCCCCAGCCAGCTTGCAAGGAATGCCAAAAGATTATAAGGCGGTGCTCGCCGCGCCGCAACAGACCTTTTTTTACGAACGACCCGCCGGGCACCCCAATCGGGGGTGGGTACGCTTTTCATACGTCAACGTCGGAGCTTCTGGCGGAAGAACTCCGCTTTGAACGCCCGCACCCAATCCGACGGCACCCGAACAGTCTGGCGACAGCGGATGTCGAGTTCTGCACGAAGCCCGGCGTCGTACGGCACGATAATATAGCCAGTCTGTCGATCGCCGACCATGAGACAGTCTTTCCGCTCGGCCAAGTGAAGCGCCACCAGCAGACAGAGGCAGGCATCCAGGCTGTCCTGATCGCGCTTGCGTAGCGAAGTCTTCTGGGCAACGAGGTTGAGCCACAGAACAAGATCCATTAGGCCGCAGTCGCGGAACGCGCCTGACACCAGCCCGCAGACGTACTGCCAATCCGAGATCAAGAAGGTTTTCCTCTCCGGGTTGTATTTGGGCAGGCGACCCGCAGCACGTGAATCTGGTAGCGTCCAGCCGAGTGCAATCATCGCTAGCACCGGATAGGTCTCAAACACACACGTGTCCGCGATTGGCTCCAGTGGATCTGCTGGACCTCCGAACCTGGTCAGGAACGGCCACACCGGCGCCCCGATGCCGAACATCTCCTCCCGGTTGGTGTTGGCTGGAAACATCCCACCGTACCGGAGGCCGACCGGCGACCCAACGATGTTCTCGACAGGCCGCTGGCCGGTCGCATTTTTCACGATAGTCGGCTGGTCGAGCAGTACGATTGTCGCCGTCAGCATCTGCTCTGCTTGCCACTTGAGAATGACGGCTTCAGCTTCGCGATAGTTCACTCTCTGTGGTGCACCAAGACAGCGGAACGTCCCGTCATCGAGGTGGAGTACACCGACGAGCGCACCGGATTTGGTGTGGGTCCACGCAGAATCGAAACCGACGAGCAAAGTAGTCATGGTAGCGAGTCCTTTCACTGGCTCTACAAGATACCTCCCTCGCGGGGTTCTCTTCGTGAGCGCAGTCGTTGACGACCAGGGTCACTGGACTTGCCATTTGTCATCCATCTTGTCCCATTTGAATAGCCCCATTGCAGTAAAAACATATACTCTTGAGAACGGGCTGAACGGCAGACTCCTCTGGATCTCCGGGCTCGCGTCGAATTCGGATACACCACTGATCGGCAATACCATCTCAGAAGGCCGACCGCTGTGCCCAATGACGAGCCACAGTTCGGCCGCGGGTCGATACGCCTTGGCCAGCCCTCCTTTCGCTGCCACGATCTTCGCGATAATGCAGGCGGGACGGTCTACGAATCCGGCGGTAACGTTCGAGTCCCATTCGCCACGTTCACACCGTCTCAAACATATGGCTTGTAGATATTCAGTCATCAGCGGTGACACAAAATCCGGCCGCCAAAACTGCACGTATCCTGTGCTTATCTCCTGCTGCTTTGAACAGACGAATTGCAAAACCTCTTGATAGAACATGCCATACCTCTGTTTGGGAGGAACGACATTCCTGAACCGAAAGAGAACGCAAACGTCCTTTAGCTCGGCGTGCTCTCTCCGAAAACCCAATGAAGACCCTTCGAAGCTTTCCCATTCGGATTCAACTTGACGTCTTCTTACTGCGTGCTTTCCGACCCTGGCAACTGTCTTGTCCGATCGGTACATAGTCACCTCAACACCGACCGTCCGACCGGACACCTGGATCATAAAGTCAGGTTTCTCGCCTTCCACGGGGCTGCATACTGGCCGAATACCCGTAGCGGACAACAACTCACGCAGTATCCCGCGCTCCTCCTGCTTTTGGGTTGATTGGGTCATCTGATCACTTCGCGAACTGCTTAAGCTCGTCCTGGGCCAACTTCAGGGATGTCGATACACAGTTTCTCTGTGTATCACCCATCGCCACGCATTTCTCGATCCACGCCGAATACTGGTGCTGGCATGAGTCGTTGAGGATATGCAGCGCGTATGAGCCAGTATCAGAAGACGAGAAGCCGTTATGGGGTGCATTCGATAAGACGCATGCCGTGAGTTCCTGGTCGAACTCGGTGTTGTACTGAAGCGGCGCCGGTCCATCCCTTGCCGGCGCCTCGCTGGGTGATGCTTGGGCGGAGGCAGGATTGTTATCGGGAGAGGGAACGATGATTGCAGCAGGTGCTTCGGCAGGTGCGCTTACTGCTTCTTCCGTATCCGGAGTAAACCACATGTGGTCAGTGACAGCCTCGTTCTGAGCATTGCCAGTTTCGGCCACATACCATTCGTGGCAATATTTCTCTGCTGCTGCAGCTGCTGTCCCCTTATCGGCGAAAGTTCCAACTATGGAAACAGGAACAGAAGGCATATACGGGTTGAGGTGCATCGTAGTCACGATGTATTGCGGCGGCCTGACGCCCAAATATGCGCAAGGCCCATATGGGGTCACGAGCAGTTCATCTTGACCAGTGGGGAGCCATCTCAGGTTGGGCATCGGCTTCTCTAGTTTCTCGAGTTGAGCCTGAAAACTCAATCGAGCAGTGTCGTTCGAGTCGGCAATTGTCTGTGGTGAAGTTCCAACCGTTCCTGCGGTAGGCGCATACGCAACCTGTGCCAAGGGATCGTTCTTGAGCTCGCTCTCCATTGTGAAAAACTCGTCTGAACCTGTGCCTGAGAGACCAACGGAGACATAGGTATCGAAGGGAGCAGACATCCGGTGGGCTGTGACTGATATACCGCCTTGCAATACTTCACAACCGAGAGCTCTGGCCTTTTCGTCCCGACTCGAAAGGGCGGTGAAGGCGTCCAGGATTGCATTTGCGTCGTGATCCGCCCTCAGATCAAACAGCAAGCTCTGGGGGCACACAATCGCGTGGTCGTCAGTGACTATTGCCTTTGAGTAATCCAACTTCTTGTATTCCGTATTCTGCGTGAGCATCGCAAAGATGATGAACGCCAACGAGAGGCCGGCGAATCCGGTGAGGATCGGATGTCTTCGGAACATGTTCTTCTTTGCTGACGGCGCGTTCATCGTTCAGACCCAACCTTCGGGGCGACGCTAGCGGTTCTTCTAGCGTCGGCCTGTCCGTCGTCCCCAGATAGGCTTTCTCTTGCTTCAACTTTATCCGAAAGGAGGTGACCCATCGTGCGCTATTTAATCATCCGCGCCATCGGCAGCTTTCTGGCGTCCTGCTGGTCGGTGTTGCCATACGCGTTTTCGAACGGGAACTCCGTTACCGCTGGTAGCCCACCTCCACCTGACCACAGCATCTCGCCAGTCGCTGGGGCAGCTGGCCGGGCTGCGCCGGCATTGGGCTTGAACCGTGGCGTCCATCAGTTGCCAAATTGCAACTAATGCGGCGGTTTTTGGTCGCCCTCGTCGAAGCCGAAGTTAAAACCAATAGGCTGACCTTCACCTCCAACGGCCGGTGGACGCGCATGGCTTCAAAGGGAACTGAGCCCATCTTGCCCCAGCCGTCCATGATGAAGTGGCCGAGGCGAGCGACATCGGGCCCGGCTTGTGTGGCCTGCCACTCCGCGTCCCAGATTGCTTCCATATCGTTGAAGTCGCGGCGCCGCATCAGATGGGGGACGCCGGCGACGAGGTAGTAGTCGACACCCTTGCGGGTACAGACCTTCACAGCCTTGAGGTTGTTCAACCGGCGCATCGTGCCGGATGGAACCCGCGCCAATTTCTCGAGCACGGCCGAGTGTTCGGTGTTTGGATAGAGACGAACTCCCGCGGTAACCTCCTTTGGGCATGGGTTGATCTGCTGGCTGGATTGAGGTGCACCGATGGACAACTAGGCTGCCCCCGCGGCGGGAGCGGCAACTGCCATATGGATCGGGCAGTTGAGAATGCCGGCCATCTTCGAGATGTTGATGCAGTAGTCGCAGGCGTGATTTGGGGTCCACCAAGGCTCAACGAGATAGGTTGAGGCCTCCTGACTCCAGTACATGGCTTTGGGAACTGCGCGCATTTCTTCGTACTGCGCCAACTCCGCTTCACCCCAGCCGCGGCGAGCACACGTCTCGGCCCATCGCTTCTTACCATCGACGTACTTCGCGTGCAGCCAAAGGACGAACGCGGTGTAGAACTCGGGCGTCCAGCGATCAGGTGAGGAATTTCGGGTGTGAACGACCGCGCCGCCTTGGCGCGCGAGGATATTGCGGTCGAAAGAGGTTGGATCTCCGCAGTCGTTGAATGTCGACCGCATGTAGTCGAGCCCGTGTTGGCTGTTGCTATAGGACTCGACGTTGGAAATGTCGACGTGGCCGTAGACATCGTACTCGACCATATCTTGATAGCTGCAGTGGAATTGGAAGCGTGTTTCCATTTTGGATGTCCTTTCGGGCTTACGGCTTGCTCTGACGATGAGGCGCCGTTGACCTTTGAGGAGTCACCCGCCCTTGGGCGCGAAAGAGCGGGTGGAATGACTTCAAACTTAGAAGTTGCAGCCGTTGGCGCCACACATCTCGGAGAAGACCTGGGTGGCGGCGATGAGCACAAATGCGAGGGCGGAGGGGGCGAAGAGAATGTACATGGGGCTTTGTTCCTTTCGACTGGAATTGACTGCAAAAGCACAAAAGGGCGGCCACAATCACGTGGCCACCCCTTTGGAACTGCTGTCTGTCAGAACGGAATCGACGAATCGTCCACGGCCTGCTCGGCGTAGTCCGCCTGATCCGCTGCGGCGCCGTGCGATTCACCTGCCGGGCGCGGCGAGAGGAAGTTGATGTGACGGATGACGACCTGGGTCTTGTACATCTTCTTTCCGGATTCCTTGTCGTCCCAGCTGCTCGTCTCCAGTTTGCCTTCGAGATAGAGCAAGCTGCCCTTGGCCACGTAGTCGCGCACGATTTCTGCAGTGCGCGCGAACGCTGCGATGTTGTGCCACTCGGTCTTCTCGGCCTTGTTGTTGTTCCGGTCGGTGTACTTCTCGCTGGTCGCCAGCTGGAAGTTCGCGATGAGTGTTCCGCCCTGGGTGCTTTTCACCTCAGCCGGGCTGCCCGCATATCCGACGAGGATTACTTTATTTTCGCCCTGTGCCATTGTCTGTATCTCCCTCCCTGGGAGTGTTTGGCTTAGTTGTGACCTTGCGGCCGTTAGTGAAAGGGGCTGGGACCTCCAGCCCCACGAGTAAAAGTGTTAGGCAGCCATTGGAAGAGCGAGCTGGTCCGGTTCTGCGAATGAAAAGCGCTCGATGACGAGTTGGTTCAGGAACTTGGTCTCACCGGACCTTTTTTCTTTCCATTGCTTTAGATCGAACTGACCCTCGATGCTGATCTGGTTTCCCTTCCGCACTTTGTGGCGAATGGCGAGCGCGAGATCTCCACGCGCGATAATGCTGTGGCGCTTCTGCCGGTCCGTGTAGACACCGGCGCGATTCATACGACGCGTTGTGCTCGTGAGTGAAAAGGATGCGGTATACAACCCTTGCAATGTTGCGCGAATGACCGGAGTATCGCTAACTTCACCGGTTAGAACGATCATTCCTTTGTTTTTCAAATCGTCTCCCGAGACAGTAAAAGGGGCCTGACTTTTTCAGGCCCCTCTTTGTCACCCTGGTTGTGGAGTCGTTTCATTGGACTCGATGATTGTTTGGTCGATCCCACATCTCCTGAAACTTCTGCTCAAAAGCGGCTGACGCTGGTTTGTCGACAAAGATCGCGACGGAGTTGTCCTGGTGCTTTTCTCCCGACGCGCTCCAATTACTACTTCCCTCGCGGAGACGGGTTCCGTCGCTCCATTCTTTGAGGTGCATCAACTCTCGCCCGTCCTTGACCCGGATGGAGATATTCGGGCGCGCCAACTCTCGCGCAACGTAGGGGTCGCGGCTCTGTTCCTCGTCGTACTGTTGGGGGTCCCGATAGATCCGGACTTGGACCCCGCGGCCGGCTGCGTTAGCCACTGCGTCAGCCAAGGCGTGATCCGTAAAGGCGTACATGGCGATGTCAAGGTGACCCTGGGTGATCTTGTCGAGAGCCTCAACATCGAGAGCTTCGTTGTCTTCGCCTGGGCTGTAGTGAAACTTGCCAGTGGTTGGGCTGATTGCCGCGGAAACGGTTTTGCTCACCTCTGGTATGTGGAGAGAAGCGAAGGATGGGGTTGAATCGAACATATGATTCAACAATCCACTGCGAATGAAACTCATAAGCACCGTGGCTATGGCGCCGAGTAAGAGGTAGCGTGCGATGTATCTCATTGCGGGAGGGACCTTTCTGTCTGTTAGGCGGCCGATGACGCGGCAACCTCGACCGGCGCAACAGCTTGTTCGGCGCTCTTTTTACGTTTGGCTCCTTTGCCTCTTGGTGTCGCCGTCGTCGTTGCTGCTGCGGCCACAGGTGTTTCATCACTCAGTGCAACGCCTTCAATCAGCGGCGTAGCTTCGACCTTCGGCCTCTTGACCGGCGGAAGCATGACTGGCGGCAAAGGAATGCAGTGGGCTCGGCTGTTCTTCGGAGTCGTCGCCCCTTTGCTGACCGCTTGAATGAGGGGGATCAACTCCATCGGGAAGTCGACGGCTTCGCCGGCGTGGTCAAAGAATACGGGTTGCTTCGTATCTGGGGCGAGGATACCATTCTTGCCCTGAAATAGAAGTCGGCGTTCCAGTGGAGGGCGGGCTCCCTCTCTGGCGGCTGGGGCCAGGTAGTGGTGCGTCACCAAGAGATCGCAGGAACTGCCATACCGGAAGAGTTGGGCCCGTATCATCTCTTGGGAAATGACTCGACGTTGGGTGGAGTTCGGGATCAGCGATTGGATAGGAATCGAAACCGAAATCCCCCCTGGGGTGACACCGGCAAAGCCGATGTAGTGCCCGATTTCTCCCGTGCAACCTCCGCCTTCTTCTCCGGCAATCATCCATCGCTTCTGCTTTTGCTGGTACACCGGGGTAAGGTTGGGGCGGGCACCAAGTCCGAGGCGTTTAAGCTCAACTATCACCTTTCCGTGCATCGTCATTCCGAGGCCGCTATGTCTCGTCGGCACTGGAGTTGTGTGTTTTGCTTCTGCTTCCATGGGGTTTTGATCCTCCTCGAGCGGGCGCTACTTTCCACTTCAGAATAACATGTAAGGTGGCAGTGGTATAGTGTACGCGAGGGTTTTATAGGTTGGCCGCATAACTGGCCACCCCGAGTGAACGGGGGTGGCCTGCAAGTCGGTTTATGGATTATTCAGTCGGTTTATTGGATGGTTCCGGAACCACCTGAAACAGGCGGTCACGTCCGACGTGAACCCCGAAACCAAGGGTCACGCCAAACTTTTGATGGTTACCATATACGTTGTCCTTTGGATGGGCGCGGTACAGGTTGAGCGATCGGTGGGAGTCGCATGGCGGATCCAATCCTCCGACCTGGGTTACAGGCCGAAGGCTGGATCAGAATCGCCGAGCAGGTGGGGCTCCACAAGCTGCGCGGATGTCGTCTTTCGTGCATCCGGCCCAGCATTTGTACATGCGGGGATCCGACGTTTTGATGGCAAGGTTGTCTTTGCCGCGGTCTTTGCCAGCCTTTTCGCATGAGGGGCATTGCGCCCACATGTTTCGGCCGTCTCGCCTGCGGATCGTTACGTGTTGGGTGATGTCGAACGCATTGGGTCTGAATCCGACAAAAGGGGTGAAGGTGGAAACTGGAGGAGGAGGTTCGTCGACGCTCGGCATCGTGATTCCCTCGGTCCGAGCTTCGAGCTCGGCCAGGGTCAGACGACGGGCGTTCCGAATCAGGTCAAATTGAGCGGGCATTTTACTGCTCGCACGATCGAACCAGTAGCGGTTGGAAGTGGAACGGTGAACCCCCAGTGGGCCGCGGATGGCGTTGCCAAAGAAGCCATCTTCAAGCCGATCCTGTTTTGGGAATATCTCGAGCCCTTCGACCTCATGATTGAAGCCCTTGATGGGGACGCCAATACTGAGTGCAATGGTGTACACGAGAACCCGACACAGGGAGGCCGGAAGCGGCTCCGCAGCAAAAATCCAGAGGTGGCCGCCACGGCGGCTCTTTTCGAGCAGTGCCTCGATGCCCTCCTGCTTCAGGTCTTGCTGAACGGCCGCAAGATCTGAGAACGCCTTGTCGTGGTCTGCGTCAATAGCGATCCATTTGCACGTTGAGTGCGCGGGTTCGATCGCATAGAGGCTGATGGTTTTCAGTCCGGCAAGATGCAGTTCGACGTCCTTTGGGGTCAAAGACAACTTTTCCTTCGTCTTTTTGTCCTTGGGGGCGTAGTAGGAGTACTTGCCGTTGTCCGCCGGCGTGTGGCGCTGCACCAGGTAGGCGCGGCGGTTCACAAACCAGTTCCAGTAGTCCTCCACCATCTGGGAAGAGACAGGCAGTATTTCCACCTGTCTCTTCGGAGGGATGTAGGGCGTTATGACCTCGGTCACGCTGTCACCAGGCCCATGTGAGTCTGCCCTGCTGCGTTAATAACAGCATGGGGCACCCGTGGACCGCGGTTCCGGTTGAAGCGACGATCGGAGCGGCGCTTGCTCTGAGAGGCCACATCCACGTTATCGGCAGAAGCTGGCTTGGGCACGAGCGTGAGCTTCGGAAGTTCAACGTACTGCCCGAGATCGTAGAACTGCACCACATAGTCGAACATCGAGGAGTGAAAGTTGTCCTGATCGGCGAAGTTCACCATGAAAAAGTCCCGGTGAATCTCGTCGTAAATGTAGAAAGCGCCTGTGCCAGGCTGACCGGGAATCGCCATCAAGATGACGAAGCCTGACCTTCCCTCATACACCCGTTCCGCGCGGCCTTCGGAGTTGAGGAGAAAAGCTTCCAGAACCTGCCAGCGGGAAGAGCGGCGGCTGATCCCTTTGAGGTTGTCAGCTACACAGATAGGATACAGGCTCATAAGCCCGAACGGAGTGCGAGAAAGAACAGTCGACATGATAGGTCTCCAGAAAATGGATGGCCGCCCGAGGGCGGCTTGGGTGAAGGAACGAGAGGTACGCGGGGCGCAGCCCGAGTCGAACGGCTTACTCGGGATGTCTACGGGTGAAACACTCGGCAACCGTTGAGGCTGCCGATCGTCTGACCGACGACAAAGAAACGCGAGGCCGGGGGTGTTGCGGGGCGGGGCGTGATCTGATTGGAGGTTGCTACTGGAGGGCGAAAGGCGGTTCGCTTCGTGTGTGTCATGCACGACGCTGCTATGCCAAGTTGAGATGCTTCGTATTGCTTCCAAAAACCGGGGGTTGATCCACGCATGAGATTCTCCTTGATGCATCGCGGCCCCTTACGCGGGGCCATCGGTTGGGTTTACATTGCGTCGTGCGCCGCCCTGACCTGGTGGCAACGTAGGACACGTCGACACGCAGACGGTCCTTTTTGCAGGTTCCTGCCCACCACATCCCAAAGCGGGAGTCGTGGTAGAAGTTCTCTTGAAGTGGGGTGTCCAGTCCGAGAGAAAAGTGGAATCTGTTCTGGCCGTCCCGCATGATGGCGACGCCTATTTCCTACAACATGTTGCTGATTTGCATGGCTCCCCCTTTACTCAGGCGACCAACTAGGGGAAGAAGTCGTCTGTCGGCTAGTTCGCCGGCACACAGGTAGGCAGAAAATCCAATCAAGCAAGGGGAGGCTAACTCCGAAGGTCACAGGCGGAGTTGAAATCGGCGCTGCTGGGATATTTCAGATTTGCGGCGCGGTCACGTACGCACCACCCCCGCTACTGCGGAAGACGGAACTACACGGTGTTCGGCGGAGTCACTCACTTTTGACTCTTTGGTGGGAGGCTATTCACCTCAGTTATCACTGATCGCTTTCCGCTTCGAAGCTAACGGGGTGCGGAATATCTGCGGCGGCGTGGCCGCCATCCGAACGCGCAGTCTGTGGAACCGCAATGTTTGGAGGCCGGATTTGGGCTTGGTTGGTTATGGGTGCCGGTTCGTATTTCAACACCTGGTAAAGCAGAACCAGCACAATGGGGAAGAAAAAGAAGCCGAAGAATAGGCCGCGCCAGAAATAAGACTTCCAGTTTGGAATGTCCTTCCTGTTTGCGATGATTCCTGGGGTGGCCCCTAACAAGAAGAGTAGGGTCGGGATCGCCTCGACGAGAGGCAACCACCACTCAACTTGCTGACCTCCGGCGTTGCCCATTGGCCGCGGCGGCATTCTCGATCCAGGAACCCAGCTTCGAGTGATTTGGTGGTGATGGTGCAACTGCGCGGTGGCCGGCAAAGCGACCACCGCTTGAGCAGCACTGAGGATGAGGGTTAGGATGGCTCTCCTGAACATGGCTGGGGACTAGTTCCAGCCAGAGGGAGCCGCCAACAACCGACCGGGGAGGGGGCAGACCGCAAGAGGGGCCTTGACTGCCATCGGCTTCTCGTCACTCTGAGCGGCGGTCTGCGGCATGCAGGACGCGATGAGGGACATTTGCTGTGCTTCGTACTTCTTCCAGAAACCAGGCTTTGATCCACGCATGAGAAATCTCCTTTGTTACGACCGAGCGGTTGAATTGCATTGAGGTGGATGCGGGTCCGGCTGACGTGCCGGCGCGCAGGAGGAGCGAGAAACTGGGAAGCTGTCCAAAAAAGAGAAGGCAGTCCCCGGTGGTAGCGGACTGCCAAAAAATGAATCACTCGTATTTCCGCTGGACAGCGGACCTGGTTCGCGCGAGTGTTTCTCAGCGCGTAAATGGGTGGGGCCTAATTTCGGAGGCTCAGCCCTCGAAGCCTGGGGAGGGGGAAGTAGTGACCAATGCAGAACGCTGGTCAGCGAAGATGAAAGTCGTTACTGGCGGACAACTGCATACGATCCGGTCGGAATATTGTCCCAGCTATGTGAAGGATCCAACGGGTTTGAACTGGTCGCCCTTGTACAGATCAAGGAATTGATGGAGTGGTTGGGGTAGAGTTCCCGCACTCGCCCCAGCATCCTCATCGAGTCCTTTCCCCCCGAGAAGTTGACGACGAAAGCCACTTCGCCGCGCGAGCGACGGATCAGGTCGTCGGGGGGGCAGTTGAATTTTCTGCGAGATTGGGGCCGTCCTTTCGGGTGAGAGTGAGGGGGTTCGGGGGGAAAAAGCAAAAACTCCCCCGGGGGGTGGGGATTGCCCTTACCCGTTAGTTGGCATATTAGGCCCTAATTCGGCCGCCTCGGAATGTTTGAGGGGTGTCTTTTCGGCCACATGAATCTCACGGATCAGGTCGTCTAACTGTTCCTCAACTGCAAGATAGAACGGACCTCGGCACAAACGTCGGCCCTCAATTGCCGTTGCTTTTGCGTTCTGAAAATCCCGCCGACTGAGATAGCTCTTTGCGTATTCGAGATAGGTCTCGCCACGCGTCTTCGCCATTTCCTTTACCGCAGCAAGGCTCCGCTGCGCATCCTGCTGAGCCCTCGAGCGAACGTTTCGGAATTGCATGCCGCTTCTCCTTTTGACAAGTTGCGCCCGAGATTACAGGTGAGAGTTGAGTTCAAAGTCTGCCACGACTCACGACGACGCCGACGCGCCAGCGACGCAATCCGTCGACCACCAACAGCACTCCGCGCAGCGAGATAGTCTCACCCGCATCCACTACAATTGCGCAACGCCTACACATTTCAGAGCGTCGAAGTCTTACCTTCTCACCCGATTGTTTTCCAATCCTAGCCGCAAGCGCCGACAGGAAAGGCGACACAATCGCATCGCCGAGAGCACTTCCACTCACTGCAACTTCACGCTAGAACGCACGATGATCGCACCCGCACCGTCTTGCCTTACCACCCGATTGTTTTCCTTCCCTCCGCCGCAACATCACACAGGAAGCCACGGCAATCGGGCAGTAAAGGACACTCGAAGCGCACGCCACCTCACAGGAAAGCGGCACGTGTAAGAGCGTCTATAGTGCGATCGCCGCAACGGATAGAGCTTGAAAACTCGCAATTCCGTCGCGATACAGCAGAACGTGACCGAAAGTAGCAAAGTGACAGGGATAGTCAGAGCGTAAGCTCCTGATTCCATGACTATTTCGCTGGAGGGCCAAGCCAAACGGTATCCCTGGAGAACTCACGTTGGAGGCGGGTCAGAATCCACGTTGGAACCACGTTGGAACCATTGAGCGAAGGGTTTAAGACTTGACCACCGTCGGTGCCCATCGCGCCGGCGCGGCCGATGTGTTTGTCGCAAATAGGCTCCAGCCTAGATAAGCTCGAGCCCTGTTTGCTACTCGGTGTCGGCACTCCTCGAACAGCTTTTACTGCAGAGTTAGGCACCCGATCGACGCCACAAAGTCTTGAATAGAAACTCGCACAACGGAGCGATCTTGCACTACTCGCAGCGCCGCATGTGGCCCCTTACTTTGAAACTGTGACACAATCACGACCCCGACCGGGACGGTCGCTGAATACACTTCCCTGGAAACGAAGAGTGCATTTGTCTCATTGTCGACGAAGTATATGAGACCCTGAATCTGGCGTTCACTGTCAAGGATCTGGCGAATTTGGGCGTACCGATCCTTCGACTTGATCGTCCTTTCGTATTCAATTCCGATGTGGATGACCGCGTTAGAATCAGCCGGCGAAGTGACCTCGGCGATCGAATCGTAGTCCTTTTCTGTTGGCCTGTTCGACGCAATGTTCAGCGACTTCAGCTGTCTGTCCCCGATCCACTGCCGGACCCCGAACGCTTTCCGGGCCGCAATTTCAATCTCGTTCAGCCCAATAAAGTGCGGCACTTGCCCGCCGTCTGCGAGCGTTTCAGTGTCGGCGGACGCGCTAAGGATCCCAAGGCCGGCGACCTGTAAAGTGTTCATGCCCTGCTGCGTGACCGCGAATATTCGCCCTGGATATGGGAAGCACTGCGGGTAAATCTGGATCTGATCCAGTTCCGCCAAGCGCGCGAGTCGCCGGTTGCGGTTGTGATAGTTCAGTTCGTTTGTCCGCCCGGCGATCAGCAGTTCGATCTGCTGGCGGCTGATAAACGTGGCATCGCGAATCAGAAGGAGAAGCGGGAGATCCTTCGCAGGGCTCAGTAGGAATTTGCCAGTGTGGGTCATCGGCCGTCGACCAGACCGAGAAACGACGTCTTGTCCTCGCACATAATCCTCCAACTTCCAAGCGCAGTCCAGATGACTGTCTGCTTCTTCACTAGCAGCAATGTTTCCTGTCGGAAAGCGTAATAACTCGAACACAGTATGCGAGCCGGGCCGTCGCATCGCCAGTCCGAATTGAAATCGATCATTCCCTCGCTCGTGCTCCGGACACACACAAGGAACCGATCCGCCTCGGCCTCATCGGGCGCCCTAGACCGAAGCATTAGTCTGTTGGATTCCATGTAGCGAGTGACGCCCTCCGTGTAATATTTCGCCTGAAGAATCTCCTGGGGGGAGTCGAAGTATGGCCTCGTCCCTGCGTTGATCCGCACGAAGCCACCAATCGAGTGCTTGTACTTTTTAGGCGATCCGACCTTAATGTGGGTTGTGTTCATGAACGCCGACTGGTGCCGGAGGAAGGCTCCGGTGCGTCGATCAAATGACTTCCTGAGCCACCAATGCGAACCAAACGAGATGCATTGAACGATCACTTCGGCTCCCCGGTACTATCTATTCCACCCACAGCCTTTTCTTGCCGGAGCCGGTTGATCTGGTTTCGGAGTGCAACCTTGTGTTGCTGAAGCGCCTGCACTTGAGCCTCCAGCCGCCGATTCTTGACCACCATATCTTCGTCGTCTTTGGCTTCAACGCCTGCCGGTGATTGCTCATCCGCGGCTGCAGCGTTGGCACGTGCCAGCGCGATATCCACGTCAGACTGGATAGTCGTAGCGGCGTCGGCGTCGACAACCGGAGTCTTCTTCCCGAGTCTAAGAGCCTTGAACCGCGTGTTCCCCTCAATCCCAAATTCGCTGGCTGCCGCGACTGAGGGGATGGTGCTTGTCTCGTGGGGTTCCTCACTGTCGGCCGCTTCGGCCCCTGGTTGGGATGCTGAATCTTCGCTCGGTCCGCTGGACCGGAGAAATGACAATACGGGAAGAGTCGCGCTATCTATCTCGCGTGGCCCGTCGCCATTTACACGCAGCTCGCGCTCAAATTGGTCGTTGAGCCGCTCGACAAGGTCGTTATGAATCTTGATGACGCGCAGGTTGTGGTAGCGCGCAAAGTTGCGGGAATTCGTCAACTGGAGCACTATGTCGACCGTGATTCGAAGACGTTGGTCGCGCTGACCCATCATCCAAAGGATGTAAAGGAGGAGGACGATGATCACAACCAACGCGCACATTAGACCCCAAAACTCCGCACTCAGCAGCAGATCGTGGACGAGTTGCATATGCCATTGGGAGAAGATTCCGCCATAGTCTGTGTCATTGGGATTGACGGCATGCGTGGCGCTTTCGACAGTGGCCGTGCGTGGCGCACTGTCACAATTTCTCTTTTCGATTGTGGGGTCGCCGTTGTCTATCTGTTGAACTGTGTTCGGATAGACCTCGTGATTGTGGTTCCAGTTGACGGGGGCATTCGGTCGCTGGGCGCCTGGGCCTGGCTTCTGTTGGGATGGATCGGCACCTCGTTGCGCGGCGAACCTCTGCTGGTCAGGTGCTGCACTCTGCTGTGTCTGTGGGTCGTCCGGTTGAGTCTGTTGGGCGTGCGCAGCTAGCGTAGCTGCAATGAAGATGATCCCCAATGCACGATGCTTCATGATTTCCTCCCGCCACGAGCAGCTTTCTTGCCGGCATAATCAGTTCGTTTTGCTCCCAATTCCAGGGATGGAAACCTCAGATTCAAACCTTGCGAGTGCGCCATCAAGGCCGCCATGGTAGGAAAAAGGTTATTCGCAGCGTCCGCTATGAAATGCTCGTAGGGCTTCCTGACGTGGACATGCTTATGAATCATGCCTTTGACTTTGTCGGACATCAGAACCTGCATCTGGCCGTTGGGAAGGCACTTGAGTTGCTCGTCCCGAATTTGCATCTCGTAGTAGTCGGACCTGCTTCCGGTTCCCTGCTCCTCGTACTTTTCGCCCGTCAGGATGCCGCCCTTCTCGACGTGAACCGAGAGCCGCTCTTGCTTCACTTCCCCGCTCTCTCGGCGGAATTGCGTCGAGGTATTGAAGTCCTTCATACGGAGCATGAAGGAATTGTTCGGCCCGGAAGACAGCGAATCCTTCAAACCAAACCCGATGGGATCGAGTTGGCCGTAGGTCTGGAGCGCAAACATGAAGGCGACGTTCCCGCCGCGCGCGGTCTGGAGAATGCGCGAGAAGTTCTGGTAGGCGAAGGGGGCAAATTCGTCCAGCAGGACCGATACGAAGTCGTGGTTGATGCCGTGGCCGGTGTGAGCGTACCTCTGTCCAAGCGTGAGTTGGAGGTTCTGCAGGAGGATGCGGCCGAGCGCGGTCACGGCATCGGCGTTGACGTTGATATTCAAACTGACGTACAAGATGAGGTTCTTTTCCAGCACTTCTTCGATGGTCAACAGGTTCTCGTAGGGGCCGGTGATCAGGGCCAGCGAGTCACTCATAAAAGTGACCAGGTGATTGATCAGTCCTTGGATCTTCGAGACACGGTCCTTGTCTTGGAACGTGGCAAGCAGGTTCTGTATGCTCATCTCGAGCGTCAGAATCTGCTGCCGTGTGACCCCTGCATCGTTACGGGCTCTGTCGAGTGCGATCTTTATCTGCCTGGCGAGCACCTTGTCGTCGTAGGCTGCGACGAGGACGTCATAGAAGTTGAACCGTTTGCCGGAGTAGAACAGGATGCGGGCGATGTTCTCTAGGTACACCCGCTGATGCTGATCAAAAAAGTCGTCGCCGCCATCAACCTTGAAGGACTCGAAGATGAAGGCTACGTGCGCGTCCGGGTCCCCGTGGGGTGACCAGAACGGATTGAAGCCTACAGAGTTCTCTGGTTGGCCGGGGTCAATCAAGCGAAAGTCGTCCATCCGGCCAGCCGCTTCGACGATCGGCAATATTCTGTCGAGCAGCTTCTTCTCACCTTTGCCGTCGACAACGATGATAGGAACGCCCCGGTTTATATCCTGCTGAAGGATCGATTCAATCAGAGTTGTTTTGCCGGCGCCGCTCATCCCGCTGGTAATCGTCTGCCATGAACGGGTTTCGTTGTCCCAGAAAACGGGCTTACCGTCCGATTCGTGACCGAGCAAGACGCTGGCCGTGTCTTGCGCAAATTCGACCTCCTCTGCCTCGTCGCCGAAGCTGATCGGAGGTTTTGGAGGTGGCCATATCGCTGCACGCCTGGCGGCTCGGCGTCGGAAGTAGGTAGCCACGTCGACGATAACGTAGATCCCGACTGCTGCCAAAATGGCCAACTCCGTCAGCTCGGAGGCGGTCAAATGGAGCCGCGATGACGCCAGCCAAAACAGGGCTACGACAACGATAGCGAGGATAAACCAGCCGAACATGATCGCACTGCCTTCCGGATCATGGGCGGGCTTTTCGGTTTGCATGGACATACTCTTTCGCTGGAAAAGCAGGCCGTGGCCGCTCACAGTGACCCAGCGGCGGGTTAGGTGGTGACGCTACGACTGGAAGTGAAAGTACAAAATGACGCCGATAGCAGCGCCCAGAGCGAGTATCCCTGTCCAAATCAGAGGGTGCAGTCGATACTTTCCCTTCTTATCGAGGGGCTCTATGGGATCTTGGCACTTCCCTTTGATCTCGTTCGTGAAGGTGACGCAGCCTTTGCTGTAGCTCTCCTCTACCACTTTGAGGATTGCCGCCCTGTCCACTGGGTGGTACTCAATGTCCGTCAAAAGATCACCACCGCTTGAACACGCTTTTTGCCATCGTGCGGAAGCGTGAACTTGTAAATGGCTAGTGGGTGGCCGACTTTACTGACAGCCATAACCCAACTCACAGTCTCTTTTGGCATGAGATCATGCGACGTCAACGTGGAACCATGACTCGCGACGCTCTCAGTGTCAAATAGCTTGATTTGAGAAAACTGCTTGTCGGATAGTTGCTGATTGGCTGATCTGAGGCCAACGTTTTCGCCGAACGTAGGGATGATGTGACTGACCGTGGGAGTCGTAATTCGGTAGGGGTGCTTTGTCCTATTCGCTGCGGTCATCCGGACATAATATGAGGAGTGATCCTCGCCTACCTCCTCTACCCACATATGCACACCGCTTTCCTTATGCAGGTCCTGGCATACCGTGATGTTGCGCATAGAAAGCAGGAATGTACCGTGCAAGGAATCTCGCAGGGCCAGCGCCTCGGACGCTGTTGGGCCAGGCGGAGGTACTGGCTGCGGCGGGAATGACTCGCGAATAACGTAGGGCCACTCGCTCGTGTCACTGGCAGGCATGACCTCGTATACCAGTTGCTGACTGGCTGTCCACACCATGAGGTTCGTCTGGATCCCCGGTCTTTCGGGTTCCAGGATCACAACGTTGTCCCTAAACTCCATCTTGACGGCCTCGGTGCCGACGACCGCGGCCGTAACTGGCTCTGGGAACTCGACCATAGATGTGTGGTTCAGGGTCGTCGCTAGCTTTTCGACGACATGGTCATCGATGATGTGCGTCTTGATTTCCGATTGAGCGGAAGCCGACGAGGAAAACGTTGCTGTTGCTACAACTGCAAGTGCAACCCGTAAAGCCCGTTTCAGCATAGCCGTCCTTCCTTCTGCCCTTCACCCGGAAGTGAACGGGGTATGCGCCTAGCCAACGGACGACTCAAGAATCCTCGCAATATCCGAGGCTGATGCGCGTGAAACTTCTCCGGCTTCCATTTTAGACAGTGGCACTGGTATAGTCCAGCCAATAAAGACGGAAGGCACCACAAAAAAGCACCCCTTCGAAAGAAGGGGTGCCTCTTGTGTGTCCTGCTGTTCTTACGGCAGCAGCATCGAAATGACCTGAGTACGAGTACCCAGGCTGACAGATGTCGCCTGCGCTCTGCAGTACTGCCCGACTAAGGCGTCTACTCGAGCAGCTTGCTGTGCGGTTAGTCCTTTCGATCCCTTGAGTCGCCAGTTCCAGGTGTAGTCCTGGCCGGTGCGTCGGCTGACGATCTCGATAGCCAACGGCACCACTCGCGGAGCTTGTGATCGCTGTCTTTTCTTGAAGCTGAAGAACATGGAACCTCCCCAACTCTAGATAAGTCCCCAAGGGGGCTCATCGAATAGAGCCCCTGCGGGTTGTCCGCTCAGAGAGCGGTTTGTGTTTGACTACCGAAACCGGCGTTGTTTCCGGTAGGTAGGCGTGAGCGATCCAATCACTAATGCACGGGTCAGAGCTATGAACAGGCAAACTGATACTGCCTCTGCATAACCGCGTACGACGTGCGCGAAGATCGAACCGATAAAGTCGGAAATAATCAAGCTAAGCATAGATTCTCCTTAGCTTTCCGACAATTGGCCCCGCCGGGGCTTTTGTCGAAAGGCCCCTGCGGGTGACCCACTCAAAGAGTGGTGTTAGATTGGCGTAGCCGGCGCGAGCAGACTGTCTCTTGCGGGTTACGGGAACATAGGATCTGCGATCACGTGACGATCAGAGACCCGCGGGATTCCGTATGGCCACTAGGTTGGCGACAGAGCGATCAGAAGATGCAGCATTTGATTTCTCCTCAGCCTGCCAAAACACCCCCGAAGGGAGGCTTTATTGGCAAGTTTCCTTCGGGTTGTCCGCTCTGCAGCGGGTTGATATGGCTCTGTTAGAGAGTGACGAAACTCTTTAGCAGACGACTGCAGCCGCGGCCTGGACGTGAGCCAGTTTCCGCTTCTGCATGTCATAACGGAAGATAGGCTCAGCCTTCCCGCCGTTGAACGAGTCCATGTAGAAAACGTTGTCTTTGACAAATACGACGCCGGCGACGTTGTTCTGTGCGACCGATGCCCGTATGCCGTTGGTGCGTTCCGCAATTGCATCGATCGCTTCCTGCGGAAACACATGAAAGAGAATGGATCCCGTGCCACGCCCACCGCAAACGATGGTGTGAACAGCCTGGGCCCAGGCCTTCCGGTTCTCAGTCTTGCCCTTGCCCCACGCAGCGACGATGCTGATGAGGTTGGACGACTGCTCTTTGTGCTTCTCTTCGGTAACCTTGACCTCAGCGCGAGCCTTCGAAATTGCCTTGCGGGCAATCTTGATGCTCTCCTGCTGTCCGTTTTCCTTGGCAGTTGCGAATTCAGCTTCTGCCTTCTTGAGAAGCGCAAGTTTCGCGTCCATGACCTCGCGCAGCATATTGTTGCCTGCGGCAAAAGCATGGAAGACGAGACGTGATTCCTCGAGCATTGCTTGCGTGGGAGTGTTTCCGACCAGCAAACCCTGGAACTGACGAATTTCCATTGGCTTGCCCATCATCTCAACCAGGTCCTTGCGGAGACTGTTGTACATGAAGCCGATCATGTCGGTAGGCTTCACTTCCAATTCCACTAGCTCAGAAACGGACTTCACGTTCTTCATGTTCAACCAGGGAGCCTTGGGTGCAACTTCCTTGATCTCCTTGATCTTGGACAGCTCAGCCCGAGTGTTGTGCTTCAACGAGTCGATCTCTTTCTGGAGTTCCTCCACGAGCTCGTACATCTCTTCCATCCTTCCGGAGGCGATGCAAGAGGACATCGTGTCTGTAATGACCCCGATCTGATTGCCCAGCGACCTTAGGGCAATAAACTCGAGGCTATACATCGGGGACTTCAGTCTCTCGGCCTTTGTCTTGGTTACGGCGTAGGTCGAATTGAAATCAAAGCGGTCTTGCACAAACTTTGGGTAGAGAGCTTCGTCAACGACGCAGACCTGATCGAAATCGAAGTCGCCGCCGTTCTTTTTGGCCGTCTTCGAATGCAGAGTGTAGGTTCCGTTGAGGAAAAGCTGCTCATCTGCAATAAAGACGGACTCGACATCCGAGAGACCCATTTCCATGAGGAGAGCAATAGCAGCTTCGCGATTGCAGTTCTTCATAGGTAACAGATCCTCTTTCATGCGAACCGGATAGCGAACGCATAGGGACCGAGGGGAAGTGAGACTCGTGAGGGCCATCTCGCCCGGGATCCAATCGGAACCCGACACAACACCGCCTTCAGAGCCAAGGAAGAGGAAGCCATCATCGGCCAGAGCAAAGCCCGGGAGATGAAGACCGCCACCTGTAAGAACCTTGTACGCCCACTTCGCTAGCAGTTTGTCCACCTGACGGTAGATGTACGGGTGCTGGCAGATCTCGCCAGAGCCGTCCGCGAGTAAAGTTGCTTCCACGGTTCTCATAAGCTGATCCTTGTTGTCACCTTGAGCAAATTCGTCCAGCGAGATCTTGCTGCCGATCTGCTGTACGACCGCTTCATGATTGCCCGCGATCCATGCCGACTTGAGGCCCTGCATGGCTTCGCGAGCTTTGGGTATCAGCTCCGTGAGGATTGTGTCCTCAGAAGCGTGCTGTGCGACCGTGTAGGAACTGGAAAACACCAGGTCGCGAGAAACTTCCCGGAGACCAACGACGAGCGGACCGGCAAACATGCGATCAGTCCGTGAATCGTAGTTCCAAGGTTTCAATTGAGGCGCCGGTTTGCAGGACGACTCGGGAATGATAATGTCAGCGCCGATGGCCTGAGCAACATCATCCTTCATCACCTTGAAGGAGCCTTTTCCGTTCTCCAGCGCGAAGCCGAGACGAAATTGGTAAAAAGCTTTGCTGGGAGCGTCAAGGCGAGCAAACAAACTCTCGCTAATCCACCCTCTGCAGTCGTTAGTTCCCAGTTCGTTATCGGGAACAACGAGTACCGTACCTTCCACATCCACAATCCTCTTGCAATCTGAGGTCTGAATGCCGAAGTACGAGATGAGTGCTTCCGGCCAGTTCTGAAAACGCGCGTGGAGCATAGGTGCATGCACTTCGTCTGCGAAATAGAACTTGCCATTTTTTGCACCACCACCTGATCCGACGAGACGATACGTTGTGTTGTCGAACTTGATATTGAATAGACCGTCTGCAACATTAGCCGATTCATTCCATTCCATCATCTCAGTGGGTACAGTTACGAGAGCCACTTTGAGTGAAGGGTATAGGTGTCCTGCAACAGTGTTATCAAGCCAAATCTCACTGCCAGGAAGTGTCTTTCGTTCCGTTACCTTACCTTGAGTGTCCAAGTCAAGGATAGCGATTTTGCGAGTCCGAGTGATCATTGTGTGTTTTCTCTTTTCGTGGGGTTAAGTCACGAAACACACACAGGTTGACCACAAGCAGACATCGCTTGGGTTTCTATGGCGGTTCGTGAGTTACATTGAACCAACCAAAGAAACCGGTTAGCGAACAAAAATCCTCGACTTAGCTGTCAAGGTAGCTCAGAAAGATAAACGCGGGTGAGAACTATCAACCGGGTTATCTACTGAAAACCGTTCGCTCCACCGCGCCCGTAGGCGGGAGAGAAATACAAAACTCGAAGTCGTACAACTAAGATATGGGAACAACCCACTTATTTAGTTGACCAATAGTACACCGTAAATCCTGTGTTGCGGCAATTATCATAGGGGGAATATGACTTTATCTTTACTCCGCTATATTATGGAGGCCGTGACTTGCAATGTTGACGGGGTCCCCCGCGAAGGCTCTCCTGTCTGTACGGTAATGAGAGTGAGAGACCGATCTGAGTCTCGTGGATACTACTTGCTGGAGACTGGCGCTTTCACGACTACCAGGCGTCCGTCTTCTATCTCCGATGCAGTCGTCCACAGTTGGACCATCATAAAGGGCCGCTGGGTTCGCACGCAGTCGATAAGGGCGTCTTTCTCTGACACCTCTTTGGTCATTACTGGTAATCCATCCTTGATGTCGCCAATGTAAAACTTGCACGACGCCGCATCCTGTCCCGCCGAGCCTTTCCGCGGCTTCCTCACTTTTTCAACGCTGGCTCCAGGCTGGAGCGCCGGGGCGCCCTTCTCTGCGCTACTATTTGTGTTCAAGGCTGTTTCTCTTCCTCTCCGTCAACAATTCCTGTCGACATTACTTGTTTTGTCTCCGAATGGATCTGTGTCTCGGTGACCTGTGCGATAAGCAGTCCTGCAGGGTTGAGTGGGCTCCGGTCAAAATCGGCCAGACGTACATCGTAGGATTCGACAATTTCGTCCACAACCTCCGTTTGTGCCCCTGTGATCCGGTTTACGGTCCTTACACCACTGACGGTATACAGCATTGGATCGGCCGGCGAGTTCTCAACCTGCGACAGCTTGAAGACGCTCCGGACGTGTTCTGCCTCATACTTGCCGACCGTGTCCGACTTCTGAAACTCCGCGAGAGTGAGCGAGCGGAGGTTGCCGGTCATCATATTCAGGGCATAGCTCCAGTTCCCGGCGATATTGTGAGCGTCGTAGTTCAGATATCGGTCGAGGAATGTCCGAACATAGTTCTCTTTTTCGAAAGCGGTCGGCGCCTGGTCCCCCGCTATGGCACTCAGCGCGGCCGGCGACATTGTCGTTTTGATCGATCCGTCCGGGCCGATCACATTCGCCTCTCCGGTCGGCAACACCCGGATTACTGTCGGCGGCTGGATTCGCATAAAGATCATGATTGCGACCGCCACCAAAGCAACCAGGCCAGCGATGACAGCAGCCCAGATGCTGATGTTGGCATATGCGCGGAGTGCGCCGTCAGCCTCGTAATACTTTGGCTGCTTGCCGAGGGACGGAGAGCTTGTAGCCGTACTCAGTGGTGCAGTGTCGGTAGCCATTTGAGACCTCTTTCGCGGTATTGATTATTTGTGAGCGCCGAGTCTGAGCCTCGAACCTAAGCAGAAGTTGAGGCCGGAGACCTGGCCGGGGCGCGTGAGGGGGGCGTTCTTGCGGGTGGTAGCGATGTTGAGCTGCCTTCTCCCGACTGGGGCACTGATACTGCCCCACCTCCTCCCATAACACTGCCACCGAAGCTACCGCCGCCAACGCTAGCTCCGCCAGCTGCTCCGCCTGCGCCCACTGCCACCCCGCCTGCGCCGCCAGTCACAACAGCGGCCCCGGCTTTGGCTGCGGCTGCTATGCCGGCAGCTACGCCAGCGAAGCTGCCTCCAATAACATAATGAGCGATGAATGGGATGATGATGATGCATATCCCGTACAAGAGGCTAGTAAGGACCAGCGTTATCGAGTTATTTGTGGCAGGGTCGCCGATTCCAGTGGGCAGCCCATTTGATTGCCCAAGAACAGCACTTACGTTCCCCATGCCGATCGCATTCATTAGGGTGACGAACATGGCATATAGAGCAGGCCACATGGCCCATTCGGCCAGGCTCCGACAATATTTTTTGGTAATGTCCGATACAACCCCGCTTGGACCGAGAGCCACGAGCAGCGGGCCCATGCAATACAAAACCCCACCCCAGAACACAAAGCATAGGGTGAGCAATTTCATGCACAAGAGAAAGAGAATTGCGCTGATCATGATAATCAAGACCATGATCGCACCCATAGCAGCCGCCGATATCCCATTCGATAAAAGCGACGTCAGGCTCGTTGTTGTGATTGTGTTATTCAGATCTGTGACCCACTTGTTCAGCAGGTCAGCGTTAGCCCCAAGGAAAGTTGTCGCAAATGTTGTTCCGACGTTAACCACATCCGTCATAAAGGCGTTCCAGTTGCCGACGACAGCGGCGGCAACGCCAAATTTCAGAAAGGTCACTCCGAGCTGTCGGACCGACCCGCCTGAGAGGAATGACTCATAAACGCCCATCAGCAGTGTAATGGCCAAGATGGAGTAGCTCATGGTCTGAAGAGCGCCTAGCGTACCCGCTAGGCCTCCCTGAGCTTGTGCCCACGTGGATGTAAAGAAAAAGTTCATCACACTGCCCATGTAATTAATGCCCCACTGGTAAAGCGAAGATTGCCCCAGCCCCATTGCCGGTATTAGTTGAGTGCAACTTCAAGGTCGCGCCCTCATAACCCAATTCAGCACTCTGCGCCCTCAATAGCTGGGCTGTGCCAGATTGCGTGTAAGCATGCGCCTGTAGTATCCACGCCTCAGCCTGTGCGGATATGATCGAAACGTTTCCTGGAGCGGCAGTCTCAAGTTGGTTCATCATCTCCTGTGAAACTGTCATCTCGCTGTCGGCTAGGGCATCCAGAGCAATCGCTTTCTTCATGGATGCCATCGCTACTGAGTCACCCATGTCGACCGCTAACGTCACACTGCTCGGGGCCGATTGAGAGGTTGGCAGGGTTCCGTAGGTCTGCTGATAAAGCATGGACACGTTCGCTGCCTGGTTAGGATCCTTCGACAATATTGCCGCTTCGAGTTGCTGTGGCGTGGGTAGTTTTGCGCTGGCCGTGGATGTATTGATCATGCCCTGCATATTCACGGCCTGATTGAGATTTTGTTGAACAAGACTCTGGGCCGCTTGAATCTCTTTCAAGGGATAGATGGCTGTCTGGGTAAAACTTGACATGTCGGAGTTGACTTGCTGCATCGTCTGAAGCGGAACTGCCATCACCGATTGCATAGTTGAGTTGAGCGTACCGAGAAATGCCATAATGGCCGCGGTGTCAAACTGCCCATTCGCAGACGGTACCGCAAACAGGCCTAGACCGAGACACCCAATCGCGACGATTCCCGCGCGCTTGGCCGCGGCCTTCGCCGCGCACTTCGTGAAGAGATTGGTCACTTCGCACCTCCGAATACTCCCTGAACGGCGTTGCTACTGTTTGTTGCACCTTCCTTGAACTGGGCCCCGTTATATGCCAGCCGGGCAGCCTCAGCACGTAATTGAGTTGCGAGCAACTTGTGCTCGATAGCCATACTGCCAAGTTCGCTTGCAAGCGCCTGCGCCTCGATTTGAGGGCCGCTGCCAGGCGACGTAGCCAGAGCTTTCGATTCGATTGAGTTGGCGACCTGTACCGAGGACGCGGCAGCGGCATCCGCCATTACGGACATTTGCATTGCGGCCTGCGCGCTCGCGTCCCCGGCGTCCACGGTTTGCATTACGGTCGACGTCGTCTGCGACGTGGTGGGAAGCCTACCGTATGCGTTAGTGAAGAGGCTGCCCATCTGAGCCGTAGGGTTTGTGCTAGTGAATCCGCTCAACATCTGGCGCTCAAGAGCTTGTCCTGACGTAGTTTGCGCGCTTGCTATGTTCAGCCCGAACACGCTCGACATCCACCCGCGATAAGCACTAACGACGCTGGTCGCGTTCGACTTGATGTTGTTGAGGTCTTGGACGGGGTACAAAATCTCCTTCTGGAGATTCTGGATCTGAGCGGTGTCGGAGTTGAATTGCTTGACGGACGACCCCATGCCGGTGACGGTAGATATGACAGAATCGAAGATGCCGAGTTGAGCAGTTGCTCGCGGTTTTGGTGCGAACAGGACCAGTGCTGCGACAGGAAGACAGCCTAGCGCAATGCTCCTGGTTATTGCAGTGACACGTGCCACGTTAGCCTCCACTTATATGGTTAGTGTTTCCTCTGACTCCATATTTGTGGGAACAGTCGACTCCGGAGATATGCCGGCTTGTTCCCAAAAGTCCGGCTCACACTCTTCAGGCAAAGGATCGAGCCCCGCGGTTCCGTGAGGGTACTTGGCTGCGAGTAGGGCGTAGTTCGTGGGTAGGCCACTGCCCTCGTGCTTTCGCATCCAGTACTTCCGGAGGTTTTTATCGCGCGAGTACGTTGTCATTAGCCAATATTCGAGCGGTGTCGTAATCACTTCAAACGAGAACGTAGTCTCAGCTTTCTCGCCAATGACCCCCAAGAATTCGCTCTTCTTACCCTTCTCTGTCATTGGCAGATTCTTGATGTAGTTGATCGTCGTTTCGTTGAGGTGGACAAAATCACGCAGAACATTGAGGTTGCCCTTCTGCCTGCCAATCATCTTCATGGCTGTGGTTGTGAGAATCGCTTCGCCAAACTCGTTGGGTTTATCCATTGTCCCCGTAAAATCGGCGATTGCCTGTGAGATTCCCCATACACAAGCGTTGCGCTTACGGGAGGTTCTGAAGAGCTGGACCACAACATCTGCAAGGCTCTTGGTTTGCAGCAGCGACCAACACTCATCGAGAACCGTAATTGAGTGCTGCTTCCCTTTACCCTGCGCACGCTTGGTTGTTGCGTACGCGATCAGGAGGCTCATCGCCACTTCTAACTTGGCGTCGTCCTTCAATTGTTCGATATTGAAGTAGAGCCACGGACTATCCATATCGACAGTCGTCTGCCTGTCGAATAACTTGGCATACATCCCATCGTCAACCCATGGCCGGAGCTTTGTTGACGCTAACTTAGCCTCTGCATTGACCCGTTCACTCTTATCCTCGTCGATGAAGTAGCGCAGTTCATCGCGCACGTCGCTCAAGGTCGGGATCGGCATGACCCGCATCGCCGCTCGCCGATAAGCCGCCCGAATAGACAAGAGGATGGCGCTGTCAAGAAGGTCCGAATCACTGTTGGGGTTTTCTCCAATCATGAAGCGGATCAGCGTCTTCAAGAAGCTCACGTGATCGTTTGATGGCTCAGTTTCCCCCGGCTCCAGATCGAATGGGTTGATCGTGTACTCACTGTCGAGTGACATTGTGAGCATTCGCCCACCCATGTACTCGATCGCGCAAGCGTACGAATCACCGCGCTCCAAAATCGAGATTTTGGCTCCCTGGCGTGCGTAGGTCAGTAGCATCTTCCCCACGAGGACACCTTTACCGGTACCCGAGGTCGCAGCGAGGATCATGTTCGCATTCTCGATACTTGGAGAAAAGTGAGACAAGGGGATGAGCTGCCTATAGGGCGTCTTGAAGAGCATCGCCGGGTCATCAGTGGTGCCCTCCCACGGAACCTCAACCGGGATCAAATCTGCGGCGTGCTCCGTAAGGAGATCCAGGTCGCGCTTGTTCTCTTCGGCCATACCCGGCAGTGAATCGATGAAAAGATCACGCAGCGCGAGGTTCTCTGAATATCCGCGGGCACCGTTCATCCGTCCGACAACATGCAGCACTTTCTGCGTCCGCGCGGCCATTTCCTGCAATGCGGCTTCATGCTGCGCGTCCGTGAAGGCCGGCTGGGACGTTCTGAGCACTACTGAGATGCTCATCTTTGCTGTCTTCACAGAACTTGCGATGATCTGCTCCTGAACGGCAAGGATCTCTCTCGCGGCCACTGCCGCACTGATATCCGCCCTCTGTCCTCCCTTTCCATCATTCAGTGCTGCCTGCATTTTTTTGTAACGTTTTTTGTACATCTCTAAAACCTTGCGCTGGTCCGGAATCGTGACATGCGAGTTGATAACCAAGGGAAAGCCGAGGGTCAACAGTTCTCGCATTACCCCTGGAAAGGTCGAATCTGGAGGCAACTTAAATGTCACACTCGACCAAAGCAGGCCATTAATGTTGATATGGGTTTCATCCTGGCCAAGGATTGACACTGACGCCAATTGCTCGCGCGCAGAGATGTAGCGTTCCGCCAAGGGAAACGCTTTCAGTGGGCATGTATCAGGCTCGGTTGGGAAGAGCGCGCGCTTGATCTCAAGGAATAGGTCTTCGTGAGACATACGCCTGGGCCGCATTTCTGCGTTGGTAAGGGAGGTTTCCATCCCCATGATTAGTGACTCGAATTGGTTGAGGTTCTCGAAGTGCTTCGCCCTGGTCGCGGCAATGTTCTTGGAAACTGAGACGGAAGATAATAAGGATTCAATGAAGCCAGTTATGCCTCCGCCCGAGGCCTTTGCTTTGTCGTCCTTTTTGAGAGGCCCGCCCGACTCCGCCATCACCCTCGCATGAGTCGCTGGGTTCCAGATGAAATATACGGCCGCGACGCGAGTTAGGAACTCTCCAGAGTGATCGGCAGCGCGCCATGCGTCCACTCTCTGCTGGTCCATAGCTATGACGTGTTCGAGCGTTGTTGTTCGCGCAGCTTCATATTGCGCCAGCAGCGAACCTACGTTTTCGATAACCTCGTAGCGGAACTGCACGCGCATACTCTCTTCGGGGATCGTGAGGAAAAGCGACTCGAGTGTCCTCTTTGTCTGGTTACGCCCGTCATCATCCATAAAGTAGGAGAGGGCGCCGCCTAGATGGAAGCCCGCGACATATGCGCCGTCAGCGCGGATCATCACATCGTCGAGGAAGTCGCGGACGGAAAGCAAGTCGCATACAGCAGGCCGCGTGATCTCTTTGAGTTTCTGCTCGGTGGTCTTAGGCAATTTCGTCTCCTTCGGAATCTTCGATGTACGGGCCGAGTAGCGCCGTGTCTGGCTCAAGACCTGAGTAGGCCCGTGGCTTTGTGTACCAGTTAAAGAGGGCGCCGGTGTATCCACGCGGCTTACCGTACTTCAGCAGCATTAAACCGGGAACACTGGAACAGACCACTATCAGTAAAAGGGCCCAGTTCATCGGCAAGAAAAACAGGTAGCGATCCGAGAAAAAGAACTGCCCGATCAACATCGCCGCCACGCCAAGGACGGTTATGACGAGCAGGTCCTCGAACTCAAGGCCGAAGAGCATGATCTGGGCATTGAGATTGCGAGAAACAGGGCTCACACGTAAAGGCATGAGTGGACACCCCCGGAGATGTGGATATAAAACTGGAGGAACGTGACGGCCTTCGCAGTTAGGACAAAATGCTCAAGCAGGCGCAGAATGCCAGAAACACATAGGCACGCGAAAGCGACGATGAAGTAGTGGGCCCTATCTTGCACGCTATTGAAATGCTTCATCTGGCCCTGTAACACGCCCCTTGCCACGTTGTAAGCTGCCGAGAGCGGTAGAATTACATTGCCTACCCAGTTGAGCGCGTTCATTAGTGCGCCAGAGTAGGCGTCTGCCCCCGCTGCCGCTGCCGGCGCGCCATTCGTTACCCACGCGCTGACAAGGAGAGCACATGCGGGACCCATTAGACATAGAATGGCCGCCACCATACTGCGTTCACCGTTGCGCCCCTCCCGGTAGTTGTAGATCGCCATCACAACACAGAAGCCGGCCAGGGTTGGGAGGATTAGGTATCCCAACCATTCTGTGAGGCCCTCCAGTCCAGTCAAGAAGCTACCGCTACCCATGCGAGACCTCACTGTCACTGGTGCTCAATAGGATTCGTGTCGCCACCTTACTGACAGAGCACCACACCTGCTCGATCAAGCGTCCGGCCACGTAGAACATCGAGGCATACTTGAATCCAGTCAGTCCAAGGAACGCAAAGACTGGCAGGCGATGAAACGCAAATCGTGCCACCCAAAACGCGACGACCAACACGGTAAATGCGCACGTCCACGATAAAACGCGAACATATATTGGAGGACTTGGTGTTTTGAAATTCATAATATTGTCACTCCCGCCCACTTCTGGATAAGTGCCCACAGCGCGGGGACCATAAGGAGCCCGCCGCCGACAATGACATAGATGGACCAGTTTTGCTTGCGGACGAACTGCACGATTGCTCCGTAGATTGACATCGCCCCAAGAACAGGAGCGACAGAGGTCATAGCCCAATTCAACATACTCTTGAGCATGTTCGAGGTTGCATACTCAGATCCGTCATTCCACCCTTGCGCCTGAGTAAAGAAACCGCCGACTCCAAGGAGGAATAGGGCGGAAATGATGGACGGGAACGGACTGCGTCCTTCCCCTGTATCCAGAAGGGATTTGAGAACCAACGCCCCTGCAATCACCGGCACAATGCGATCGCGAAGGACGTTGTATACAAAATCCTGGACAGCCGAGGCGATGGTCGCCGTATAGGGCGCCGTGGCTCCGCTGGCTCCAAACGCGCCGCCGAACCCCTCAGCACTCAACCATGCAAATATCCCGGTCAAGGTCAAGAAGACTGCGCCCCAGAGTATCCACCGAAAGAAGCCGCCGTTTGAGGAGAAATTGGTACCCCCCTCCTCCCTTAGCTGAAAGCCTGCCATCACAAAGCAAAATAGGGCTAGGGGCGTCGCGCACGTCAGAAGAAGCGAATAAAGCGCATTGAATAGTTGGGGCGTTTGCATGCTTAGGTTCCAGTACCGCAAAGAAAGGGGACGTTGAGGCCTGCGCCGCAACGTCCCGAAGGGCGACAGGTATTACTTGAGAGCGGACTGACCGTTGGTAACCATCGACTCGATGAGTCGCGTGATACCGCTGACCGCGAGCAAGCCGCCAGCCGTAATTGCCGATCCGACCCAGCCCCTACCGCTCCTAACCTGCACAACACAAGCCGCAACCATAATCGCCGCACCGACCGGGCAAATTACATTCCCGATATAGTTGACAACGTTTCCGAAGGTGCCTTCGACGGTGCTTGCGGATTGGCCCTGCACTGTTGCGTTGAATGTTGGCGAACTGCCGGTGGTCTGTGCGATAGCCATGACCGGACCGATCGTAACCGCGCCGAACATGAAGATCAGCGCGAGCCAGCACATGATACGTTGGGGTCGGTCTGCATCGGGTTTGGTCATAGACCGGCCCCGACTCGAAGAGCCGTTTGACGAATCCAGGGTCGCCAAAGGCCTTGTGGAATTGAGAATGCGTTTCATATGAAAGTAACTCCTTGCTTCCTACAGCGAATATATACCACTGCCACCTTTTACGGGCACGTTTATTTTGACAAAACAACGACGACGACACACCAAAGCGCAAAGCCGTAGACAACCTTTCGCAACTACGTCAACGGACCTCTGATGCGGGCTGGCATAAGACTTTGTGATTTACTCGGGCCCACAAATGCCCCGCCAACATTCCAGCCAACGGGGATACCATAATCACAGCCACAGCAAAATCGACTGCAAAACGCATGTTGTTTTCCTCCTCTCTTTACCAAACACCGAGAATGTCATCGGATCGGTGCGAGTCCGATCTTTGCGTGGTGCAAAGGGTTTCCTTACTTTGCCGCCGCGGGGTGCGCAGTTGCAGGAGCCGGATTCGCCAGCCCTCCCCGGACTGGAGCGACGAACGTAACGTAAACCAACGTGCCGGATGGCACAGTTACAACGATCGATTGGCCGACCTGTAGTTGCTGGATAGCCTGATCTCCAGACCTTCCGATGTTGCCTGCAATCTGATTCCGGGCCAAGTCCGCCTGTGTCACAGTGTTGGTGGTGTTAAGAAAACCTGCGCCCAATGAACCCGCACTGCTGAGTGCCCCGAGGATGATCTGTTTGCCAGTGTTTTTCCCGGTAACTATCCCTTTGAGAGGATGAAGAGAGGTATCCAGGGCCACCGCATTGATAGGTACGGTCGTACCGTTGGGCAAATAGATTTCGTTGAACGCTATCTGAACGAGGCCCGTGGAGCTGGCGCCTCCAATCTTGCCGATGACGCGGCTCCCGGCCGGGATGACTACCCTTCCCCCGCGCAGGCAGTCATATTCAATGATCGCGACGGCAGGAACGCCTCCTATCGTACTGACGCTCGATTCAAGATGAGCGGAGAGGTGAAAGCCCGGCTCAAGTCCAAAATTGGTGACCGGCTCGCTGACTGATTCACCGCCGGCGCCGCCGGCGCCCGAGCCAGGCTGTGCTGCGAAAACATACGACAGTTTCGTAACCGCATCCTGGTAGGCCCTGGCCTGTTCGGTGACAGCAGCCGTGTTGATGCTTGGGATTGGCGGAACTGTGGACGCTCCGTACTGGTAGGTGGGGGCCTGGAATGGGGGCACCGCGCCGAGAGTGGGGCGCACGCTCGGAGACGTAATAAACGTCGGTCGTTTCGGACCGACTTGGGACTTTGCGCCGGCGAAAGGGGATGCATCCCCGTCAGGATTACTATTTTTGGTGTTTTCAATATCGCTCGCCGAAAGTGCCTGGTCATGCTTTCCATCCGAATTCTCGGCTGCATGGTCTCCCGGCATATATGCCGCGCTCGGTTGAGCGACCGGCTTCACGGGCGCTGCGGTCGTCGCTGCTTGCGGCTTCTTAATGCCTGGGCCTTCTCGATGAGACAAGGCAAACACACCGCCAATGGCCAACGCAGCTACGACACCCGCGATCATCATTGATTTGCTACTGTTTTGCCCGAAGTCCACCTTCCGCCTGGACACGAAGAAGCCCTTGTCGTTGCTGGTTTCCGGGGTTTCGACGGCGCCAGCAACCGGAGTTGCCGTCTCCTCGGTTGGCAACGGTTTCTGTTTTTCAATTGGTACGGGCATCTGCACCTCCCTGTTGCGCGATGATCTCTTCAGATGATGGGGCCACGAACGGCAGTGGGTAGTAAACGGGCGTGTCGATGGACGCGGACGTAGCTATGTGAAGCAATAGGCTTTCTTTGGCGATCTTAGTGTCTGGCTTCTGGAAGGTGATCGAGCCATCTGAACGAGCGCCGGGGCTCAGCTTGGGGTTGTCCAACTTGAACTCGATGGAAGCAATCGGCTGAGCAAAGGATCCATGCTTCCTCGCGTCTTTCTTCTTGAGCAGTGGGTTGGTCAACTCAATTTGGGGCGGCATAATACTGACCCAGTGGTGGCTGATATTGAGGACTGAGAAGCTGACCACCATATTTCCGCCCTCTTGCCGAATATCCCCGATAGCAATTGCAATACAGTTTGGAGCCAATGCGTTTTCCTTTATCAGTTTGGCTAATTCAGGGACTGTTACCCAATGCGGCGCTCCGACCATAAACTCGTGATCAAGAGCTGATTCTGTGTTCGAAGGGACCGCCGGGGACTTGGGCGCGCTGATGTCTGTATGCAAAGACGAATGTTCGTTGGCAACCATATCGCGACCGTTCTCTGTCGCGTCGCCCGACGAATTGCTCCCTGGTGTCCCCAGCACGACGGCTTGGCTTTCGAACATGCTCTTCCGTCCCCTGTAATCCACTACAAAGTCAGTGGGGTCAGTCGACCCCGCATCTCCCGGAGATATGAGACGGATACTGATCGTTTCGCCAGACGCTAGCGCAATGAGCAGATTGCTTTCTGCGGGCAGATGAGTCGAAGGCTTCACAAAGATGAGGGTTGGTTCGCTATCCTTGTGTTCGACTTGGAATAGGGTTGGTGCTCCCACGACGAGCGAGGTAACAGCCTCTCCAACATGGATCGTCGACGTGAATAGCGGACGCAAGTGCATGTCGCGAACGATGACGTTGGACGTCGGGACGAACTCCAAGTTTGGGTGGACCGATATATCCCTGGGGCGTGGCACTATCAACGGTGCGCTCAACGAAGTAGCCGCGGTTGTTGGGAACGGCGGAATAACCACCGCCGCTGGAGTAGGCGGCGGCATGACTGACGCTTTGACACCAGTGGGTAATACTGCACTCGGTTTTCGAGATATGGGCGATGCCGGAATAGTCGTCGCTGCGGAAGGCTTCGCATGCTGGGCCGCTGGCTTTCGCTTCGAAGCCGGAATAGCGGCCGAAGGTTTCAGAGCGGGTGACTGGCACGTCTTTGTCGACTGCGGGTACGCAGTCGCCAGTGTCAGCGATACGGTAAGTGTTGTGAGTGCGCGTCGAATCATGGAATTACCTCCTGCGTGTCTTGCTGAATTGGCTCCGTGGGGGGTACGAGAGGTGGCGAATCCGGCTTCGGAGATATCGAGAGTTCGTACGTATAGAGCCGCTGTATTGCGTTCACGTACTCAACGACGTCTTTGTTGGAATACTCGAGACCCTTCAGCCGTGGGTAGGCTGCGCCGCAATAGTAACCGGCAATCGCCAACCGCCAATCGCCCAATTGTGCGAGGAGATCAGCCAGGTAGTGGACACCCGCTCCGATGTTTTGCGATATATCGAACGAGTCCGAAACAAGGTAGTACGCCGCAGTCGCAGGCATCAACTGCATCAATCCCCGCGCACCCTTATTCGAAATGGCCTTGGCGTTCCACCCCGACTCATGGGTGATGACGGCATACACGATCTCCCGGGGAACGTGGTAGAAGTCGGCATAAGCGTTGGCGTAATAGACCATCTCGGCGGGACGTTCCCGCTGTGGGGCCTGTGCGCCGCACTTGAAGGATGCGGCGATAAGGATTGTCTCAGCCACTAAAGTTGGGAGTCTCACGCCGCGGCCCCCTTAATCGCCGCCGCAATTTCCTTATTCGGCGGCGCTAATGACTCAGCTTCCACACGTTCCATCCGAATCATTTCCTCCGCGTTCTTCCTCGCTAGTTGGACGAGATTTTCGAAGCCGTCCTTCATCAGAAGCCTCTTTCGATCTCCCTCGGTCTTGGCAATCAGAGGCAATAGAATCTGTTTGTCCTCCGGATAGAGCGATACCCGACCAAGACCTGTCAGGGCCATCGCGAGGTCATTCATCTCTGAGATCGACGGAGATTTGTCCATCGGGTAGGCACGAAGCGCCTGAGCAAAGCCAGCAATGAATGCGTGTAGTTCGTGTGATGCGTTGGGTGTCTTGCGGGCTACGATTGCCGCTTCAAGCTGTGCGGTAGGATGTTCGATCTGAATATAGAACGAGCGGCGACGCAGTGGGTAACCGAGAAAGCGCTCCTGGTTCGAGGTAATCACAGTGAAGGGCGGATGAGTAGATTTGATGGTGCCCAAAAGGGGAACAGACATCTCCCAGACGGAAAGGATCTCGAGTAGAGTGGCCTCAAATGCGTGGTCCACTTTATCCAACTCGTCAATCAAGAGCACCACCCTTTCGGGCGATTCGAGCGCCTCAAGCAGCGGTCCTGCGATAAAAAAAGAGCGCCCGATGATTTGCTTGCGAATTTCGTCCCACGAACAGGTCTGGTTCTTCGACTGCAGGATAACGAACATCTCCTGTAGTGCTCGGTTGTAGTCGCCGACTGCCTGTCTGTCAGAGATTCCCTCGTAGCACTGAAGCCGAATGAAACGCATCTTTTCGGCTTTCGCAACGCAGAGGGCCAGTTCAGTCTTACCGGCTCCGGCCGGCCCTTCTAGGAGTAGGGGCCGGTTGAGTTTCCCGGCCAGATAGATCACCGTCGAGATTTCCCGTTTTGTGAGATAACCGACGTCCATCAAGGCTTGATGCGTCTGTTCTGGAGAATCAAAGATACTCATGTCGTAAGCCCTCTATTGAGCGGAAATCAACTCGCCCTACCTTTCGCATGTGCAGGCCGCGTCTCCGCCGCCAAAGTGGTAGGCTGCCCCAAATGAAAGGACAGTCGGACTCAATGATCCCGGGAAAGCATTTACCTGCGTACCAAATCCAAACCATCTTTGGTACTCGTAGTCAGCGCGCAGATAGAGCCTCGGTCCAAGACGGTAATCGAGGCCTCCCCCCAAGACCCCTACGGTGAATCCTTGGTTCGCCATATCATTCGGGAAATTGAACACCCCACGGCCGAAGAGGAGCTTAGCGAATGGCTGGAAGCGACCATAGGTTGCGTAGAACCGTGGCCCAACCTGGTACGTGCGCTCGTGGACGCCTTCTATCCCAAACACCTGGCGCGCACTCATCTCTAGACCGAGATGATTAGTGGGGTCAAGCGTTGCGTACAGAGCACCCCCTTTGAAGTTCATGTGACCATAACGAATGGTTGCGTCACTGGCGATGCCGGGATTTGCGATGGAGAACAAACCGCCCACCTGCATGTCGAGCCGGCGAGCTGCTGTCGGCATTGCTTGCGCCATGAGGAGCGATGGGAATAGTCCAAGTGCTACTGCAGTAATGATTGTCTTCAAATACACAGATGGTTCCTCCAGACGCAACTCGCCAATTACGGCACTCGACAAATATACCACTGCCACCTTTAGGCCTGGTAGATTTGCTACTCATTATGCGAACGTTTGTTACGAATTAGGCCCAAACCTTGTGGATTAGCGGAACATCTCACGCTATGGTGGTCATGGCGTTGAGGAAAACGGGAAATGACGATTCAAAGTTATCTCGACAGCAGAATCGCGAAGGCGAGCAGCGAGTTGGCTGACATAGAGCGCGATCTCACCGGTTGCATTCAGCCTGCAGACTGGACGGCTTTCTCCACACGCGCAAGCAAAAGGCTGGATAAAGCGTATGCAGCCTTCTGCTCGTCGATCTATTGGGGTATCGTCTCGGGCGCATACGGCGGTCTTCACTCATTCCGGATGGCATCCGCATCGAAGAGCTACTTCAAACTTCACGGCAGCCTCGGCCTGTTGGCTGTCGTCCCAGGCGACTCGGAAGCTATCAAGCTGCTTCGGATGCGACCGTCGCCGGATGGCCGCTATGACTATACAAACATTGCGCTTGCAACCGATCGAGACCGAAGAATTCAGGCGTATCTTGCCTTCGATATGGACGGCGCTTCTCCAGCGTCCATCTGCTATGGGACCCGAGTCGAGTCCCGTCGGAAGCTGCAGGCCCTCAAGCCTAATACGAATCGGCAAGTCGTCATCGCTCCATTGGTTAACCGAGCCCTGCTGGCGCAAGAAAAGAGACTCCAACCGCTGCTGCCTGAGTTTGAACGCATTGCTAATGCACAAGCGCGGCGCGATTGGCTGGTGCACCTCCGTCAGCTATTGAAAGGCAGGCTCCGCAGCCTCACGTCAATGCAAAAGGCTCTCCAAAGCGTTCATCTTCCGACCGAGCAACTGATCGAAGTTGTGGAACAGCTGGAGCGTTTATTGGGCGCGACGCACATGGCAGCAGCCCTACTCCTCAAAGGATCTTCAGGTACTGGCAAAACTTTGTTAGCGCAAAAAGTTGCTGAAGCAGCCGGGATTCCCTTCTCCAAGGCCGGCGTGAATACGCTGAAGAAGACCAATCTTGGCGAGAGCGCCGTAGCGGTTCGCGAACTTTGGGAGGTTGCCAGGCGGAGCAAGCCCTGTGTCCTCTTCATCGACGAGCTTGACGCAATCTTTGGCCAGAGGGGGTCTGGGAACACCGATAGGGTCTCCGAGGAGATCACCAACGCATTCCTTGCCGAGTTCTCGGGCAAAGAGGAAGGTATCTGGGTCATCGGCGCCACGAACCGCCGTGAGGTCGTTGATGACGCTATCTTGTCTCGCTTCGGGATGGAACTCGAATTGATGCCGCCCGACGAGAAGTGCAGAATCGCTATTCTCAATCAGGAGTTGATGCAGGCTGGTTACAAAGGCACATTCCCCGCCAACGCTTCGAACCTTATGCAGGGGATGTCTGGCCGCGACATTGCGATGCTGGCCCAGCGGTTGGCTGGCAAGGGTGGCGGGTCGGTAGATTTCGTTTCTGTCCTTCGTCAGATCAGGGCCGCTGCCAATCCAATCGTTGACACCCGGGCCACGTGGGAAAGCCTTATTGTGAGCGACGACACACGGTCCCGACTCCAGACTACCTGCGCCATATTGAAAGACGCCGAGGGTTGGGCTGCCCGAGGTGTGTCCATCCCGACAGGTATATTGCTTGAGGGTCCTGCAGGCTCGGGCAAAACCCAGATCGCGCGCACTATCGCCAACGAAGGCTCGCTCGGGTTTGTCAAGGCTACGGCAGCTGACCTCAAAGGGTTGTACGTCGGCCACGCCGCCGGCAACGTACGCGACATCTTCTCTAAGGCGAGGGCTGTATCGCCGGCAATTCTCTTTATTGATGAACTGGACCTCGTAGCGCCTGCGCGAATGGGTGGCGGTAACGACGTTCTCGTCCAGGAGGTTATCAGCCAAATGCTTCAGGAAATGGATGGTATTGTCGATCAGCACCGGCAGGTTTTCGTTCTCGCAGCAACCAACTTGCCGGAAAACATCGACCCATCCATTCTCAGCCGATTCACTGAGCGGCTCGTAGTTCCCCTCCCCGATCTCAACTCTCGGGTCCGAATGCTGAAAGGTCTGTTCGAGCAAGCCAAGGTCGAGTCACTCTTCCGCGGCGATTATCCGCTTCTTGGTGAACTCACGTTCGGCATGTCCCTGCGAGACATCAAAAACTGGTTCGCCCTCGCTCAGCGGAAGGCAGTAATGAGGGCGGTAGGAATGGGCAGCGCGGAATACAAGATGACGCGCGACGATCTACTCAACGCAACGCGCGAAGCGGCCATGCCAGCGTAAGCCAGGCGTTCGGGGCGGTGTAAGTAAGGTCACTTCCCTCCCCCGAGCGGTCCGACTATATCCCGAACTTGCTTAGGATGTATGGGAATTCCGTCTGCTGGCTAAAATCGGTGCCAGGCCCCTCCGCTCTTCGGGATGTAGGCCGAGTAGAGGATGGGCGCGGGTGGAGTCGGCTCCTCCGCAGCATAGTGGTTGTAGGTATAGCGGAGCCATCGTTGCTCTTCTCGTCTGGGGAACAAGCTGGATTAGTGTTTCGATGGCGATGCGCAAAGCTGTGGCGCTAGGAGAAGGCGCGAACTTGAGGCTACGCGCCGCCTGGAACCGATCGGAGGAGTTCGCAAGGAGGCCAAGCTACTGCTGTCTCGAAATTGGATGATGGAGCCGGGGATTTCTCGCATCTTCCGACCGGTGCTGGTATGGCCTGAGGGAATCTCCCAGTCGCTTGACGACAGGCATGTTGAGGCGATCCTCGCTCACAAACTCTGCCATGTGCGTCGCCGTGATACCCTGACTGCCACCATCCCCATGCTGGTCGAAGCCATTAAGCCGTTGATTTTAAATGGTCGGGACGAGAGGATTCGAACCTCCGACCCTCTGGTCCCGAAGCAGATGATCTGCCGATCAGGATTTTGAGTTTTCCTGTGGATCTCCTCGTGAAGGGTCGTTGAGGAAGTTACCGTCTCAAAATCGCCAATATCGGAAGCGCAGAAAAACCAGATGCTCTAGGCGAAATCGCAGCATCCGATTGGATTTGCATGAGTTGGAATGGTGCGCCCGGAGCGATTCGAACGCCCGACCTACTGGTTCGTAGCCAGGTTGAGGCGATTTTCTCAAATACCGTGAAATCTATGACTTGCAACTCGTTTGGAATCAATGTGTCTGTTGATCTGCGTTGAAACCGCCTACATCCAGGAGGCTTTGACAGGTGCAATTTCGACTCCCTGGGTGCGGCGTCGAGGGATTCGCTCTCTCCCTCAGTCTATCAGCCACTCCGGCGGGTGGCCGCGTTCTGTTCCTATGTCTTGCGTCAATGCCCACGGCTATTTCTGAGGCGGAGGGGTCGCAACGGTTTTGCGTGGCTTGCCGTTGGGACGCTGGCCATGCGGCTGGGAGGCGATGTACGCATCGAATTGTGGCTTCTGATCGTTGGTCAAAAGCGCTCTGATCTTAGTCTGTTGATCGGTCTCGATCGCCACGATCTTAGAACGAGCAGTAGACGGGTTTTCCCCGGAGTTGCGAAGAGTCAGTATTCTCTGTGTCGCGTCGTCGTTGATCGCCTTGACCTGCGTCACCTGGTCCGGCGTCAGGCTCACGGCCTTGGTCAGGGTGTCCAATTGCGCTTGCCGCTGTCGCTCGGTCCACGTACTACTCACAACATTCGTGCTCTGCGAAAATGCAGGCGTGCTGCATAGCGAGGCGCTAAGAATAGCAACACTGCTTGCGAACGTTCCACGTCGAATTGCGATACTTGCCCATGTCATTTCTTACTCTCCCAAGGCCGGCTGATCTGAGTTAAACAAAGTGGCAGCCGATAAAGCGAGGCGGCAATGAGGATGCGTTACGCTAGATGTGCCTGTAGTAGGCGAAACCGTTCTGGCTGACCAACAAGTTACGTTCTACATGCCGCCTTGCAGGCTAACAAAGTCAACATAGAACAAATTGTTAGGGCGTTCGCAAGTTCCGTACACAACGATTCCCCCGAAAGTTTTTGCAATAAGATCAAGCGCTTCGCCGAAAGTCACATTTGTCAGATGACTCCTCATGTGTGGTAGCTCAGGTAGAGGCGGCGTAATTAGGCCGCCAAGGATAGGCGGTAGTGACATGTTAGTTTGACGCATAAAGGCGTCTACTTCTTTCGTTTGTTCGATTGCACCTATCGCCGCCGCTGGATCGTATCGCTCCGTTCTTCGGAGCTTAAGGCTAGATATTCTCACACCCAGAATAGCGTCCGGCACATCACCAATTGTTATATCAACTACACCTGGCACGCGATCTGCTACCCGAACTCCTTTGTCGTCGCTAAACATCTCACCAACCGCAGCCACACCTGACTGACCTTGTTTTGGCGACTTAACGTTGATCTGAGGAAACGGGATTATATCGGCCGGAAAAAACAAGGAACTTTTCGGATTAGTTGAACATCGCGCGGCCGCATATTCGATCCGGCTTCCCTCCTTATCTGCTAGCAGCACAGGCTGCAGAGCCGCCAAAATGATTCTTCTATTGCTATTTCCTCTAGTCTGGTCAGCTTGTCCCATGCATTGGGATAACGTGCCAAAAAGAAAACCAATCTGGATAAGTGCGACGATATCGAAACCAATAAGTTTCTGTCTCATAGTGATTTACCAGAGATTACGGAACGATGATTTTGACAGTGTTTGCATACTTCCCGTCTGAGTATTTATTATCGTGTTCCATCACAGTGGTGATGGGGTAGATTTTCCCTAGATAGTCAACGGTAAAGCCTATATCTAGTTTCTGCTCAGTGTCATCTTTGGGCACATCCTTCGGATTTAGACGCCCCCAACCGACCGAATCCGTCGCGACGCCATACGGTAGACGGCCTGTGCTGATGGGGTCCTTCAAGGAACCCTGGTTATAGTAATACTCAGTTGCGGTGTTTTGGCTGCCATCGTGATCGTATATTGTCGTTCCCGTCAATGGTTTCCCTTCCGCGTTGGTCAGCTGATAGTGGTACTCCGTCCATGACCCATGGTCCTTCGGTTTCCCTTTCATTATGAACCTAGCTGGTGTGGTGTCCTTCTTAGTGGACCAACCTCCAATATGGGTGTGCTCTTGAAGCATCTCTGCACCCTCGTTCAGCGCACTGCACCCGGCACCCAGTTCGGCTCCTTCGAGTCTGCAGTGCCCATCCGGGTCAGTCCTACTGAGCGGGTTGTTTCCCACATACGCATACAGGTTGAGCGACTGCGGATCGTTTAGCTTTGCGTACGGGACCGGATCATTTGCCTTTGTGGTCCAGTCCGGGCTGAGGAACCGGCCTACGTTCGAACTGTAATATCTGGCACCAAAGAAATCATTGCCTGCGATCATACCGCCGTTTCCGGGATCTCTTTCCTTGCCGGTAAAGAATTGCTCAGTGGCGGCTCCGCATGCCGATCCATATCCAATATTCCCCGGCTCCTCGCCGAAGGGGAAGCTGGAGCAGGTTGTTTCGACCCTACCGGCGGGGCTGACCTGCACGCGGGTGGTTCCGAGCCAGTCGGTCAGGCGAAAATGCTGGCCCATGCCGTCATTTGCATAGGTCGCCAGCAGCGTGCTGCCCGCGAATGCGTTTGTGTGCGCCCACGTTGGAGCGCCAGACCACGCGGTCAATTCCGTCATCTGCTCGCCGTTCGGGCCGAGGATGTACTGGTTCGTGAGGCCGAAGCCGTTCGTCGTTGTATCGCATGAGGCCCAGTCGATGTTACCTTTGGCAACGCGGTTGCCAGCCGCATCGTAGAGGAACTGCGTCCACTCAATATATCCGTATTGGTATTGATGAACTCCCTGTGCACACACTCTGCCTTCTGCATCGTAGATGTATGCGTATACTCCGTCATCGACAATATTACCCGCTCCGTCATACTGCACAGAAAAAGGCCCGAAGGTGTTGTTATACCACTGTGTTAAATGATTTTGATTGTCATATTGCGCCGAGTCATCCACGTTCCGCGAGAATCCTGAAGATTGCTGGAGCCGATTGCCGAAGTCGTCATACCATGCGGAGTAGGGACCTGTACCATAATAATTCTGACTAAGTGTGCCCGCGGTCAGTCGATTTAGATTGTCGTAGGTCAAACTCCATGTGCCGTTGACCGAATCGATATAGCCCACAACATTCCCATTTGCATCGTAGCCGCTGTCAAAGCCGTCGGATTGCGTGATGCTGTAGTGATACACGGCACTAGCAGTGTCGCCCGCATTGAGATACCCGTTCCATGGATACGCCCAATTAAGGTAGCCGAAGAGGCTAGGATTGTTCGTCTCGCCGGTTAGCGCATAAACCACCAACGCAGGTTCCGGATCAATCAGTGTGAGTGTTAGCGCGGCCCCGTTCGCCTCCGCGGTAATCGGTGAATCTGGGCTCGACGATACCAGATCGGCAAGAGCCGACGCGACACTTGCGGAAGTCGAACCCGGCCCGTAAGGCACAATGAACGTCTTATTCAGGGCGTTCATTAGGACCAGCCATACAGTTCCGGAGTCGTATACAGTGGGGCCTGGCGTTGGATCGAGGTAAGGGGCGCTCGCCGCGGAATTCATCTCCAGTACGACATTGCTTGAGCCCGCTGCGATGTAGAGATTGCTTTGTCTCGCCGCCAAGGACCACCAGTTCCAGGTCCCTCCGGTAGCCGCAATCGTATGAATGACTCCGGTATTCACAACTACGCGGACCGCACTGATCTCCAGGCTAAAGACGTTTCCGGCCGAGTCGACGGCCACACTCTGCGGACTATTGAGCTGCGCACTAGTGGCGGGGCCGCCGTCGCCCCGGTATGCACATGGGTTTCCATCCGCCCCAACGCTCCCCGCCACGGTGTAGATGTTGCCGGGCGACGGGTTCGACACATTGGGTATCGTTCCAGTTGCATAGATGACGTCGATATTGCATCCGTCCACTACGTAGATGTTGTTATTGTGGTCGATTGCGATCGAGGTTGGAGATGAAAAACCGTAGATCGTCACCCAATTGCCTGTACTCGGTTGATACTCGTCGATCCAGCCGCCCCAATCGGCGGTATAGACATTCCCAGAAGAGTCGACCGCAAGACCTGAATATGGGTTGATGGATTCGCCCGTCACGGCAGTAGTGCTGCCACTTTGGTTCAAGGCTGTGGCGTTTCCTCCGGAAATTTCATATACAGTCCAAGTCCAAATATCCAGGACAAAAAGGTTGCCCGAGGAATCTACCGCCACTTGGGTCGGCCATTGAAGCACACCCCCAGTATTCACGGTGGTTATGATGCCTGCCGTGACCTCGCGAATGGCGGCGTTTTCGCTGTCCGCAATATAGAGGTTGCCCGCTGAATCCAGCGCAACTCCTGCGGGACCCGAAAGTTGTGCGTTGACGGCAGGTCCATTGTCTCCCGAGTACCCGGGACCGCCGGGCGTCCCGGCTATTGTAGTAATGGTGCCCCCTTGGGCCAGAGAGTTCCCAGCGAGACACAGTGGCATTAATGCCAGGCATGCGATGAAGCGAGCGAGACAAAGCTCCGTGGTAACCGGATGCGTTTTCATTGGATCTGCTCCGATCCGAGGAGGAACCGTTCCGAGCCTACGATGTTGATCGTGACCGGTGGCGGCGTAGAAAATTGGGGTCCGTCGGTCTCGCTGGTAATGCGTAACCGCGGATCGTATGTCCGGGTCACCGTGAGCCCAGTCCCATAGAGCGCGCTCGTTAGGCCGCCAGCTGGATTGTAGGTATGCGCGGTGAATAGCGTCGGCGGATGCAAAGAGTCGTTCCAACTACTCGTAAGCGTCTGCAATCGTCCCGCCGCGTCGTAGCTGTTGGTGAACAGGTTCTTCTCCACGCCATCGTCATAGGTGCTCAGCTTGCCGGCCTTGTTATATGTGTAGGTCGGTTGCCCGGAGAAGTCGGTCGAACAGACACTGAGTACGCATTGCTGCTTTGACGTGACTCGACCCATCTGGTCGTAAGACGAGAACAGCGTTTGCGTTAGAGCCCCGCTGCTTGGAGAAGACGAACATGTACCCTTCTGCGTCCACTCGGCCACCAGTCTTCCGGACAAGTTCGCCGTATGTGAGCCATCATATTGGTAGCAGGATGAGGGGGCACCGCTCGAGTCTCCCGTATATGTCTTGGAGGTCAGTCGGTTCAGCGCATCATAGAGATAGGTCGTCGTGACTCCGCGACCATCGGTCATCTGCGTGCGGTTGTTGTTGGCGTCGTAAACGTAATACTCCGCGCTGATATTCTGCCAGTATTGGCCTGCTTGTGCCGGGGCCGTTGTTTCGGGATTCTGGACGATGGTGACCCTCCCCGGCATGTCGTACCAAAAATAGCGGCTGACCTGCGGGGTCGTGGCATGCCCGTATTGATTAACCTGCATCAGATCGCCATAGAGGTTGTACGAGTAGTCGGTCTCCATGGCCAAGTTGCCAGAGCTCGGATCTGGTTCGATAACGCTGCCCATGCGTCCCAGAGCGTCGAATACCTGTTGCGAGTGCCGGCCCGTCTCGTCCCATACGTCCGTCCATTCCGTCGGAGCATAAGAGCCATATTGCATGTTTCGCGAGAGGCAGTTGCCCTGCAACAGCGAATTAGTGGCTATTCCGTCGTAGCACCACTTTTGCATGTTGCCGTCCGGCTGCGTTTGTATCGTCTTCCTTCCGAGCGCATCATAGGTGTAGGAAGTAGTACCGTCGGTAGAGTTGCTCGTACTTCGGAACGGATTCGTGACGGATGCTACGCGGCCCGCCCAATCATAGGTTGTGTTCACCGTAGTCGCACCGAGAGGATCGCTCAGAACAACGCTCTGATACTGTCTGCCCCATCCATCATAGGAATGCAGTGTAGCGATAGCAGGGTCTGGCGCTGCAGTCGTGTTGGTGTACAAGGAGAACGGGACTGATCCCTCAAACCCTCCGAGGCTGCACGTAGTTCCGCTGTCGGTGTAACAGAAAGACGAACCGCCTCCATCAGGATATCCAATGGAGGTAATCCGTCCCATTTGATCGTAAGAGTAGGTGGTTGGTTCGCCGTTCTCATCCTTGTGTTTGTCGAGATCCCCGGTGGTTGGGTCGTACCAGTAATAGTCAATGTGCGATACACCATTAGCGGTAGTCGGGTGCTGGATTTCGTACGGAAATATTCCAGTTGAGTCATACGTGATCTGAGTCGGGTACCCCCTCCCATCGATCTTGGTGACGGGCATGCCGCTGGAGTTGTATGCGGTGTGAGTTGTCACCGACGTGGGAGACCATCCCTGCACCATCGTGTAGGAATCGGTTTTTGACGTCTGATTACCGTACGCTCCCGGTAAACTCTCGTAACTGCTCTCGTCGTACTTATAGGTAGTCGTTCCTGAAGCATCGTTGACAGCTCCCGACACAGACACCGACAAGGGAAGAGCGATGAGATTCGCGCCGGTGTAGGACTGACTGAGCGGGCTCTGGAATTCAAAGGTCGTCTTCGTGGTGCGAAGAATGTTGCCAGATTCGTCCTGCGTCGACTCGGTCGTCGGCGCAAGGTAGCTGATTGGAATTGTGGTGCTTCCGGCTACCGTGGACCCCGTCAAAGAGCATCCGTAAGAGCCGCCGGGACCGATGTCGTTTCCAATGCAGCCGATTCGCTCGGCGTTAAACAACACTGTTCCGTTGTCGTGTGAGTACTGTCTTATGTCTGTCGAGGTCCCCGACGGAGTGGTCGTTGTAATCTGGGTGGGGAGAACGTTGATGAGGCCGACCGTTCTCGAATTGTCAACGGCTGGTGAAATGTCGGACATGGCCTCATAGGAGGTCGCCACAGTTTTCAGCCAAGTGCCGCCGGAGCTGCTTCCCTGGTAATAATCGGTCTTCACTTCATGGTATTGATTCGCTGCCGGCACGCTGAATCCGCTCGGCATGCCGCAGAAGCTATGAACCGTGTCATTGCCAAGCGGGTCCGTTTCCGTCGTTGAAAACGCATAAAGCGTGGCGGGCTCACCCGACGCCTGAATTGGTGAACAGCCAGCCAAGCTGGCGAGAGTGTTGTAGGTGTAGTTTGTTGTCCAACTGTGCTGGCCAGGAACATTAGAACCCAGGCCGTCGGTCTCGACCCGCGTTTGGACAGCATGACAGGTGGCGTTACACCGGCTAGTTCCGACTGGCGCGTTTTCTCCGTTCGTCATCGCGGCGTAGGTATAGGTGATAGTGCCGCCGCTTGGTGTAGTGATCGACTGTAGATCGGGCCCCGAGTAGGTAAACTGCCACGAAGTGTTGTTTGGTAGTGTTACGGAACTGATTGCCCATCCGTTGGCATCGATGTCCGTGGCTGGATCAGGCGTCCCTTGTCCGTTCCAACTAATGGCATTGCCGATTTGCGTATATTTGATTACGTAGGTGACAGAGCTACCGTTGGGCCCTGGCACTGTCCAAGGCATGCTGTAGTGCGTGGAATCTATCTGCTGCCACCCATACATCGTCGCCTGCATCGAGATCGCATCTGGAATCCTTCGCAGATTGGAATCAATGTAATAAGGCCCTTGCGGGGTCAGGCTGTTATAGAATGATTGAATGTCTCCAAACGGAGCATTCGAAGATGCAAGTGAGTAATAGCCTGACCAATACCATGGACCGCGAGTAATGGTGTTGCCGGCTGGGTCGCTGGCTGTTGAAACGAGCGCGCGAGGGATGCAGTATTCAAAGCCGAGGCTGCACGGGTAAGCTTGGTTATAGGAAGGAACTGCGAAAGAAACAATTGTGTCTGTGTATTGGATTCCCGTGGGAGATTGGACGGCGCCGAGACGCACACCTCCTTGGTTCTCATTCTCAACTGCGAGTGCATTCGCATAGGCCAGCCAATAGTTGGCCGGATTTATTCCGTCCGAGTATTGCAGGGAGAATGTCCCCTCCCCATAGTTTTGCTCATTGCCCGGATCGTATCCATTGCCCCCTAACGGAACAAACGTATAGCCCGAACCATCTGGTGCGCGAAAAGTATTGGGCAACGCTGCATCGGATTCAAGTTCATGCGTCGTACCCGATGGGTCGATTAGGTTGTATTCGTAATCGGCCGAGCCAAAGCCCCCATTTCCACTACTGCCCCCATTCTGGAAGTTAAACTGACCCGTGACTATCCCTCCGGAGAACGATGATGTCAGATAGGCTCCTACATTCTGGACAATCGCATTATCTTCCTCACCCCAAACTGCATCTATGCCGCATGGTTCGCTATAGTAGCCAGTTAAGGCCTGGCAGACAGCATAGCTATATGAGGTGATCGTGTAGATGTTATGAGCGTTTGTGTAATACATATAGTTTGAGTTGAGCGATGTATAGGGCGCGCCCGGTGGGGACGTGTCGTACCTGGAACTGAGCGCAGCACATTCAATTGCATATGGATTGTTTTCGTAGACGGTGACTGGCCCATTGTTCGGATCGCAGGCCCATCCGCCTTGAGTGTAAGGTGCGTTGTTCAGTTCCACCGAGAAGGACAACGGCGGAAGTGTGCCCCGCTGAGGGAACGAAACCAAAGGAATATTCAGCATCAAGTTCCCGGTGGCCAAGTCGACGGTGTCAATTGCTCCACCGGTATAGGAGCCGTAGGGCTTTGCCTCGACATCTGTGATGTCTTGAGCAAGACAGACTGGAACTAGGAACGCGATGCCGAAAGCACACAACACCTTGCGCCAGTTCATTGTGTAGCCTCCTGGTCAAACCGTGCGGTATCAAAGCCAGGGTTCACGTTAAGTGACACAAACGTCCAGGCTTGAAGTTTTCCTCCTCCAACCATGGCTATCGTCACGGGGACGACGAGCCCATTCTCCGTCGCGAACTTCACGAAGGTGATCTCTCTCCAGCTTGGTGTTGTTGCCGGGCCAATGCTTGCAGTTCGATATCGAATCGATGTTGGAAGACCGGTGTTCGAGGAGATCTTCCATTGCTGCTCGGGAGAAGCGGGAAGAGCAGAACCTGATTTGCGGAATACGTCGATGCAGATGTCCCCAGACCTGCATTTCTGGGATTGCGAGATCTTTAGTACATATTCCGGCCGTCGCAGCATCACCTCCGCCGCTGCCGCGGGCAATCTCCCCACAAGCGTCGTCGCTTGGTCAAACTCCGGGGCTGTCATTAACCGTGTCGTCCCTGCACGGAATTTGAACGTTGTTGCCCCGTTGTGGTCCTCAGGAGACCTCTTCTGTCCTTGCACCGCGCGCCTGTAGCGAGTACTCTCCAACGACCAGTCGTCGAGGAGCAGCATAATATGAGAGCTCGTATCATCTGCTTGCAGAACGGAGAAGCTTTCTTTCGCCGAGCTAACGCCTCTCCACGCAGCGATTCCACCCGACTGGACAAGAACATTCTCCATGGCCTGGATGGCGGCCGGGTCACTCTGTTGTGGTACCGGAGTCGCCGCCCCCAACGAAGACAGGCCTCCGAGTAATGCGACCGCTGAGAGAATTCCTGCACGGCCTACGATGGCCTTAGCCAGCATACGTGCTCGCGACATAACTAGCCTCCGTCGACTTACGATCGTTCAAGCCAGCAAGTAACCCAAGCATCGTGCCAGTTACTTCCTGCCTCTCGACGGTCACACCCTAACTCGCACCTGATCGTGCGGCAAAGTTAAATAAAATAATGAGCGGCGATGTGTTATGTGACGTTGGCTAGACTGGCCGATGTGAGTGCAGTCACCAGCGATAGCGGGAGCCGATCACAATATTGCTCTAAATGAACCTTGCAAATACTCTTCGTTAAGGCAGCCAGTAGGTGATGACGGGAATATCAACGATACAACGGGAGCTTCGGGAAGCACCGAAGTACGTTACCAATAAGCAACGAAGGGCTCCTTAGGTGTTGTGAATAAGCAACAAATCGAGCCGTTGCTCATAACCTCTCCGCGTTAAATCTCCTGAGACTGCATGAGCTCCAACCGTCAGCATTACTACGCGGACGATCTTCCGCGTCACTCGTTATAGCGCTCTCAGCTAACGGGTAACCGACTGTGGGAAGATTAGACTGGCAGCTAGTCGGCGTAAGCATAACTTGCCCAATAATCAACTTTATTGCGAAGACAAAGTGCCAACAGTTTCCTTGACAGGCTTGCTAGGGATGCTAGAATCCTCCGTGTTTTTTGAAGTGAGGGATAGCAGAGTGTTACCTTATTCGCGCAGAATTATGTTTCCGGATCCCCGTGTAATCTGCGTTGAGACACCTATTTCGCCCGACGACCTTACTCAGCCGGGGTACACCTTCGCTCGGATTTACCGCCTCTTAGTAGCCCTTCGCTGGAAGCGAGTCGATGGGATCCTGCAGCGAACGGTTGGCTTAAGTCTGGAATTGGTCGTAGGACACGATTGGGATCCTAACGTCTCGACGGGAGTGGCAGAGAAATGGAGTACCTATGAGGGATAGGAACGAAGACAGCATCCGTAAGACCCTACTAGCTATGAGTGGTGCTGTGCCGCCCGTGGGGATGGAGGAGCGCATCATGCGGCGATTTGAGCGCATTCCGATGTTATTGGAACGGCCGGATCCTATGCGCACTGTGACACTGCAGCGGTCATCTTCCAGTCGAGACGTGAGTCCCCCATTGCCAGGACGGGGGGTGTGCGGTCGGATGCTAGCCTTCAGAAGGCTCACAGGGCAACCCCACAACTGAGTCGAGTATTAGGGAACCATCAATCGTTGCCAAATTCTTCAATCGACTCGGATTTGCTCCCATGTCGGTGCTGGCTTATGGAATTCAGCGAATTTCTTTCCTCCCTGGCCCGCAAATGGGGTACTCTTTCTGCGAGTGCAGGAGCCCAGAATGGCTGGAATTGGGGACAAGCTTCGCGAGGCCCGATTGCGATGGAAACTCTCGTTGCGGGAGGTCGAAGAGCGGAGTTCCCAGTTGGCTGCGCAATGGCAGAACCCTGCCTATCGAATCTCGGCAAGCTGGCTGGATAGAGTTGAGCGGGAAGATCGCGGGCTTGCTGCGACGAAGCTGATCGTTCTTGCGGTGATCTATGGCCTTACTGCCGAACAGATGATTGCTTTGTGCCCCGAGTCAGGAACGGGACCGGGCCACGAACTTAGCCAGGTCTCGGCTCCGAACGCCACGTTGTTGCTTTCATCGGGCTCTTTGGAGCAGTACGCAAAGCAGTGGCTGCCAGATAGCTTTCTGACAGACCCCTTGCCCGATGCAACTACCCTGCTTCCGTCATCAGTGCAAGGAATTCTGCCGAGCCACTATAAGAGAGGCGTGATCGGGCAGCGAGACCGGATGCTGGAACCGATGATCCGAGGTGGGTCAATCGTCCTCATTGATACGCTGAAGCGCGCAATCGCGGGCAGAAAGGAATGGAAGCACGAATTCGACCGTCCTATCTACTTTCTGCTCACCCGAACGGGTTATGTTTCTGGCTTCTGCGAGCTTGATAGGGATTCGGAGTGGTTGACTATGGTTCCCCACCCGCTTTCCTTTGAAACGGTCAAACGCTGGAGGTACAAGAAAGAGATTGAGGTGATCGGCACCGTTGCCGGCGTACTCATGCGACGGATTGCCTGATTATTAGATTGCTCTTTGTAGGTCGACGAGTCGTGGAAAACCAACCTGACCGTAAAGTTCCAAAACGTGTTTAGTCATGAGGTAGTACGTTACCGTAGCGCGTTGAGCGTAGGCGGCAAAGGATGATTGCAGGTTTCCGGTTTCGGCTGCACCCTTAAGTCTGCCGACATGCCATTCGATCTCTCGGGCATTGAGACGCAACTGTTCCGCCGCTACAAGAGCTTCTGGATACCATTGTTGTATGTACGTCGCGAGTTCAACGAGAACGTGGCAGTTCTGCTCGATCACTTCGAGGCCTTCAAGACCTCCTAAGAGAGTCCAAATTTGGGACGGATCCAGAGCAAAACTGTCCTCTTGCGGCCTGGGCTCCCCGGATTCGTCGATGACATCCAAGGCGATCATTGCGATTGTGTCCCGGTCGATCCAGGTGAGGCGCTTGAGCATGTCTTCCCACGTGGTCTCTTCCGACGGCCGCGCGCGAAGATAATAGCGGACGAGGATGGCACTGAGCGCGACCATCAAAAGAACTGCAAGAACGACAAAGTAGAGGTTCCTCACTTCCCCCTCCATTTCCGAATCTTCTCCAGGTCACTCTCCACCTGCTTTTGCAAAGTATAGATCTTTGTTCGCATGGCTTCGGGAAGTTCGCGCGGCGCGGGCGCTTCCTGCCAGAGCGTGACGATCCAGTATGCTTCGCAGGCGAGGTAGGCTAGGACTTGGATGTAACCCATCTCACGGAAGATATGCGTATCCCGACCTATACCGGCGTAATTAGAAACAATGTCTTTTGCAGCGCAAATCATGGAAAAGGCGCCCAGCCCTTGAGCGATCCTGGCGACGTGAGTCTTCCAGGGTAATCCCACGGTAACCGACAGGACCATTGTGCCGACAAAGAGTTCGCTCAATAAGACTGCGGAGAAGAAGTTGCTACGCAGAATGAAGATCTGGATTGAAAGGCGCGCTGCAGGATGAGCAAGCCACGTCAGAAGGAGAGCTACCAGAGTGCTTGCGCCGACCAATCCGAAGAATGTTCTGCGCACATCCGATGCCCACACACCCGTGGGGCAGAAGACATGGACGGCGAGTTCGTAAAAGACCAGGAGTTGAAGGGCTTCATCTGCGAATCCCATATACCAGTACGAGTAGGAGTAGGCGCGCTGGGAGACATGGAAAAAGACTACCGTGAGAACGATGGTCTTTAGGATGCTCTCGACGGTATAGATGGTAAATACGGGGAAGGTTTTCGCCCGGTGCCGAATCCAGAGCACCAAGAGCAATAATATCTGGCCGCAGAAGGAGGCCGCCCAAACGAAGCGATCAAAGCCGGACAAGTTCATCTTTCGCGCTCCGCTCGGGCGACCACCAGAGTGGATGGTCTTCCAGAGCTTTACGTCCAGTGTATCGCTGTCAGCGAGGGGCTGGGGCCGGGGTCTGGGGGCGGTGGCGTGCCGCCGCCTGGGTCATCTGGCGTGGGAAACGTGGGGGGTATCGGGGCAGGTGCCTGTTGAGCGTAGCCTTTACCGATACCGGCGATCAACAGCACAAGAACCAAGGCGAGGGTTGATTTGCGTAAGACTAGTTTTGCCACAGGTAAGTCTCCTTTGAGCGCAACGCGCGCTACGTAGGAGGCTAGAGGGCATCCCTATCTAAATCATTGACTTACTGACGCTTGTTGCTTATAGGAAACACCTTGAAAAAGACGTTGCCCTAACTCTCTGGGTCGAATCACCAATTGGCGGGATGGAGACCGGGGCGGCACTGTAAACGCGCACTTGGGCTGTGTTGCTTATAAGCAGTAATTGAGAGAATTCTCTTGCTTTGCTGCGAAGGCACAAAGGAGTGGCATGGTAACGACGCCGAACAACGACGCCGGAGCAGAACGTGAGGTTCGCGAGATGCTGTTGTATATAGTCCGCGCGCTCGTAGATCATCCGGATGAAGCCGGTATCATACTGCTCTCCCGCCCGGGAGATTTCATTTTCTGCGTTCACGTCCATCCAGACGACGTTGGTAGATTGATCGGGAATTATGGCCAATCTGTGAGCCCGCTGCGGTGCATCGTAGGCATTACTAGAAGGAAGCTTGACCAACGCTTCAACCGCGACATAGTCCAGGAAGCAAGTCGGCTGCAACGATACGCTCGCAGCACTAGGAAAAGTGTTGATCAATCGCAAGAGCTGCTCGCCGTGTCTTCCCCTGTCAGATTCTCAGTTCCAAAACCAACCAGTTGCTTATCGGCAACGCTGCGCGCGAGGTACTAACGCTTTGTCTTCTGTTCATGCAAAACTCTGCATTGAGGCTACAAGGAGCAAGATATGCCCCACGTGCTTGCCGCTCCCCAAAGGACGGCAAGCATCTTATGTTCGGCTTCGGGTGGGATCGACGCCGATTTGCTCCGCAAGACCTGCTTTCGGAGAAGATTGAGTTCCAGGCTGTTCTTTTGTCTGCCGCCAACACCCCGAAGAGTTTCAATAACTGTCTGAGTGAAACAATGGAGGGCATCACGAAACAAAGACGCGTGTACAGGCACGCTCAACCGAACTCCAGCGGAGTCCGGATCGAGATGAATCAGAGTGACAATGAGACGACCTATTGGGGTGTCTTGTGCCGGACTTGCTCGGAACCGGTTGCTTTCGACAGTTGTCCCTATCCATCGTCGTTCGGACCTGGCGCCCAAAACGTGAAGCCTGGGGCAGTTCGTTGCCGGCACGGCCATAATCATGTTTACTTTCCACGCGATTTCAGATTCTTCTCCTCCGCAGTTCCGATCAGCGATGCGGTAGTGCAAGAGAACCGCGACGCTTATAGGGCTATCAATCCTTCATCCCAAATCTCATTTTCAGACGACCGTTGTCCCGCGGAAAAGACAGAGGCGTTTCGGCGCGAAGTAGAGATTTTTGGGGACGGGGATGACCTCCCGTCAGATGAATGGACAATCGTGTGGGAATCGAACCTCTGCCACGAGAAAATGATGGTCAAGTTGAACGCGCTCCGCTCTGAAAAGCGAAGCAATAGGTAGGTGAGAACGCACGGAGCACACATGGATGAAGTACGCGCACTCTTCCTTTCCCTGCCGTCAGACGCCCAAACCCACCTCCGCACGGCGGTCCGGCATAAGGAACCTGTCAACCACCTTAAACTTGCCAGGGTCGTCTATCCATACGTCCAGACCCTTGCAGAGGCCACGGAGGTCGCAGACTTTCTAGTAAGCGAGGTGGCTGGCGACCAAGAACATTGTGAACGAAGGGACGCTCAGAGTTCAGCCTCTGTGGGTGCGGGCGTACTTGCACATGTGTCCTAAAGCACCAGATCTATTCGCTCAGAATAGAACGTTCGAAAACTAGCGCCAGTTGCGACGATGAGCATTACCCCAGGCATATCCACTATTCGTCATGGCCTGCCTCCGGAGCAGCCGCGATCCGCGCCGCTGAGTATTCCCTGTATTCCGTCCTCAAGGTAGCACCAGCGGCGGTCTGCGATAGGATGAGTATCACCGTCGAAACCATTATTCATCATCTCTAAGGAGAGAATGAACTACATCAATTGGAACGAAGACCGGCTCATCACGAATCGACGCCGGGCAAAGCCTGCGTATGGCTCAGGCCATTTTGTCATCTTTCGTGATCTGTATGAACTGCTAACGCGCGGAGCTCCTCCCGATGGACGGTTAGGTCTTCAGAAAATCATCGCTGCTAGCGGTGGCCCCTATTGGACTTTTCGACGCTGAGCTGCCGTGTGACCCGTCCGAAGGACCGCGACAATCATGACTGGCCTAGCCAGAAGTCGATCTCCTGTTTATTGACTCCCAACGTATAAAATGCCTGCCACTTATCATCATCTTCATTCCCGTCGTAGTGAGGTTCGACCAGAACCGGAGGTTTCTTCTGTCCCTTTTTCACGGGTGGCTGTGCGTCACTGGCTTTCTTCCAGGCGTTGTAGAGCCATTTGTAATGACCATAGACGCCCATGATGTTCACAGCGTATTCAGCCGCCAAACCGGGAGCATTTTCGATGATAACGAGATTGTCGTCATTGGACTTGCTTTCGGTCCCATGTTGTCCGACCCTGTCATCACGACCGGATGCTTTCCAAAGGGATCGACCACTACCACCTTGCTGTGGATCATCACCATGTTGTATTGAAATTCACGGTGAAACCAATTCTTCACCGTGCTGGTTAGCGCGTGGGGAGTAATCACATCGACACCCGCTTCCGCAGTTGCGCTACCACTGGTGAGTGCTACGGTTGCGCCCTTCGTAGGCGACTGGTCCTGATTGACTACACCACGAATGAAGAGCGAGTCCGGGTCGAGCTTTTGAATGTCCTGCAACAGGGAATATGCCTTGGTCTTGCCGTCTCCCGTCCCAGGATTGAACATCAGGAACAGAACCCCTTCCTTGGCGCCTTGAATGTACTTTGCTGCGTCGTTCAAGTTCGCATACTTAAGACAGGGATCTTGCCAAGCAGCGATCTCGACCTTCGAAATCGTTGCCTTCGTTGGCTGACTGCCTGCTCCGGCCAGCGTAGCCGGATAGGAGGACTTAGCTTTCATGAGGGCATCCCAACGATCTTTGTATCCGGTCGCGAGTTCAGGACACTTGATGTAAACAGCATTGTTGACCTGGGTGCAGAGACCTGTCATAGTCCAGTTCATGCTGCCTGTCCAAACACTGGAAGGATTGCCTTTGGCATCACAAAACACCAAAAACTTGTTATGCGCGTAGTGCGGACTCGTTACGATCCGATCGAAGACTCGGATTTTCCCTTTCAGTTGCTTACGGGCGGCCGCGTTTTCGTCGGGGACCCCTGGCTTGTACGCTCCAGATCCGAGGATTAGGCTGCAGTTCTGGCCTAACGCGATCAACCGATCCATCAGTTCGGGATCGTTCAACTCGTAGAGGGCCGCGTAGATGTTGATGCCATCCCGTTTGGCCTTGTCAAGCAGCGCCAGGATTTCGACTCGCATGACCCCGGAGAGGAATGTGCGGTTTGCCGAGCCGGGAGTCGAGATATCCTTCGACAACATGGCTTTGAAAGAACCACTCTGCTGAAGCTGTTTGGCGAGGAATTGGGCTGGAACGATGCCACGGTTGAAGTACGCCCCGAAGCCGGGAGTCTGTTCAGTCACTACGGACGCCCAGTCGCTAAAGCCGCTCCATTCACTCTGCGCCGCCTTCACTAAAGGCCCATTAGCTGTGTTGCGGAGCATAGGAATAACGCGGTAGCAAACCTTCTGGCCTTGGGAAACTGCATAGTCTGACCAGATATACCGTTGGATGGGCCAAATCGTACTCGGCTGAACGGTCGCCTTCTCCGGCTTCTGTTCGGCGAAACCGACATACGTATTTACAAAACCATCTGCGGCATCTCCCGATGCCCCGGCAACCTGGCGTTCCAGAGCAAAGCCTCGACAGTTCTTAATCGGCGCATCGGTGCGCCAGATGATGGTGGCGTAGTCGCAATTGGTATAAACGCGAAGGTCAGTGAATGCCATTTGGCTCTCCTTCGAACGGCGGATGAAATAACGGAACGTAGCCCCGGTACGATTGTCTGCCGAATTCCTTCAAGCCGCCACTCTCCGACAATTCTGCGAGGACATCATTCATCCCAAGAGTTGCCGTACAGTCGGGTCGTTGAGAAATACGACGAGATCATTGTCCTGATCGGTTGGCTTTGCCCGCACAAGCTGACGAAGACGATCCTTTGCCGAGGGCTCAAGCTCAATAGCCTTCCGCATCGTGTCGACGGCTTTGTCCTTGACTGCGCTGAGTTCCTCCGACGGACTGTCCTTCGCTGCTAAGTCGGCATACTTCTGCCCATAGGCGCACGCGAGGTTTACAAATAAACTGGCCTTACGTGGTTGGCCATATTTTTCAAAATATTCGTCGGCGGTGCGGATCGCGCTCTCGTATCCATCAGGAGCCGGCAGATAGAGACGGTAATATATCAAGCTGGTGTAGATCGACTCGATCAGGTCCTGGTTTGTGGCAGTGGTAATCTCCTCCTTTGCTCTCTCGAGCTGATTCACAACACTAGCTTCGTTATTCGGCTCCGCGAGGAGCAGAGCGCGATTGTAGAGAGCCCAGGGATCTCGAGGATTCTTCCTTAGAGCAAAATCACTGGCCTCGAAGGCACGCAATCGGTTCCCCTGTACAAGCGAACTCACCGTGATCGCATTAGCATCGTCACCGGAAAAACTAGCAGATATGGGCGTTGCGCTGACCCTCTTTGTAATATCTTGAAGGGCCTTGTTCACAGGACCGGCACCCCCGGAGAGGTCGATTGACTTGAGCTGCTCAATCAACTCGGCTGACGGCGCACCCAGTCCCACGCGTTCAAACGCGCCGGCGAAGAACAATCGAGTAAGGAGATAGCCCGCCAAGAACCCAACAGATGAAAAGTAAACGATGATTGCAGCGCAAAACGCCTTCTGTATGTCTGGCGCACCGGAACCTGCCACATACACTGCTGCACGCGCAAGGGCAGCGGGGATCTTTACAAGCTGGGTAAGGGTTGCTCCTACCAAGATCTTCGTAAGCCAATCGGAGATTTCCTCGAGATTTGTATTAACTCCAAGCAGCCTGTTGACATACACTTTCGGCGAAGAAGAAGTGCTGCTGCTCGTCTCTTGGCTGATGTTAGAGGGTGGCTTCTGGAGGGTCTTTGGAATTCCAAAGAGAAATCCAAAGAGGAATCCAGCTGTCAGACAGGCCAAGGCCCAGAGAATGCTCTCAAATGCGGATCCAGTGAGCGGCCACGTTCCGTTATGCGGTATGCTTCCCCAAAACAAGAAGGAATAACGACCAACAATGACCAATATCCCGGCCAGAACAGCCCACAGAATGCCGAGTGACGTGGCAGTCAGATCGCGTATCGTGGTTGAGTCTTCTGTTGTCATGGTTCGTCACCCTTACATAATGAACGTACCGCACGGTGTGAGTGATTTTGAATTGAGCGCCATATTGTGCGCGACAAGCGGCAACTGTGGAAAGCGGGCTCACATGCCGACGCTTGCTACTTCGAGAAAAGAGAATCGAAGTCATAACTCACACCGATCTGCGCCTTCCACGTCGGCTTCGCAATCAGTTCTGTCCGATTCGAGTACGTCACGCTTAGCGGCACTGTCACCGCTGATCCGCCTCCCGCCGTCAGTTTCAACTGCCCGACTGCGATGTTGCCCGTCGTTCCGTAAACCTGAGTTGCAGTCGAGGGCAGGTTGACAAACGTTACCCCATCCACCGGAGCTCCCGGTGTCACGTTCAAGATCGCCGGACTACTCTGATACTGGTCATAGAACGCTCCGCTTACCGTAAAGTTCGTTGTCGTTGCGCCCGGAATCGAGAGTGTGAACGGATGCGCAACCTCCGCGGCGAACTGAGAATCGCGCAGCCTGCCTGCTCCCGGCACATTCGGTTGCGCCGAGTCATAGATGGACGCGGCGCCGTTCACCGTCACGGTCACCTGCTTGACCGTTTTCTGGAAAATCACGCGAAAGACTGAATTCTCCGGTGCTGAGGTCGGCCGGTTTTGATCAAACTCCACCGACAGTACCGGCGGAACGGCCAACATCTTCGCCAGACCCACCGCATCCTCCGCCCCCAGATAGCTCGTGTACGCAATAGCCAGCTTCACCGCATTTTGCAGCACTGGTGAACTCGCCGCCGCGTCTGGCGTCACCGTCACCGGCACACCCAGCACATTCACCAGTTGGTCCCCTAACGCGCGCCACTGCGCTACGACCGCTGCGCGATTTCCCGTCGCAGCCGTTACGCGCAGCGCCGCCGCCTGTGCCTTCAGGAACGGCACGAACGCGGCAGTGCTGGCCTCATTCGCGTTCAACGCTCCTTGCGCCGCCTGCACTTCCGCCACAGCTGCCACACTTGCAATCTGCGTGTCAGCATCGCTATACGCCGACTTACTCAGCGCCCCCTGCACCAACACGGCCTTGAAGCTGTATGCATTCACGCCGCCGGCAGTGCTTGTTGAACTCGTCGCAGACGCTGCTGTGCTTGTCGTCGAAGATGTTGTCGAGCCCGTTGTAACCGCCGAACTTGCCAGCGTCGCAAAGGACACCGAGTATGATGTCTGTGACATCCACTTCAGCAGGTTCTGATGAATGCACGGCGTCAGCGCCAGGAGCCGGGTCGAGCACTCTGTCATAGCGCCCTTCTGCATTAGCGCTAGCGGCACTCCCGCCAGCGTGCCCTGCACCGTCGTTGTGTCGTTACTCGTGGACTGCGTCAGCGCCCCATACTCGGAGGCCACAGACAATAGCTTCGACGTCAGGCCCTTCGTCGTCAGGCTGGTCGATCCGCCCGTCCCTGCACTTGTTCCGTTCTGCTGGGCGATCGCTTTCAGTAGGCTAAGCGCCTGCGGAGCGAACTGCTTTTCCGCGTCGGCCAGAAGCTTGCCACCACTGGCGCTGTTTGCCGCCGCAAATTGCTTGCTCGACAGAATCAGATACGTCGCGCACAGCGGGCTGGTCGACGAATCCAGCAGCTTCGTAAACTCATCAGCAGCGGCACCCACAGGCGGATTTGCCATTGCCGTCACAATTTTGTTAACGCAGGCCTGCGGTGGCGTGTCCGCCGCCTTGCCCAAAAACAGCCGCGCCAAATCCGCGGCCGACACCTGATCTTGCGCGGGCGCGCCGCAGGCAGTCAGGGCAAAAAACAGTATGATCAGAGCGCGCTTCATGCCTGAATATTCCACGTCTGGATTTGATTCGTTGCGTCGATCGTATCCAGGACCTGCCCGCAGGGCGACTCGGTCAAATCTGCCGAGGAGCCGGGCGTCGGCACCTGGATGAAAACGAGTTGCAGCGTGTACTTGTGGCCCGCGACAAGAGTAAAGCTGATCTGCTTTGCCGGGGCCACGCAGGACACCGGAACTGGTGCGCTGGGCGTGCTGGCTGTATCGTTCAGCACGCAGTGTGTACAGTCGAACGCCGTATCACCCGCGTTATCTGTCAGCTTAAGCGTCACCTTTCCGCCGGACGCCGAAAAGAAGCTACCCGCCAGCCGCGTCAATAGGCACGGCAAAGCAACACGTGGCACAACGGGATTTCCCATATAGACCTCGAGCAAGAAACAAGATTCGAAAGCCACAACATTGCACTCAAACCAGTTACTGTGTAGGTACCGGATTCTTGGGGAATTGGCCTGCTGACGACACTCACTCGGCCCAATAGACGCTACTACATCGAACTAGAAACCGTAAAATGAAGCAGCTTACCGTCCTTTTGGAGCGGCAAGACGGCGGCATATCTCGCTCTTCGTAGCCTTGATTGCGCAGTCTCGCACGAGCAGGCCAGGAGCCGTATTCTTTCGCGCGCTGCATTGCTGATAAGCAACGCAATGAACTCGATGAGGGGAATCTGACGAGAAAGGGCGGGGGAAGTTAATGAAGGGTTATCGCGATCCCCTTTTATGCGACTGCATTCTGACACTGGTCCAACTCGCGCCTCGGGACGATGCTTATCGTCACGAGGTGGCCAACCTTCCTTCCGCTCTGCGACGATGCTTGGCGTCGCTATCGCGTTATCTTTTTTGCGCCGTCCAGTCGATCAAGAGAATTCTTTATCACATTGCTTATAGGCAACTGCACGTTCACACAACGGCCTCATGACGCCCACCATGAGCCCAAAGGCCGTCAGAATGAGCGTAGTGATTGTGAAGCGAGTGGATGAGTGTCACCCAGGCGTGCCCAATGGTCGTCATCGTTTCCCCCATGCGCAACCGCGCAGTGTGTTAGTGAGCACCCCCGTGCCATCGAATTGAATTCGGGCTGGTTCGCCCCCTGTGGTGAGGTACGCTGCCCAGAATGCTTCGACTGCGTCTTTTCGCGCCGCTGAGAGCCGGGCAAAGTCGTTGCTCTCAAGGCGGCCAAGGCAGAGAGATACACCCTGCATCGCGAAGCCATGCTGTTCACGCAGCTTCACGGCAAGCTGGCGAGCGCGCACAGAGTCTGCCAGCTCACGTGCCGAGACGAAGCGGTAGGTGCCGTCGTCCTCGAGAAAGTCGCTCGCATCGATAAGCCTGGGGTTCGATCCCCTGGGCAACAGGCCTAGTTCTTGCTGGGCCACGTCGAGTGTGCCGAGGAGGTCAGTCCGGGACTGATGCTGATCGAGCGATTTCACCCATGCGGCGTATTGCTTCCGTGCTTGCTGCTGGAACCGGTGAAGGTCCGTATCGTACGTCTCGCGCTGGGTGGGAGCGGAAAGGCGCAGGATTCGGCCCCCGATGTCGTTGGCGGCATCCCCGGTGATGGGAATGATAACTAACATATCTCCGCGCTGCATGTGAGCGATCTGATCCTGCACGGCATCGAACGCGGCCTTTTCCGCGCGAGGCGTAATGCTGAGGCTGGTATCGATAACCTCGACGGTTGCTTCCGGGGTATGGTGAGAGCAGGCCGCAAGCAGCAGAAGGAGGGCGGGGAAAGTGGTTGACGGTATAGAGCGGCATGGGTTCATTTCTCATCCTCCGGAGGCGGAAGCAGCTTGGGCGTCGCCGGGAAAGCGACCTTTGGCCGGTCGGTGCTCACCGCGAAGTGGGTATTCTCCTGTTGTTTGAACTGGTCGTAGCTTGGGTGAAAGCGCTGGTGCCGGTAATAGAGAAAGGCCGCGACCCACGCTCCAGCCGGCAGAGCAAAGTAAAGCGGCGTGAGCAATGGCCCGAGCAGAGAGCCGAGGACAAGGCCGCCGAGCGACCATGCGGTCGACTTGAGCAGGACGAGCCAGTGCGGGACTTGCCGCGCACCGTGCACGCGCCCGCGCTTGTGATATTCGGAAGCGGTGGCGTGCCAGTTCTCCTGACGAGCCTGCAAGTGACGGAGTTGGTGATGGAGCGTGGCGCGCTCGGCTTCGAGCTTCTTTTGCGCATCGCTCATTGCGGCGTGTAGGTTCTCGTGGGCCTGCTTTGCCCGTTTCCAGTTGAGCCACTCGTAGATTCGTGGCGCGGCGTAGTGGATGGCGGCTGCCCCCACGAGCGGCGCGGCCAGGGTCACGAAGCAGAAGAACGTGGCCGCGAGCATGGGATGGTCTCCGAGGAATTGCCCCAACGGATTCTGGTTTACGTCGGCTGCGAACTTCACCTGGAGGCCCCGGAGGACGCCCCAGCCGAGCAGGCCAAGCACAGCGAATCCGCCCAGCCCCCGCCAGGTGATTCTGGTTTCAAGGGTGAGGCGGTTCGGCTCAAAGGTCTCCTGCGCCAGATGGAAGATCAGACTCGAGAGCGCAGCCAGGCCGAAGGCCGCGATGAACTGCACGGTCGGGTCGGCGATGCCGACGGCATCGAGTCCCGGCCCGAGGAGAATCGCGTCGATGACCAACGCGCCGAGGCCGAGGAACGCTATCTGGTATGCCGTGGCGACCGGCGGGGCATGGTACCCGACCCGGCGCAGAAGCTCATTCCAGGCTGCGTCGATGCGCGGTTGCTGGTGCTCCAGCTTGTGGACGGCGGCTTCGAGTGGTTTCTCCCGGCGAACAGACTCCTCTTCGAGTTTGGCGCGGTCCTGGTCGTGCGACGTGGCGATCTCGCGCAGGGTTTCGTCGAGCGGCATTCCCTGGGCCCCCTGGTAGAAAGCAAAGGCGGCGAGGTCTCTGTTTTTCGGTTTGCTGGCGATCTTCATGGCATCCTCCGTATAAAAAAGAGGAGCAACTATTAATAGGTGCTCCTCGGGTTGTGGTGCTGGTTAGTCCGCTTCCAGGACGGCCTTTGCTTTCTGGAGTTTGGCAAGTCCTCGTTCCTCGCGGGTGAGGTCGGCGCGCAGGTCGTCGACCTTCTCCTGCTGTTTCGCGATCTGGTCCAAAACGACCTGAACGGGGGTCTTCTTGATCCATTGCTTGCGGGTTGAAGTGGTGGCTGGTGCGGCCGGGGCCGCGGCGGGCGGTGCGAATACTGCTTTGCGGGTTGCCATTGGACTTCTCCTTGTGCGGTTTTTGGGTTGTGAAAGAACGAGTGCTCCTACGAGAGCAGGAGCAGGAGACTGCGCAGGGTGTTGATCTGTCGTTCGAGGCCATCAAGCGCACCGAGAGCGGCGAGGTGGTGGCCTTGCGCGAGATCGTCGGCGACGATCGCGAGGGCGGTGACGAGGTGCACGTTTACTGCCTGGGCGCGTTCGAGAATCCGCCTGCGGAGATCGTCGTCGGCTGCGAGCGGTGGCTGAGTCGTCATAGGGCCTCCGGTTGGGTTGAGGGTTGAGTTTGAGGAAGGGAGCTCCCTTCCCCGCTGGTCGTCAAAGAGCTGAGTGTGGCTGAGTGCCAGGCCTCGAGACGCAGGATCGCGTCCCTCAGCTGTGGCAGCTCGACGTGGGTGTAGAGCGAGTGAACGTCGCCGCCGGAACTGTGGCCCATGAGTTTCTTGCGGACATCGGCGATGATGCCGACTTCGACCAGGCGCGAGTTGAAGGTGTGACGGAGGTCGTGGAAGCGGCAATACGGAATGCCCGCCCGCCGAAGCGCCGCCCGCCATCCGGTCTTCAGGCTCCCGATGACGTGGTCTTTATAAGTGAAGACAAGGCCGGACGACTTGCGGAGCTTGCCGAGGATTGCGAAGGCCCGATTGGTGAGCGGGATTGGCCGCATTTCGCCCTCGGGGGTCTTCGAGACCGAGACGAAGAGAATCCTTCGCTCGAAATCGATGTCCTCCGAGCGCTGGTGCAAGAGCTCGCCCCTTCGCATCCCGGTATCGAGCGCCAGGACGACGATCGCGGCGAGATGCTGTGAGGCGGCGGCGAGCAGCTTGACCTCGTCCGCCACCGGCATCACCGGCCTCTTCTTCCTCCGCTCGCGCACCATGGGCGCGCGAGAGAGCGGGTTGTGTTGGATGATCCCTTCATCGACGGCCCAGAAGAGCATTCTGCGGATGGCCTCGATGTCCCGGTTGATGGTGGTGTCGGTGAGCCTCCGGCCCGGCTGCTTCTGCCGCGCCACAAACTCCTCGTGGCGCAGCTTCCGGTAGCGGATCACGTCGTTGCGGGTGATGCGGCCGACCTTGACAGCAAGATCGAGAGCTTGTTTCGCGACGACTATCCACTCCTCGGTGAGCTCTCGTTGGGGATGTCGCTGCGGGGTATTAAGAACTGGGTCGCACTTGCTCAACGCGAAGCGGTATCGAGGGCGGTCCGAATGGGGAGCAGTTCAGAGTATCGAATGATGCGAGAGGATCTGCTGGACGCCCT
>CAZAXI010000004.1:0-111746 GCA_964489045.1 uncultured Granulicella sp. | reverse complement strand
GAACGCGCGGCAGTCGGTGCTGAAGAGCCCGCTGTTTGGGGACGCAATTGAGAAGGTCTTTCCGGTAATATCGCCGGGCGGGAGCGACTCGGCTTCGCTGGACAATGCGGTGGAGTTTCTGGTGCAGTCGGGGCGGTCGCTGCCGCATGTGATGGCAATGCTGATTCCGGAAGCGTGGGCTGGCAATCCCGACATGGACGAGGACAAGCGCGCGTTCTATGAGTATCACGCGTCGCTGATGGAGCCGTGGGACGGGCCGGCAGCGGTGGCGTTTACGGATGGACGCTATGTGGGCGCCACGCTGGACCGCAATGGGCTGCGGCCGGGCCGGTACATCGTAACCAAGGACGACCTGGTGGTGCTGGCGTCGGAGGCGGGTGTGATCGAAGTGCCTGCCGAAGACGTGCGCAAGAAGGGACGTCTGCAGCCGGGGCGCATGTTCCTGGTGGATACGGTGGAGCATCGGATTATCTCCGACGCAGAGATCAAGAAGTCGCTGGCTGGCCGGCAGCCGTATGGCGAATGGATCAAGCAGCAACAGGTCTCGCTGGAGCAGTTGCCGGAGCCGTGGAAGGTGATCTCGTCGGACCCGGAGACGCTGCTGCGCCGTCAGCGGGCCTTTGGCTACAGCGAGGAGGACCTGCGGGTGCTGCTGGGCCCGATGAGCGCCAAGGGTGAGGAGCCGATCGGATCGATGGGCACGGACGTGCCGCTGGCGTGCCTTTCCGACCGGCCACAGCAGTTGTTCAGCTACTTCAAGCAACTGTTTGCGCAGGTTACCAACCCGCCGATCGACCCCATCCGCGAAGAGCTGGTGATGTCGCTGATCAGCTATATCGGGACGGAGCGGAACATTCTGGACGAGACGCCCGAGAACTGCCACACGCTGAAGCTGCCGCATCCGATTCTGACCAATCGCGATCTGGAGAAGCTGCGCCGGGTTTCGTCGGGCGACCTGCTGCCGACGACGCTGTCGACGCTGTTCCGCGCAGAGGACGGCGAGGCTGGGCTGAAGCATGCACTCGACGACCTGAGCACGCGCGCGGCGTATGCGGTGGCCTCGGGGTATACGCTGCTGATTCTCTCCGACCGCGGGGTGAATTCCACGCTGGCGCCGATTCCGAGTTTGCTGGCGATGGCCGCGGTCCACAACCGGCTGGTGCGGGACAAGACGCGCACGCAGGTGGCGCTGATCATCCAGAGCGGCGAGCCGCGCGAGGTGATGCACTTTGCGTTGCTGATTGGATATGGGGCGAGCGCAATCAATCCTTACCTGGCGTTCGAGACGCTGCACGACATGAAGAGCCGCGGACTGATGGCGGACGACGTTAGCGCCGAGTACGCGGAGAAGAACTTTATCAAGGCGATCAACAAGGGCCTGCTGAAGACCTTTTCGAAGATGGGCATCAGCACGCTGCAGAGCTATCGCGGCGCGCAGGTGTTCGAGGCGGTGGGACTGAACAAGGAACTGGTGGATGCGTATTTCTCCGGGACGGCGTCGCGGATTGAGGGCGTGGGGCTGGACGTGCTGGCGCGCGAGGCGCAGATGAAGCACGGTTTCGCGTTCCAGCCGCTGACGGAGTCGGAGACCGAGCTGGTGGTCGGCGGGCAGTACCAGTACCGCGAAGGCGGCGAGTATCACCTGCTGAACCCGGCGACGATCAGCAAGCTGCAACAGGCGGTGCGGCAGAACAATCCGGCGACGTTCCAGGAGTACACCGACCTGGTGGATGAGCAGAGCAAGCATCTGTGCACGCTGCGCGGGTTGATGAAGCTGAAGTATTCCGACGAGCCGATTCCGATCGAGGAAGTGGAGCCGGCGAAGGAGATTGTGAAGCGGTTCACGACGGGCGCGATGAGCTTTGGCTCCATCAGCAAGGAAGCGCACGAGACGCTGGCGATTGCGATGAACCGCATCGGCGGCATGTCGAACACGGGCGAGGGCGGCGAGGACGAGAATCGTTTCAAGCGCGATGAGAACGGGGACCTGCGGCGCAGCGCGGTGAAGCAGGTAGCCAGCGGACGCTTCGGCGTAACGGCGAACTACCTGGTGAATGCGGACGAATTGCAGATCAAAATGGCGCAGGGCGCGAAGCCGGGCGAGGGCGGACAACTGCCCGGGCACAAGGTGGACGAGATTATCGCGAAGCTGCGGTACTCGATTCCGGGCGTGGGGCTGATCTCTCCGCCGCCGCACCACGATATTTACTCGATTGAAGACCTGGCGCAGTTGATCCACGACCTGAAGAACGTGAACCCGAAGGCGAGGATTGCGGTGAAGCTGGTGGCGGAGGCGGGTGTGGGCACGGTGGCCGCGGGCGTCTCCAAGGCGCATGCCGATGTGGTGCTGATCTCCGGCGACAACGGCGGCACTGGCGCATCGCCGCTGAGCTCGATCAAGCACGCGGGATTGCCGTGGGAGCTGGGGCTGGCGGAGACGCAGCAGGTGCTGCTGCTGAACGATTTGCGCAGCCGCATTCGGGTGCAGACCGACGGCAAGCTGCAGACCGGCCGCGACGTGACCATTGCCGCGCTGCTTGGCGCGGAGGAGTTTGGCTTCGCGACCATGCCGCTGATCACAATGGGCTGCATCATGATGCGCAAGTGCCATCTGAATACGTGCGCGGTGGGCATCGCCACGCAGGACCCGGTGCTGCGGGCGCGCTTCCAGGGCCAGCCCGAGCACGTGATTAACTTCTTCTTCTTTATTGCGGAGCAGGTGCGGCAGAATATGGCCAAGCTGGGCTTCCGCACAGTAGATGAGATGGTGGGCCGCGTGGACAAGATCGATGCTGCGGTAGCGGATTCGCACTGGAAGGCGAAGGGAATCGATCTCGAGTCGATTCTGTTCTCGCCGACGCTGCCTTCGCACGTAAAACGGCGGAGGACGCAGGCCCAGGATCACGGACTGGACCAGGCGCTGGATCATGCGCTGATTGCGCAGGCCAAGCCGGCGCTGGAGTCGATGCAACCAGTGACGGGGAGCTTTGCCATCCGCAACGTCCATCGCACGGTGGGCGCCATGCTGGGCGGCGAGATTGCGCGCAAATATGGAACGGCAGGGTTGCCCGACGGGACCATCCACTTCCGCTTCCAGGGATCGGCGGGGCAGAGCTTCGGCGCGTTCGTTCCCGCAGGCGTAACGCTGGAACTTGAGGGCGATGCCAACGATTACGTGGGCAAGGGACTGTCGGGCGGGCGGATTATCGTGTATCCGCCGAAGACGTCGAGCTTCCTGCCGGAGGAGAGCATTCTGGTGGGCAATGTGGTGCTCTACGGGGCGACCGGGGGCGAGGCGTTTCTGAGCGGCATTGCGGGCGAGCGGTTTGCGGTGCGTAACTCCGGCGCCACGGCGGTGGTAGAGGGTGTGGGCGACCACGGCTGCGAGTACATGACCAACGGCACGGTAGTGGTGCTGGGTGGGACCGGCCGCAACTTTGCCGCCGGCATGAGCGGCGGTCGGGCGTATGTCTACGACGATCAGGGCGACTTCTCCACGCGACGGTGCAACCGTGCCGGCGTGGACTTGGAGCCGCTGGCCTCCGATGAGGACCTCGAATTGGTGCGCGGCTTGATCGAGCGCCATATCGATCTGACCGGCAGCCCGCACGCAGCGTGGATTCTGGAACACTGGGACACGACGCAGGCCCGGTTCATCAAGGTCTTTCCGCACGAACACAAGCGGGTCCTGGGCGTTCCACGCGCCGAGTCGGTCTACATTTCGCCAACCAATGGGTCGTCTCTGGTTGCGACCGGGCAGGTGCAGCATGGGTAAGGTCACTGGTTTTCTGGAGATTCAGAGGGAACAGCCCTCGCGCCGCAAGGTGGACGAGCGGCTGAAGGACTGGCAGGAGATCTACGAGCCGTTTCCTGAGGAGAAGCAGAGGGAGCAGGGAGCCCGCTGCATGGATTGCGGCGTGCCGTTCTGCCACACCGGATGCCCGGTGAACAATCTGATTCCCGACTGGAACGACCTGGTCTACAACGGGCGCTGGGAGAACGCCATCCGGCGGCTGCACGCGACCAACAACTTTCCCGAGTTCACCGGCCGCATCTGTCCGGCGCCGTGCGAGGCTGCGTGCGTGCTGGCTATCAATCAGCCGGCGGTTTCGATCAAGTTGATCGAGCGCAGCGTGGTGGAGCGTGCGTGGGATGAGGGATGGATCCATCCGGAGCCACCGCAGGAGAAGACCGGCCAGCGGGTTGCGGTGGTTGGCAGCGGCCCGGCGGGACTGGCAGCGGCCCAGCAACTTCGCCGCGCGGGCCATTCGGTGACGGTGTATGAGAAGAGCGACCGCATCGGCGGGCTGCTGCGCTACGGCATTCCCAACTTCAAGCTGGAAAAACACATCGTCGATCGCCGGCTGGAGCAGATGCGCGCCGAGGGCGTGACGTTTGTGACCAACGCGCATGTGGGCGTGAATGTTCCCGTGGAGAGCCTGACGGACGAGTATGATGCGGTGCTGCTGGCAGGCGGCTCCGAGAAGCCGCGCGACCTTCCGATACCGGGGCGGGAACTGAAGGGTATCCACTTTGCGATGGAGTTTCTGCCGCAGCAGAACCGCCGCTGCGAAGGCGACACCGTCGATCCGGCGCTCGCGATCCTCGCGGAAGGCAAGCGCGTGGTGATCCTGGGCGGCGGCGACACCGGGGCGGACTGCCTGGGCACCAGCCTGCGCCAGAAGGCGAAGAGCATCCACCAGTTCGAGATTATGCCCAAGCCACCCGACGCGCGTGCAGCCTCCACGCCGTGGCCGATGTGGCCGTTGCAGTTGCGCACGGAGAGCAGCCACGAAGAGGGTGGCATCCGCGACTGGGGCATCAACAGCGTCAGCTTTACCGGAGACGAGCAGGGCCGGGTGAAGGAACTGCATGCGGTGCGCGTGGGTCCGCCGCCGGCCTTTGCGCCGGTCGCGGGCAGTGAGTTCACGATCGAGACCGAACTGGTGCTGCTGGCGCTGGGCTTTCTGGGGCCGGTGCGGACGGGAATGATCGAGCAACTGGGGCTGAAGCTGGACAACCGCGGCAATGTCGCCACCAACGCGGACTACATGACGTCGGTGGATGGCATCTTTGCGGCCGGCGACATGCGGCGGGGCCAGTCGCTGGTGGTGTGGGCTATCTCCGAAGGGCGCAAGGCCGCGGAGGCAATGAACCACTACCTGTTCAGCAAGAGGGAATCGCTGCCGGTGAGCCGCCGCGTGCTGGTGTAGACGCGGCCTGGCGGGGGTTGACGGGGCAATCAGATTCGGATGCCTGCGAAGGTTCGCGGGTGTGCGGGTTTCTGGTTAGTTGCCATTACAATCGACAGAGGTATGGCGCGCCGTTCTGTTGATGGCTTGACGGGACTCGGGCGCGCGATCTGGGCGAGTAGCTCAATTGGATAGAGCACCGGCCTTCTAAGCCGGTGGTTGTGGGTTCGATTCCCGCCTCGCCCACCATTCTTCACAGTGGACCCAAGACAGTGGATGCCCCTGGCTCATTGGGCACTACGATGTTACGCGCACCTCATCACGTCCCCCAGGGCACACCCGCAAGTGATGTGAGAGCGCGGCCCTGCAGCCTTTTGGCGGGTTGATATCGAGCGTGGAATCCTCTAAACTTAGAGAGTTGCGGCTGAGACGGTTGCAGCTTGCAAGGTGTGCGCCCGTAGCTCAGCTGGATAGAGCAACTGGCTACGAACCAGTAGGTCGGGCGTTCGAATCGCTCCGGGCGCACCATTCCAAACCATTCCAAATCAATCAGATGCGGCGATCTCGCCTAGAGCATCTGGTGTCCGCTGCATCGCCGATGTAGTCGAAATTGAGACGGTGTGATTCTGCGAAGACTTCCAGTCGAACTTCCAGTTAGTGCTCCCAGAAGTTTTACTTTTGGAGTTCTGGATTGCGCGCCCAGTTCGGGGCCAGGGTGCGGTCTATTATCATTAGAAGGTGCGAAAGCGACCTATCGTCGATCCAGTTGAAAGTTTTTGAGCAAATCGGCATGGCGGTTGATAAGATCGCAGCGGCACTCCGCTCTGAACATCCAAGACCCTGCACGCCATCAATGGTACCCAACCAGGGTCCACCGAATACCAGAGGCTGCTCGCGCGTTCTGAGAACCTCGCGTGGCTGCTCAGCGGCTAATGCCGGGGCGACAAGGATCGGCAACCAAAGGCAATATCGACACGCATGAAAAACCGAATAATCTGCGGGCTCCAGTGGTAGCCCTACACTCATGTGGCAAGGCTTCGAATGGGATCCAGACAAAGCTGAGTCCAACATCTCTAAGCATGACGCCGTTTCCTTCGAAGATGCGATCTCAGTTTTTGATGACCCTCTGTCGCGAACAGTCGATGACATTGATCACTCAATCGAAGAGAACCGTTTTGTTACGATGGGTCGATCTTCCAAAGGGGATACCATTGCTCCCGTTGCCAGGAGCGCGTCAGAGAATGCCGGCGAGTGGACCTATCGCCGCCCATAGCGTCAGGAACAACGTCATATGAGGATGAGGGTCCAGCGGCTGCATGGTTGACTCCCTAATTATCGCGCCGCCGATTGAAGAGAATCGCAAAGAAGCTCAGCGTCGCAAGCCACTTCGCGAACTCACGGGAGTAGCTATCGAAACTCGGAGTAAATGCCACTCCGAGCGTCACCCCGAACGTCATGAAGATGATCGCCCATGTCCAATCGATTTCCCTAATCGGCTTCCCTTTATTCTGGGCGTACACCGCAAATATCGTTACGGGCAGCGCAAGCCATCCTGCGAGAAACGAATTGTCTTTGAGCCAGTTCACTTGGTCTTTCGTGGTTCGATGTGAGCCATTACAGAGCCGCCTAACTCCCTCACCTGCGCCGCGGTCAGCCTGCTTGGGCGCTGAAGAGCTTCTGACGCGAGATGTTTGATCCTCGGTGCTGTCAATGGGGCTGGAGGGCGTGGAGGTGTTTTCTTTGGCATTTGAGGTCCTTTCTTTGGTTCTATTCGGGAATTGTACACCTCACATTTGGCACCAATTTTTCCACATTCTCACCCCAAACTCGATGCCACAACCGATTGGCCCGTGATCGTGCGATAGTAGTGGGTACTCGTAACGCATTCGGTCCTATATCTCCCGAATGCGCAAGCGTAACTTGATCTGCTGCTCCTAGTGGGCTTCGTAGTATGCCGCTCGCTTACTCGATAACTCTGCTCCGGATACCTCTTGATCGTGCGCCGCCGCGAGGGCTTCGTCGGCAATCGAGTCAGGTAACACAGTCGTCCTGTCGAAGCGCTTTAGTAAACTGATCGTCAGCCGCGAACGAGGTGAGAATGTCGAACGACGGAACGGTTCGAATTATCAGGGCGATGTCTGTTGAGCATTACCACGCGATTCCAAGCGAACTTCAGCTTCTGACCGTTACTCCGGAACAGAAGGCAGTTTTTCGGTACCTGTCGGCGGTGGATCCGAACCGGTTTCAGGAATTCGTAGCTGATGTTCTCACCCTGGTTGAAGGACACCGGCTGGTCGATATCACAGGAGGTCCTGGAGATGAAAAACAGGACATTCTTACCGAGGCGCCAGGCGGCGATAGGCAACTGACGCAGTGCAAACACACAGTCAACTACGCGGCCAAATCGACCGGAGATGAACTCGATTTGATGTTCGGGGCAGCCGTCAGAAAGAATTGCAAGGTTGCGCTTTACGCCACGAACGGTGACCTCACGCCGCAAGCAAAACGATACATCACTGATCGCGAGTACCTCCGTGGAAGTTCGGCGGCCCCCGCATCATTTCCGACGATGGAGTATTGGACCGGCCGGCAGATTTGGGTGCGAATCGCCAACGATAGCCAGATTCTCAACAAATGGTTCAGTGGAGCTGCTCAGGTCCATGGCCTGAGAAGCGTGTCGCTTCGTTTGATTAGTACGGAGATGCCCAACCGAGCCGTTCGCAAGTGTGAGCCAGAGTCCGTCAAGGCGGCCTTTCGAGCTCTCGGCACCTCATTCACACTAGCGGCCGAAGGTTGGTTCGGCTCTTTGCATGACGTTCCCGGTTCGGCGGGGCAGCTCCCTTTGGATGCACCTGTTTATGCAATGAAGGCGGAGGTCACCGACGGCACTGGAACTGGAGTATTCGATCTTCATGCAGCCGTCACTTCGGTCGCCTCGGCGACTCTCTCGTCACTTGGCAAGCCGCCGGGCTGGTTACACCAGTTCGTGTCAGCTCCGTCGGCCGTATTCTTCGTACATGATCTCCGCAAACCGATCCTGTGTGAAGTTGGCGAAGCCCGCTCTCTTGTTAAGGTTGGAGATGAAATCGACGACGAGTTTACGTGGAGCTTCGACCCCGGGCCTGGATTCAGCCTAGAGGATGACGGTGAACTGAGTTGGACGCACGATGCCACGGGGGCAGTGTGGAGCGTTGCCGTCAGTCAGCCGGTCACGCCGCACGAGGCCTATGGAATCGTCCTGAAGCAGCGACAACTGATCAGATCCGCTTCGCACTGCAAGTTCTGGAGACTCGAGTCGAGCCGGAGAAATATGGAACTGCTGCAGGCCATTGCCCCAAGGGAGGGCATGATTCTGCAGCAAGGCGAGTCTCTGCTCCTGGCACTATCGATACCTGATGAGGTGGCGTCCGGCGAGCGGCTTGAGGCCTACTGTACCCGCAATGAGGTTCCATGCGAAATACTCGACGACGATGAGCGGCGGAAAGTCATATCGCAGATCGAGGAAATACCGCAAGTAGGCTCCAAGATGGTCTCTCACCTAAGGGAGCTGGAGTCGCCCGTCGATCTAACGGAGCGGTTCGTCTCGATGCACGCTATGAGAAAACTTAGTGCGAAGCTGCCCCATCTACTGAAGCTGCTCACTTACAAGTTTGAATACGAGGCTAGACGGGGATTTGATGCGTTAATGGGCGAGGATAACGCGACACTGGGCTCCGAAGAGATAGTGGGTAGACTCTTTGACTTTTATACGATACGTGGAGATCACATGTTGGACATAGGGCTGAGCAACGACGAGGGGCTACTGCTCTATCTCAGGCGACGGGTTACGACCGTAGACAGGGCCAGCACAATCGCCACCGAGCTTCTCGGGGAGTTGCAGACGATAGAAGCAGAATTGAAGAGCCTTGGCCAATAGTCGGTCAGATTCCCTGCGATCCCGGCCAGGACTGCAACAATACGAAATACTGTTGAAGCTTTTGGCTCTCGCAGCTACAAGAGGGAGGCGGCAACCGCGACGTTTTCGACTACATCGAGGGCGTATAGAGCCCACGTTCTCTGGGATATCCCTTTGAGATACACCGAGATGTCGGGGTTAGAGGGAACCCGACCTTCTGGTCCCAAGCCCGACTTCTTTAGACGGCCACTTACACTCTTTTACGCCTTTAATGAGTGCCTCGTGACGAAAACACTAATATGGTCGGGCCGAGCAGGCAGGCTCCAGAAAAGGTTGCCACGCGAATTATTCGTTTTGGAAGTAGAATGCCAATCCTGAGAGGATCAAAATGGTTGTTGCGATACCGACCGCGACAGTCTGAGGTGTCCTCGCGCGCACGAGAACGTCGTCGATCACCATACCCACTGCCGCCGCGAAAAAGGCTAAGAATAGATCTCGGAGACGGTTCTTGAATTTACTCTCTCTATACCTCGCTACGGCCCAATCTTGAAGCGTAACGGACGTTGCCTTCTCGATGTGGGCTTCAGTGACGGTTAGGGGAAACGAGCCACTCTCTCTCATCGAAATGTGACAGGCGTTCGCAAGCATTTGTTTTGTGATCGCCTCCACCTCCTGTGAAAGCCTCCGGTAGGCCGCCTCATCCAAAAGGCGAGACGTAATATCATCGATGGCGATGACTAAAGGAGACTTTGGCGTGACGAGTTGGACGGTCGTCTCCTCTGGCGCGAATTCGACAGTCAACGCCTGATGGGCGCTAATTGGCTCAGCTGGCTGTGATTCGTTTGTCTTGGAAGGCCGAATAATTAACGCACGAATCCTTGAGAAGGCCAATAGACACGGCCCTGTCGCGAGCATGCCAACGATGATCCAGAGGAGACGATACATTTCTAATCACCCCCTTCTAAAAAGTAGAGGCGCAATAGTATTGCGCCTCGTAGGTCAAAGTAAGAGTTCCACTTGCTTGACGGAATCTCCTTTGGCAATCAAAATCTGATAGCCCTCCTGCTGTTTTTCAAGGTACCAGTCATAAAGTCTGAGGGCGTTACGTGCGACTTCCGCCGTTGATCTTACGCCGGCTTTATCTTTCATTACATTCAAGTGCTGAAAAGCCTCTGGCGTGAAATCGATTTGCAGGCGTGGTCGGTCGGAGATGACGGTCGTGGCATTTGCCGTTGTCTTCCTCTTAGTCACATCAATGGTCGTTGCCATATGTGTAATAAGCTCGCTCTCGCATCTTAACGAGCTATCCCCTTTCGTTTAGGTATCAATGCGTGGATTGTGGAGACTTACTGCGCCAGCTTAAGAATGAAGGTCTGAGTTTGAGGTGCTGCCTCAAAGTGCCACCCCGTAAGGCGAATCCGCAGATCTTCGACCTGTGTTCGTCTCCTTGCAAGAGACGGCGGAGGATTCACATTCTCCTCCGAAGACACACCGATCAGAGACCAATCGTCCAGAACACAAACTCTGGTATTAGCCACGCAATCTCCCTTGAGACCTTGGAGGTGAAGGACCAGTCTCTGACCAGACCTTTCATTCACGGCGTCCTCCTTCTTGACATCGCTAAGATCAATGATGGACCCGTTCCGCCTCCATGTCAAGTTAAAATGGAGTATATCTGGCTCCATTGAAAGTCCGAGGTTGGCCAAGGGCTGCAGCCACTCGCCGGCAATCGCGGCAGTCTTGATGTAGACACAAAGGCTCCATCCCCACGTACACGGCCGGCATGTATTGAGCCATGAGGTGTCACGGCCACCCGCGCGGGTGTGAGAGTGCCCCAAAACTCGCACAGTAATACGAACTCTCCCGCAGGCCACACCTTGTCCTGATCCAAGGCTGAAGCCACGCAATCAGCGCACACAGCTTCTCAATATGCGAGTTTCATGAACGACAGCGGCAAGCGCGCCGAGCAAGAGTCAGTGGGAACGCTCATAGTGAACTGCTATCGTCAATGAGACAGCGATCAAAGCACTCCAATACATAAAAAACAATGCGCCCTTGGCCTTTGGAAACCACCCTTTTCTCTTTTGGTCTCGAAAGTGCTCCCAGCCAGGAGCTCTCGATGGCAAGTGGAACTCATCTTCCACACCTCGAAGATACTCGGAAAGTTCGACGAAAATCCCGCCTATGATCGCAGCCCGGAGCGCCCCGAACGTCAACACTGCGGCGGGTATATACCAGGCAATATATCCCCAACTTTGGAGAATAGGATGTGTGAATAGCCACGCAGTGATCGCGCCCGCTCCTACCGGAACAATCCGAGTCAAACTCTCCTGCTCTGAGAGCGTTGCCTCGACTTCGCGACGCAAGGCTTCATGTTCTCTTAGAAGGAATTCTCGCTGAGCCTCTGGCATCGCTTCACCTCGCAGCATCCCTAACAGCGACGCCGCCATTGTCGCACAATTCCCGGCGTGCGCCAAAGGCCGGTCTAGCTTGTGTCGCGAAGTCGATTAGTTATTCCTTCACGTTCTAGCGGGTGATTCACTTCGGAAAGCGCCCGCCAGCTCGGCGCGCAACTTCGCGAGCAGCCGAGCAGCGGTGTTCGGCGATTTCTTTTGTGGCGATGGATCGGTTCTAGCAGTCATTGGGATTGTCGTTTGGCGGTGGCGGCGGACCTTAAGGTAGGAGACTCACTGAAAGGGTCACTCAAGCTGCGCTTGATCTAGGAGACTCGACGCCGACCATACTGGATGTTTACTCCGCTCATGTTCATCCTAAAGGTGAGCATTTTCGAACTCACCATATATTGCTCGCATGCGACTGCATCCGGCCATTGAGATTGCTTAATCAAGAGAAGAGCTGCTCGAGGCAGTAGGAGGCATCCTGATAACCAATTAGCCTGGTCTTCTTGGACTACATCGTAATGCCGAAGAGCAAGTTTGCTCTTCGGATCAATGTAAACCGTTGCGGGAACATGATCCATTAGGAGATGGGCGACTTCATGCATTAGATCGCTGTTTTGTCGACCCTCAGAATGAGCGGGGTTATAAACAATCAGCGGAGGCATCGAGGAGATCGTGATCGCCGACCACATACCCTTATGATCGGAAAGAAGTCTTTGGCAAACGCCTTTCGGCAGCATAGGAAGATCTTTGGGTGTGACGATAGTCGCCTTCAGTTCCTCAGCAAGAGAACGGGCACTCAAAGGCTCCCAAGGTTGCATGCCGCGCTGACGCCGGGCAGCTTCGGCAGTTTGCTCACACCATGTCTTGAATCCGCGCTTGAACATCTACGCTCTCGTGATTGCGAATTCTTGAGCCGCCAATATGAGTGCTGCCAAGTCCTGGGCAGCTTGCGGGGTGTAGTGGGCATCCGCTCTAAAATGAACCGCGGTGACCCCCATCCGAGTCATCGCGAGCGGTGCCTTGGCTTCCAAACCTTCAATCTCTAACATTTCCGCAGGATCGATCTTCAAAACCGAACACAACTTACCAAATGTTTCCAAGTCCGGAAGATTCCCTCTTTCTATCCGGGAAAGAGTCGCCGGGCTGATGCCCAATTCACGAGCGAAATCGCGAACTCCTCGCTCACCTCGCTTCTCGATCAGCAACTTGCTGAATCTGAGGATGTTCAATGTGTTTCTCCGGAGATACATGTATCAGGCATTGACAGGAGGTCCCATCCGGGACTATTCTCAGGTTCAGATTTCAAGGATACATGTCTCACGGCTGCAACGATACCACCAGCGCCATCTTTATAGGCATGGGTACCCAAGGAGATTCCTCATCATGGCGACGAGCAAACGCGTCGAATTCGATGCCCACAAGGTGGTCAAAAAGCCAACGAAGGTCGCTTTCAAGACGAAGGATGGTGAGAAGGTCCGGTTCACCGCAGAGAAGCCAACCACGATTCCCGTTCACGTCTCATTCAGGGCAAAGACATAACGCCGAATAGCGGGGCGTTATCAGTAGAAGGGAGCAGAAAACCATGAAGTCCGAGCATGTTTTCACTGTACCTGTATCTTCACTCGCTTCTCGCCAACGGCAAAGTTCCCCAGGTTACTGATGCCGCTTGCCAAGAAGCTTGAGATCGAGAAGTTGACGGCAGTGGTCATGGCCATATGAGGTATCTGGCGTCTAGCTAGAGGTTCCTGGTTCGCATAGTCATTCAGCTGTTAATCGGAGAGAATGACTGGCGCACTGCTTCGCGGTTGTTTTTGCAGATGAAGTAATGAAAAGGAGAGAAATGGCGAACGCATATGTCGAGGCCCGCCCCAAGGGCCGCCCCGAAGGCTCACCAATTCTGGATTATGTAGTCGAAGACCATGCCGATCAGGTTCTCGGCACGTTCCCAACCCAGAAGCAAGCGATCGATTGGGCAAAGACGAAGGGGCACTCTCCTCTTGTGGCCCGAGTTCGGCATCTGAATAACAAGAGAATTCCCGATCATTGGCGTGCGGTTTAATAGACCCAACCTCTGCTCTTCTCACTGAGGGATCGCCTAGACCATTGGCTGACCGGGGCTCTCTTCTCAATTCACGACGGCGGAAAATGGATCCGTTAGCTATCCAGTATTCTCAGCGTGGCCGATGCCCGGCCCGGGTAAGATTTCACTAGCAAGGGAGGAGCAGAGAATGGCCGACGCGCAAGTGACTTGCATCAACAAACTGCCTCGCAACGATACGCACGAGGGAATTACGCATCTCGGCGCAACCAATTGGAAATGGCCCCGTCAGCAGGTTATCGATTCTATCGAGGCCGGAACAAACACCTTCTTTACAATGGTGAACGGCAAGAGAGCTGACGTAGGTGTGGTGAATGGACCGAATGGCAAGTATGTAAGAACGCATGCGGACGGCTACTACAACGACAATTTGCTCGCCCTTCCAGAGTGCCCTTAGATCACAATTTTGTCGTTTGCCATCCAGCGTCCGTGGGTTGCCAACTTGTCACAATCAGGAAACAGCACGAGCACTAAAATCGTTACTGTTGGTGAGGGTCTACCTCTGAGGTGAGGCGCATGGAAGACGAGAAGGAAGAGAAGTTCAAAATCTTCGTTAACCAAGACGAGCATGAGATTGACACGCACAGAATCCCCTATGAGCGGGTGGTCGATCTCTATCTGGGGGAAGGCGGCGCACCTTCGAAAGAGTATCTCGTAAAGTACTCTCACGGCCCCTCGGAAAATCCAAGTGGCACTCTCACCCCAGGACAAGAAGTTAAGGTGAAAGATGGCATGCGCTTTAGGGTTTCGGGAACTGGCGAGTCTTAATCCCTTCATCCGGGACCTTGACGAGCAAGGGTATCAACTGGATTTCATCAACGGCCATTTTGTCATTTATGGCCTGCCATACCTCGATCAGGCTGGATCTCTGAGATATGGCGATTGGATCAGCCCGGTCGACTTGGCAGAGGGAGGAGCGATCGATCCTCCGAGTAATCACCAAGCTTGGTTTCGCGGCGACAAGCCGCACGGCCATGGCGGTCGTGAACTGAGTATCGCCGTAAGAAACAACCGGCTCCAAGTCACACCTGATTTGATAGCCGATCTCTCGTTCTCGACGAAGCTCCTTGAGAACGGTCAAATGCGTGCGTACCGCTCCTTCGAGGAGAAGGTGCAAACATATCTTCACGCAATAACGGCGCCAGCCATGGCTGCATACCCTGACGCTACGCCTTTAAAGGGTATCGGGGTCAAGGCTGCCGCGCAGAATAGCCCCCTTCGGTTCCCAGATACATCGTCGGCCAATTACAACCTGGCCGATATATCGTCGCTTTTGCGGGGAAAGAAGGTAGCCATCGTCGGTTTGGGAGGAACGGGCTCATACATCCTCGATTTTCTCGCCCGAACGCACCTCGAACGTATCGCGTTGTTCGATGATGACAAAGTCCACGTACACACCATATTTCGAACGCCTGGGTTCATTCATCAGGCGATTGGCAAAAAGAAGGTTGAAGCACTGTATCAACAATATGGAAACTGGCATGCGGGGATCGATCCGATTGACGAGCGCGTCACGGAGCTAAACATCGAGCGCTTACTCGAATTTGATTTTGTTTTCGTATCCGTCGATGATGGTCCGGCCCGGCGATTAATTGTGGACTGGCTGAGCTCGAAATCGGTCCCGTTCGTAGACTGCGGGATGGGGCTCAATCGGTCGGTTGTGGGGTTGAACGGTATTGTGCGGATCACAGGCATTGATCGCTCGGCATTCGACCGCACAATAAACACGGCTTATCTGCCGACCGAAAACACCAAAGAAGATGAGTATCGCCGGCAAGCTCAGATAGCGGAGTTGAACGCTCTCAATGCAGCTCTTGCTGTTATCAGATTCAAGCAGTATTTCAAAATGTACGACCGGCTCGATGAAGCTGTTTGGTATGTGTTTGAGACTGCATCTCTGGAACTCGACGCTGACGGTAGGACCAAGTGACCTACACCTATCAAGCCGTCGAACATATTCCGAAGATACTCAGGGATGGCGTTGTCTATCACAATGAGGAGTTTCAGTTGGCTGCATTACTCTGTGCCTGCGGATGCGGCCATCGCATTACACTCTTGGTGCCGGACAGCCATCGAGTATCTTCAGAAGCAGGACTGGCAACGATCCGACCTTCAATCGCAGTGTGCGATGCGCCGTGCAAGTCGCACTATTTTGTTACCGCCGGAAAGGTGAGGTGGATGCCTGCATTCACACGAAAGCAGGCCAGCGATCTAATGTGTGGTCAGATTGCCCGCCATGCGTCACATGACCGTCGGCCGTCTTGGATCGAAAGGTCGCGGGCCGCTTTGAAGCGGGCAGCTGAGCGAATTAGATCAATTCTTCGGTTCTTCCGCTTTCGGGAATAGTATTGGGGCCTGAGCGTTGCCTCAAGATGCCTCTAAAACGCAATCGATGCGCGCAGTTGTGGATCACAAATGACAGGGAGGGTCGACTGAGCGACTGGGGCGGAGCGAAGATTACACCGTACTTCCCGACATGCAACACAGGTATCGGGAGGGCTGCTCCCAAGTCCCGATCAGGACTCTTCATCCCAGAAGCTTTGAAAGCTGAGACTCTGACACGCGTCGTTTTGGTGGAACTGGTGACCTGCCCCCGATTTCTCATCCACTGATAACTGGAGTTTCTCCGTTTTGGCTTTGCTTTGAGATTATCTCGCAGCCGTCGTAGTCGAGGCTGTGCGGATGTGGGAAGCGTTCGTTGCTTTCCACATCTGCATAGCCTGCCTTCAGCCGGAACTCCTCCGGCGTCCTGTAGTCGAGCGAGCTGTGCGGACGCTCGCAGTTGTACTCGCGCCGCCAGCTTGCCAGGGTGCTCCTTACATCGTTCAACGTTCTGAACCAGCTTGCGTTGAGGCACTCGTCGCGCAGCCGTCCGTGGAAGCTCTCGACATGCCCGTTCTGCATCGGTCTGCCGGGCTGGATGTGCACCAGTCCGACCTTCCAGTCCTCGGCCCAGCCCAGCATGCGCCGCGAGGTGAACTCCGGGCCGTTGTCCGAGCGCAGGTTCTCCGGCCGGCCGCGTTCTGCGATCAGCCGCTCCAGCACCCGGGTCACGCGTCCCGAGCCCAGGCTGGTGTCAGCCTCCAGCGCCAGACACTCACGCGTGTAGGCATCGACCACGCTCAGGATGCGCACCATCCTCCCGGTTGCCAGGCCGTCGATGATGAAGTCCATCGCCCACTCCTGGTTGGGCCGGATCAGACGCGGCTCCAGCGCTCGATCCCGCACCAACCGCTTGCGCTTGCGGCGCCGGACCGCCAGACCCTCCTCCGCATACAGCCGGTAGACACGCTTCACGTTCACCGCGTGGCCTCTCCGTTCCAGCAGCGCATGCAGCCGCCGATAGCCATAGCGAGGCTTCTGCCGCGCCAGCTTCACCAACTCCTCGCGCAGTGCGAGGTTGCGGTCCGGTCGAGGCTCATAGCGATAGCTCGACCGCTCCACGCCCAGCAGCTTGCAGGCCGTGCGTTCGCTCAGCCGGAACTCGACCGAGACGAACGCAACTTCCTCTCTTAGACCGGCAAGCTCCACCCGTTTTTTCTTATGACTGCCTTCAGCGCCTCGCCGTGCAGGCTCAGCTCCGCCACCAGCAGCTTCAGTCGACGGTTCTCGTCCTCCATCGCCTTCAGCCGCTGCGCCTCGCTGACCTCCATGCCGCCGAACTTCGACTTCCAGCCATAGAATGTCGCCGCGCTGATCCCGTGCTCTCGGCACAGGTCCGCCGTCTTCACCCCAGCCTCATGCTGCTTCAAAATCCCGATGATCTGCTCTTCCGTGTACTGGCTCTTCTTCATCGTCAGCTCCCTCGCTTAGATTACGAGAGAACTCCAGCTTCAACTGGTAGAGATTTCCGGGGGCAGGTCACTGGCACCGAAAATGGATCCCACACATGCGCGACGAGGCTGCGCATGGACGGACACCGTGGCGATGGGCCGTCTGCCTACAAGCTTGCTCGCCGACAGTTTTCGGTTGACTATTGCTTACATGGGATTCAGTCGAGAACGCAAGCTGGGAGCAAAGGATCGTCGCACGCGCCTTTCCTGTCGAAATCAGCTGCGAAGCCCTCTGCGTTTTTTTCGATTGAGGGTTTTCGTGCATCTCATGGGGCTGGCTTGCGTGGCCTGCTGGGCAAGCCCGTCTTTCGGTCAACAACCGAACACCGGAGGACTGGCGACAACAAGCTTCTCCACCTATCTGGGTTACGCCAGCCAGGCACTCGGGGTTGGAACGGCGATAACCGCCCTCATCGGAATATTCAACGCCATCAGCGATTGGACCACCTCTGGGCGGAAGCGGCGGGCGTTGGAGAGGGCCGCCCGGCTCGCAGGATTCATAGAGGCGGTGAGCAAGATGGAGGTCGGCGGCAAGGTTGAACCCGCCGCAGGATTGCTTGAGAGTGCAAAGCGTGAATTCGCCTTAGCTGCAGCCGAATGTTATCGTGCCAGGGCGCTGCCTTCTAGTATTCGGCGGGCATTCCTTATCTACCTTCCGCCTCGGCTGATTGCCTATATTCCACATTTCTTATTTTTCACGCTATGCGCATTGGCTGTAACAGCGGCGATTGGGATTGGCACTGACATTCACGATAACGCGGCGGATCCGAGTGATCTTTTCGTGGTTCTTCTTATAGCGATGTTGGCTTATTTCATGCAGCAATGGGCCGCGTTAGAGTGGAGGAGAAGTCAAGGCGTCCTGTTGCGACCGCGGCAGATGTTTGTAGGGTTGAGGTGGTATCCGGCCAATAATTCTTGGGGCCTGTTTGCTCACTCCTTCACAGTTACCTATCCGGTTCTGCTCCTATACGGTTTTACTGCAGGTGATTCGATGAATCAGTCGATCTATTCTGTGTGGCCTGCTTGGCAGCGCATCGGATTTACTCTGATCGGGTGTCAGTTGATCGGCGTTGCGTGTCTCTGGTGTCGCGCCGAATACCTGCTCCATTCCGGCGAGATGAGACGAGTTTCCTTGCGGAGCTTAGTGCTTCGTGTGGCTCGTTATCCGACTCCTGAGAATTTGGTTGGCCTGATTGTGTTTTCTCTGCTCACTATATGGTGTCTTATTCTTCTGCTCGACCTGCGATTTGTTCAGCAAATTGCTTCGTTCGGTGACGGCTCTGCTGGCACAGCGGGTGCCGGAGGGGCGTATTCCGCAGTGCTAACGGTGCTCATTGTGTATGGGGTTATTCCATGGATAGCTGTGTACCGAGGGATGTCAGACTTACTGAATCATGGGCGCACAACTGCGCAAGAGGTGAAATGTGGCTGAAACTGATACTCAGAATGTCGATCTGGTAAGTCTGAGGAAGCAAGTCAAACTACTTGCGATCGTCTCCTCCGGCCTTTGTATCCTCGGATTAGGCTTGCTCATTAGGGTAGTGGGGCGGGGTGCTCCCTCGGATTCTGGATGGCCAGCGATGAGCGCCGGCGTTTTGCAAGCAAAGAAGATCGTGCTCATGACGGATGACGGCAAGCCAGCCGCGATTCTGAGCACTGCTGACGGCTCGGCGGGCTTCGCGTTGCTTGATACAAAGGGAGAAGTCCGAGTTCTTCTTAGTAGTGTGAACAATCGGGGACTCATCAGCCTAAGTGGGGAGAACGAGGATCAGTCCACCAACATTAGGAATGGCATTCTCATGATGGGGGACGAAAAGGCGGGAGGCATCATCGTTGAGGGGCCGCCAGCAGGCGGTCCCGTTATCCGAGTATTTGATCAGGCTGGTTACTCTGCGGAGGTGGGTCGCTCGGCTGTTCTCAACCATGTGGACGGTACCGTGAGCGTGACATCAGCCGCTTCTCTAATAGGGAGTAGTAAAGAGAAGGCATCGACTTGGTCATTGCTCAGCCAACCGGTCCTTGCACCGGCGGTTGTGACGGACAAACAAAACCTCGCGAGTAAACCTTCTACTCACAAGAGTCAATAGGCGCTGTTTGTGCTCGTCGAATAGATCGGGAAGCGAATTCAACTTCGCGCAATACTCGGCACACACGCGATATCTGAAATCCAGAGTGGCCTGATTATGAGGATACCGTCGAGTTAATCCAACTCAAGTTTTCATTATGATTGCACGCTGCACATTTCTGAACTGACGACGTACATTCATATAGTGCTGGTTGAGAGAGTTCCTGGATGCGTCGAGCAATGCTATTACTCGCTCAGGATCGTGCTCTTCACGAACCGTCTCGTACAGCGCCATAGAGGGGGTGTTCCAACGGCTGTCCCCGCCACGCGCTATTACCGCATCAACATCGTGATCGAGACTCCTGTTGTTCGGGAGCAGTGTAGCGGAGTCTAGGAAGTAATGCCCGATTGACACCAGAAATCGACGCTCTTCAGGCCAAGCAATTCCTGCCAGCATTTGTTGGGCATCGTGGCGAATAGCATCACGCAAGTGCTCGTCTTTCCTTCGTGTTTTTATATACTTTGCCATTATCCTTCTGAGAGCGACTTCTCGCTTCGCACGTGAGGGTTCGGCTCGACGGCGAGCGAGAACCAGAACGAGCCCGGGAGGGCACAGACCGACAACGCCTTCCCGCGCATCCAGAATCAGTTCGTTGCAAAACTCATGAACATCTTGGAATGACTCAAATAGCGGAGATGTGAGTTTGTCAAAGAACTCCCGCCGTCTCGCTCCCGTCAACCATTTAATCTGGGGTAGCAGCTTTGTGATCACATCGAGACCTTGGATTATGTCGCTCATATGCCATCCGATGATACCGCTCGACGGGGGGGCACAGCCGGGAAAAGAGTCAGCCTCCAAAGGAAGTTGAGGAGATGGGGAGATTCAATATTCTTATTGAAAGGAGATGCTCCCACCGATGCAGTTCCGGCGCAATCGCCGCGACAAATTCATCTACGTCACGGATGCAGGGACACCAGGTGCTCGGGCAACGTCCGTGAATGTAAAGAGCTTGCTGGAAACCGGCGTGTCCAGGCATCTGGTCCCAAGCCCTAACGTGCGGGGATCCCGTGTCAATCTCATAAGCAGTAGGCTGCCGAATGTCTGTTCCATGTGGTGCATTTCGGAGTTCCATGACTAATCGGAAATGCGTGGAACGCATCTTTCGTTCGAGACGTTGCTGAATAGAAGGTAGCGATACAAAAAGCCTCTGACTAAGGAATCGCCGGTATCTCACGTGGGTTGGACTTTGGGGCATCTCGGTACAGAAGAACCCCATCCGCCTCACCTGCACTCTAGGACGTCAGTGGGTTGTCTTCGATCCTGGCTTATACTTGAACTCGTTATCCGCCTCCGAAGTAGGCGGAATCCGCTCTCCGCGTTCAATCACAACACTGCGACCGCCATCTACCTTCCCTCCACGAGGGCCAACCTCGATAAGGATTCCAGAATCGGGGGCAATTTCACCCGGTTTATAAGTCGCCACTCAGTTCTCCTTTCGATATTGGAACCCTACCACTCCCAAAAGCACGAAACAAGTGGAAACTGCGGACGGGGCATCACGATTCCATTCGACGCTGGCATGGAACATGCATCAAGACCTGTTACACCCCAAAGGACCTACATCCATCCAGTTTCGTGGGAATCATTCACTGTGTCCGATGCTCGAAAATCATTCGAAAGGCGTCTTCGAACGCAAATCGCACGTCAGGCACAGGATCTCATTCGACGCATCATCTAGCCACCGTTGGACATTCTGATTCTCCACCCCACGGCTGTGTAGGGCAACCGCCAAACGGGTGGCTTCACTCGACGGAGCGCGCGCGATGGATTTCGCGGAAGCAAGTCACGCCACTCGCCCTCCGCTCTGGGGCTCGAGTTTAGGCCCTACTATCGACTGTCGCGGAACATGGCAATCACGAAGTCGTTTGCTGTTCTGCAGAGCCCGTAATGAATCAAGGGATACGCCGCTCCAGCATCCGCCCTCCCCAATAGCGCCGCATCACCATAAGACCAACTCCGGCACTGGCAGCCAGAATGCCCAGATACGAAAACGCTGCCGACGGGCCCTTGGCATTCATTAGCAGCCCCATTGCAATCGGGCCGACGAGACTCCCCAGTTCCGTCAACGCGGTCATAGTGCTTCCGACTCGACCAATTTCTTCAAACCTAGAAAACGTCGTCAACAATTGACCGCTTCCCAACGTGAAGAACTCTAGGATTATCCCGATCCCGAGGGCGGCCGCCAGCACTAGAGCGCTCCCATTTGATAGCGCAAGTAACTCCATGAATATGGAAAATGCAATTAAGCAAACAGGAAATGATCGTGCGCCAACTCTACCAAAATACCTCCCAAGTGGCCATCCTAATATCTGTGGAATCGTGAGCATTATCCCAATCAGCACAACTTGGACGAGGCTTGCGCCACGCGCATAAACGTCTATTGGGATCACGAAAGTACTAATGGTGGTCGCGGCGCCGACGAAAAAGCTGAACATCGCCAGCCCGAACAACCGGAAGTTCCAAGAGACGAATTCTGCGGAGAACGGTTTCCGGTCGGCAGAGACAGAGACGCCTCGTCCGGTTGTCCGGATTTCTGCCCTTGCGCGACTTCCTATTGAGCGGATTACCAACAACGCCGTCAGCGAACTCGGCGCAATCATCAGGAGGAGTGTCGGAGTCCCGATGAAGTGCAGGAGTGGAATACTGAGTAGCGCCGCTACCACCCACCAAAAGTTGCCAATCGTATCCAGGTACCCGAGTCCCACAGCGACGGCCCCGCTCGGACTGCGAACTCTAATGTATGTATCCCTTCCAACTTGGTCGAGTGCGTAGGCGGCTCCGTTGATGGCTTGGGCGAGGACCACAAACAGCAACGCATTAGACGAATAACCGCCAAGGAAATAGCACAGCCCAACAAATGGATATACCGCCAATCCAAGCGCAATAAGTGCGCTGGCGGAAAACTTGTCTGCGGCGGTCCCAACGAGCGGCAGCGAAACGATGAACATGAATTCATATGCAGAACCGATTACTCCCGTCGCTGCATAGTTCCGAACGAAGGAGTACAAGTACACAGGAATAAGCGACTCGCCGAAGCCCCAGCCAAACCACCTGATGGCAGTCACGGTTGCAATCACCTTTACGTCACTCGGGATTTGGCCCGGCAACCGGGTTCGGATGTTAGGCAATTCAGGCATCGTGCCAGTTCTAAACTTTCACTTTTGTTATAACTTTACCAAGCAGCATAGAAGAAGCAATACTCCCGGGAGCGCGCCGCGAGGTATCCATACTACTGTCCCGTAGGCATTGCTACGTGCATGTAATGTGTAGGATGGCGCAATCGAAGTGCTGCACGAAGTAATTCTTTGGAGACGTGGAGATAGCGCTGGGTAGTCAGGATTGAGGCATGTCCCAAGACCTCTTGGACGATGCGAATATCGGCACCATGTGTCAGAAGCAAGGTGGCAACCGTATGACGGATCATGTGCGGAGTGACTCGGCTGGGGATTTCCGCAGATTGCGCGACGGAGCGAAGTATGGCTGACACGCCCTGGGATAGGAGCCGATGGCCATGGATGCTTAGAAAGAGATACGAGGAGCTTGGTGCAATTGACGATCGAACACCAAGATAAGCGCGCACCGCGCCAATCGAGCGCTCATCCGGAAGAATCGCGAGACGCTGAGTCGAGCCTTTTCCGTTAACGAGAAAAGAAGCTTCTACGTCCCGCCAATCATTAACGGTTAGGTTAATCAGTTCACCTACCCGCATGCCTGTCGCAAAGAGGACCTCGACAACGGCGATGTTTCGCAACCTAAAGAATTCACGTGCAGATATTGAGGCCTTTCTCGTCCTCGATGCTGGGCTACTCCCTCTCCAGACTTGCTCCAGAAGGCGTTGCGCGTCAGATTCTGAAATGTTGCGGGGAAGTACCTTCGCTTTGCCGAGATCAAGGCGAATTTTGGCGAACGGTGACGTTTGGATGTCGCCGCATCTTGCCAAGTGGCCAAAGAATACGCGTGCGACTGCAAGCTTTCTGCGGACCGAAGACGTACGGTATCCGCCTTCCCTGAGATGCCTTGCCCACGATTGGATCTGCTCGGGTGAAATTTCGGCTGTGATTGCGTGCTGACCGATAAATTCCCTTAGTTGGCGAAGATCGACCTCATAGCCTATCAGCGTCTTGGGGCTCCTATCGCAGGTCGAAAAGTAGGTTTGGAAGAAGTGATTGATTGCATCGGCAATGGTCATCGCAGTATTCTCTCCTTATGCAGTAGACTTGCGGTTTGTGGCAAAAACGCGGCTCATGTTTCGAAACGTGCATTGGTTGTCAGTTTCTCGAAGTCCACGAGCTGCTTTAATTGGTCGCTGCACTCGATATTGACAGGACGTGAGGCATCCAGAGCCAGGAATACGTATGTGTCAGTTCGAGTGCAGAATTCGCATCGATGCGGGTAAGAAGATGCCCGGCACCTGATCCCAGAGAGGATCGGGGATGACGGTTTTGCATTTGCACAGTACCGAGGCGGTTTGATACCGTGAGCTTCGCAGCAGAATTAGATAAAGACGCGCATCGGATGTCCCCCGCTGTTCCTTGCCTTTCCGGCAAAGATAATTGAGGATTATCAGTGGTCGAATTCCGAGAGCACGGAAATGTGGCTGTTCAGCTTTCTGGCTTAGCGGAACTACGTCCGATTCATACAACGCAAACCGAGGGCGCGTTTTACCAGCATCCAACCCTCGGTCGCGTGTTGATATTAAATGGGGAGATTCAGCACGTCGAGGCATGGGAACCGCTGTATCACGAGCCGCTAGTGCACCTGCCCTCAGCCTTCATTGAGGGCCCGCAAACCGCTCTTGTGATAGGCGGTGGTTCCTTTTTTGCAGTGCGAGAAGTACTTCGATACAGAAGCATAGAACGAGTCTTGATGCTTGATCATGATGCAGAGCTCCTGGCCATCATGACCGAAGAATACGAAGACGCGAGAATAGCGCGGACCGATCCCCGATTGGAGATCCGGACGACGGATGCATTTCGGGAGCTTCCGCACTTGCGGGAGCAATTCGATCTTGTCGTGAACGATTCGGTGGATCTGCTCACCGTCGAGAATGCCTATCAGGTCTTCGCGTCACTTTTGACTTCACAGGGAGTTTGCAGCGATTTGATCTATAGGCACATTTTTGAGAGTACCGCTACACGTGAGAGCTTTAAGCGGCTCGGATGGGCGAGTCGCCACGTCGCTTCTTTGGTGTTTGTGCCCGAGTACCCCGGGATTCTTCATCTCTTGCTGCTCTGGGGAAAAAGCCCGTCGCTGATCCAGGACCTCCCAGCGACAAGGAACTGTGAGCAACTCGCGTGGTGCCAAAATCCGAGGCTCAATCCTTGCCGCTATTTTGATCCGCGCTTTTTGAAGTTCTATTTACACTTACCGCGATGCGTTAGAGAAAAACTGCCGACTCTGCAGCTTACAGATACGCTTTCTTGAAGCTCAATTCTTGGCTCGGGCTGTCAATGTCATCGCAATATATCCGGGCCCTAGCCCACGCCTTTTCACTTTGTAGATGTGCGACGCATGCTCTCCGCTCCGCCTGATTTGTCAGATAGCCATATTGAACGATGTATTGCTCTTTTGGGACCTCGGTGGCCGCCCACACTGACCCGAGTAGTGAGACGGTCGCAGCATCACGATTTCGGAATGGCTCGATTGTGTCTACCTTTACGTACCACGTGTTTCGATAGCCTTCCAGGTTGAACTGTATTCCGGCTCGCTCGGCGATTGCTTGCACGACATATGCGTGCTGGCTTGGGCATCGCGAGAGCCGACCTTTCACGATCGCTCGCACGCCTATAAAACTAGGCGTAAAAATGTCCGGGATGGCTTTGGTCAACAGTTTCGTGGGCACGACCGCCACTACACCTTCGCCGACAAATCCATAGCGGCTATATAACCCCACAATCGATTCCCCGTTGAGACTTCCCACCCGAAGAGCCGCATCGGATCCCGCGAAGAACTCCATGGACTGGTATTCGGCGCTCGAAATACGACCAGCGAAGGAGTACAGGTTGTTCCATCTTTGAGCGTTCGTCAGTGGATCGCCTGGAAACAATTGCGTATAAGGCGAAACGAGGCCGTCAAATCGAACGCGATCACCTTCCCCGACCCGGTTTGATTGGATGCCTCTCTGCCACAAATCCATGGCTCCATCGAATGAGTTTTGCCTGAAATATCGCTCCACCAGTTTTGCGGTTGTATACGAGCCGACAATCCCGGCGAGCGTCTGGCCAGCGGCTTCGAAAAGCGGTTTCCAAACGATTTCAACTGAGCTCATTCGGTTCCACCTGCATGGATAATCCTCAATTATCTGTGCAGTACCGAGGAATGGCTGCCTGGTCGGACCTCATCGATGCGTGGCCAGGGTGTGCAGTATGCGAGCATGGAGTATGTGGAGATGCTGGAGAACAGTGGCGCGGTTGCTGAGCATGAGCCATGCCGGCTATCCGGGACATGGGCGGTGCGAGAGCTTCATCAAGACGCTGAAGCACGAAGAAATCGACGCTCGGCCGTACCGAACCATCGAAGAACTGGCAGCGCATGTGTAAGAGTCTATCGAACGGATTTACAATCCGGTAGCGCATCTGTCTTTTCAGGTACATCGATGTATAGAAGAGTATTTGCAGGGACGTCGATGCGTTGGCCGGGTAGGATTTCACTAGCGAGCGAGGAGCAGGGTATGGCCGACGCGCAAGTGACTTGCATCAACAAGCTGCCTCGCAACGATACGCACGAGGGGATTACGCATCTTGGCGCAGCCAACTGGAAATGGCCTCGTCAGCAGGTGATCGATTCTATCGAGGCCGGCACAAACACATTCTTCACAATGGTGAACGGCAAGAGAGCTGGACGTAGGTGTGGTCGATGGACCGAATGGCAAGTATGTAAGAACGCATGCGGACGGCTACTACAACGACAATTTGCTCGCCCTTCCAGAGTGTCCTTAGATCACGACGAGTTCGACTCCATCGAGTGCGGCGGCGTCAGTCACGATCATCCCGCTCTGCCAGGGCAGACGCGATCAACGGAAGATACTTGCGCACCTGCTCGCGATCGCTTTCCCTTTCCTGATCGCTCAGCTCCACATATTTGGAATCGATCTGCCTCTCCCATCGGGTTACCAGTTCGGCAGGTATGAGCAGCGAACCATCAGGCTGGCGAACACATTTGTCGTGCAAATACCGCTGCCAATGAGACCAGCGCTCATGTTCAAAGGCCGCTAGCTGTTCGATTAGCCCGCTCAGCAGATCATCTATTTCTTGATATTTCATAATTGTTTCGCTAGAGCAGTCCGCTTGCGACAAGTTTTCGGTAATGCTCTCCTAAGACAGTAAGTTCGCAGGATTTGCTTTGCATGGCCGCGTGCCACATGTGCGCCGCATCCACTGGTCGTACAAGGTTCACCTTGGCATACCGCTGCAGAGTGGCAAACACAGCAGTCTTCGCGGGATCTGGAGGGGGGAGGTTTGAATCATTCCGCTGCTCAGGACGCTCCGGTTCGTATGCTGGGTCGAGTCTAAAGTTGTAACCTGCCCGGGGAAAGTGAACGGCGAGAGCTTGAAGATCGACAAGCGGAATTGGCGGGGTGGCTTTCCGAAGAGAAACGAAGGTTTTCACATTTGTTTTGAATACGGGGCGTTGCGCCCATGGCCCAAGGGACTGATCGATGTGGGCGTACACACTTCCTGGTGTAACGTCGCCGACTAGATTCGCGGCAGCACCTCCCAGAGCGTCTACTAACAAGGTCGTGAAAACGCCAGCACCACCTCCCGGGACCTCCGCCGCGTACTGTTCTGCAGTCGAGGCCGTGAGAATCGTCATGCCCTCCCTGATATCCGCGAGCCCCTGGGTTGCCGGTCGATCACCTGCTATGCCGCTGTGGCAGCTATCCAAGATAATGACTTTGTTTCTTGCTTTTGACTCGTTCGCGATGTACATCAGCTCTGCAAGAGAGAATCCGTCATCGCCTGTCTTGCAGTCGCCTGCGCAGAGAAACCCACCGGTGTCTTCAATATAGCCGTGCCCGGCGAAGTAAAAGAGAGCGATATCTGAGTCGCCCGCAAACAGCTCTCGCACAGCATCTTTAAGCCCGCTTCTTTCAATGACATCAGCGGGGCCGGTTCCGGCGAGCAAGCGCGGCGTAACAAAATTAGTTGTCCCGTCCGCGTGGCGCTCCAACACAGCTTTCATAGCGTGAGCGTCATTCACACATCCGCTCAGCGGTTTGATGTATGCATAGTGATCGATCCCGACGATGAGCGCCTTGCGCATATATCAACCTAAAGCGAATCGATGAAGTCGTTGATATTCTTATCGTTCCAGGCGAATGTACTCACCCCGTCCAGATTAGTGCGATCATCCGTGTAAGCCCATATGCCTCGAATGCGTTTCTTCTCTTCTCGGGCGCACGCTATCTCCCATTTCTGGCCGCTCGACTTCAGCGAGTTCTTGCTCACGAGGGCAATAACGCCATCTGAACGCTTGATTCGGGTGCGCACTCGATCTTTCCACTCGTTGTCGTACGGCTCTTTGACAGACATATCAATGAATTCATAGGGTGCTCTGGGGTGAAGGGATTGCCCCTTTAGAAAATCGCGCTGTCTTTCATCCTCGATAGCAAAAGCAATGAAAACCACTTTCTTGTCGGCCACTGTTTCCTCCATGGAATTCCCGATGTACGGATAACGGTATCAGTTCTTAGTTAGGATAAAAAGCGATCCCAGAGCGACCGCTTACGATCAATCGCACTAATAAATCTCGCGATAGAGTTCCACCGCCATTCAATGGCTCTACCGCGCAACTCAGGTGGAATCGCTCCTTTATTGTCTTTACGCACGTGGATCCCCAGACAGGGAATGCCTTCCTCCGCTGCGCACTTCATCTCCCACCGAGCACCGTCTGCGCGCCAGGTCCTCTTGCTTAGCAAGGCAATGAAGGCATGGCTGTGCTTGATCTTCTCCCTGCATCTTGATTTCCATTTATCGTCAAATGGTTCCTGGACTGACATATCTACCAGCTCAAAAGGTGTCTTGTTGTTTTTGGCTTGCCCAACCAGCAAGTCACGGTACCGAATGTCCTCCCGCGCAAAGCTTATAAAGATTCGCAGCGCCATGCAGATGAAGTCTCCTTTCTCCAGATAAATCGCTCGCGTGACAATCTATTCCACGCACGCTATAGATGCAGTTGCATCCAAGGTCCGAGAGCGTCACTAACTTTGCAGTTCAGAAAAGATTCGGCCAGCTTCTTCTCGTTATCCGACAGGGTTCCGTCGATGTGTTGTATGTTTGCGGCGAAGAAGCCTTCTTTGCGCCAACCCGCTTTGAGCTCCTGCATTTCGCGCCAACACCAAAGCAAAGACCGCCTGTCTGCTGCAACAAGAAAGAGGCGATAGGCCGCCCATGCATCGTTCAGATCATCACTCCGGCAGAACCTTCGGAACCAATGCCTTGCGAACCCTTCTGCTCGAACTCGATCACGCGCAGTCGACTCCACGTCCTTGATCCAGCAGACATCGTCTCTATTATCTTGAATTGCAGTGATCCAGGAGGCGTTATTATCTTCTTCGAGAAAACCGCGCATAGCGATAGCCTTGACCCTCTGAAACGGATCATTAGATTGCAGCATTGCGCCAATATGACGTCCCAGCCAAGCGAGAGAAGCTGTCCCATCAGCTCCACGAGCTAGCAAGGCTAATTCCAAGAGGTCTTTGTCTGTGTTGCAGTTTACATAGCGTTCACGCCATATCGAACGGAATGTATCTGATTCGGGTCCGCTGAACACCGCCAGGTCCAAATGTTCCAAGCCAGTCTGCGCATCGACAAAGCGGAATAGCGGGGCCCTTACCTTAACCTGATAATAGACGCGGCTAGCTTGCTCGTGCCATCCAGGTGCGGCCGCGAGAACCTGCACAAGGCTAATGTAGAATGCCAGCGCATGACTAAGTAATGACGGATACTCTTCGAGTTCGGCAATCCAACGCTTGACCGTGTCCGGTTCAAGTTCTAACACTCGATCCAGTCCTGTCGTCGGGAAGGGTCGTTGCAGCCAATGATTGCCAGTATCTATGGCAGCTTGGTTTTGCGAGGTTATCTGTTCGTACTCAGCGTTCCTCGTTCTCCGCCGGATGTCTGGATCAGGGAACAGATTCGGCGGCCATTCTGCAAACCGTCCGCCCCAGACGGATTCCGGAGCTACGAAGCGGATCGACTCGGGCTTCTGCGCCTCCAGACGTACATCCCCCGGTAGTCGGTTGTTCGGATCGTGAGAGTACGCTACTAGCCGACGCGGACCGCTAATCAGCGGTAACCCACTAATCAATCGGACACATGATTCGATCCATTCGAAGTATGCACGCCAATCGGCATTGGAGGCGTTAGCCTTACTGAGGGCCCAGGCACGGTGGTGTGGATCAATTCTGTCTATCCAAATCCCCACGCCGGTGCTCGCGAGTCGGTCGACCAGCAGGAGACTCCCGAAGGTCTGTTCCAAAAAATGCTGACGTGGACTCCATCGCCACTGAGTGGAAAAGGCCGGTGGAAGTGAAGACCCGAGAGAACAAAGGTAGACGTACCGGAAAGCTCCTCCTCGTACCAAGCTGTCCGGTGAAGAGCAGGCCTCGCACACCTGCTCCGGCGTGAGGGAGGGACAATTGATCGCCCCAAGAAAGTAAAGGACGCGGAACCACTCTTTCTCGCGCGTTGGCGTGGGCACAGGAGCGAGCATCGGGCCACAAAACGAGAATTCAAAATCCCTAGAATCGAAGGCGGCTTCTGAGCGTGAGCGCTGGCGTTGGAGTTGTTCGTCGCCCTGCCACATCCAAAGGACGGATTGGAAGAATTGAAATTCAATGTGTTTCGCTGCTTCGCCGCTGATTTGGAATAGGTCCGGACGACTGATTAGGAAATCAAACAGTACTTGCCGCGAGGCGTCATCGAGGAGCAGATCGTATTTATCAAGCTGCGAAGCCATGGAGAGGAGGGATTCATCGGAACGATCAGTAACGGTCCGAACGACGTGTCTGATAAGGTCACTGATGGCTGCTGGATCGACTCGCGCAAGGACTTGCTCAGCCTCCTCGAGATGTATATCTTCTGCACCACGCCAACGACCTTGCCAAATCTTCGATGGATGTAAGGCTTCAAGAGCCGGCAAAAGCCGCTTAGGCAAATCCTCCGGCAGCTCGAGCGCGGGATTGTGAATGAAAGGCAACGCCGCACTGATGAATTGCCAGAGTTTCAGGTCGGGCCGTTTCGCACATTCCTCCACCTGCATTCGTGTGCGGGCGCCAAAGATCGACTCGATGGAGTTCTTCCGCAGCTCTTGAATCCATTCGGGTGTTGGGAAAAGACGTTCAAGGTCGAGCCCTAAACGCCGCTCCCAAGCAGATTCCGTCCCGATATACCGCAACAAGTCAGCCGCAGCTCTCTCCGCGACTGCGGAAGTGTCATTCATTAGCACAGTAACGTGCTCATTGAAGGTCTCCTCCAGGGGGATTTTTGAACTCCGAATGACCCATTTCATCTCATCTGAATGACTGCCGTATCTAAAGATGGCATCTACAATAGTCCCCAGAACGAGCGCTCGAACAAAGGGTCTGCGGTCTTCTATCTCGGAGATGATGCAGACGGCTACGCGACTAAGTCGTATCCAAAGATTGTCATCGATGGGTTGTAAACGGTAGCCGGCAAGAAAGCATTGCTCTCCGGGTTTCAAATCACCGAAGAGCTTCTTTACCGTACCAGCTGGGTCTCCTCTTTTTCGATTGTGTTCGCCCCTCCTAAGGATCGGGGGGGCCCCAACTTGCAGCATGGCTAACCAGCGCTCAAGAGCGGGGATGAGCCTATTTCTTATGTCCTCACTCTTCGCTGACCAATAAATGAAACCCTTGAGGAGTACTTCCTGAGCCCACGGGTTGTCGCTGCCTGTACTCCAGACCTGTTCCGCCACTGAAACGTACGCGTCGAGAGCGCTCGGTAGATAGGCGACGATGGTGCGCTCAATCGGACTTCCTTCGGGAGAACGTGGGTTTTGTGCATTGATCCATCCCAATAAAAGAGACCGAATCGCCGCTGCACGATAGCCTGAAGATACCGAGTAAACGAAAGCATGTTCCAAGATGGCGCTTTCGAAATCTGAACCCGTGTACGGCTCTAACCATGCGGCGATCTCTTCGCTCAACTCTTGTACGGTCAAAGTCGCAGACTTCAGTTTGTCCGCGAGCAGGAGTCCCAGGCCCTGCGGGAGTCGTACCGGGTCCACTTTCAACCGACCGCCGTCAGAAATAAGCACACCACCTGTGGCGAGCTCTCGGATGATGGTTCCCGCGTCCGCTTCAGACGAAATCATGCCCCTCACCTCACCAGCACGGAAAGCATCCTTGCCAGCACGGTGCTCGAGCGCCATTTGCCTGAGTAGGTCATTGAAGCCTTGACCTGACAAATGGGTTTCACGACGCGACTGCCGATCCCGCCAGTCTTCGAAGATTAGACGTGCAACTGTGATGTCACCCGATTGAGCCATGCTCTCGCTGTGCCGCGTCGCCAGATCCAGATATCGGGGCTTTCGGAGCAACGGATGAAGGTCAGCGGGAAAGTCCGAGAGCGATTTGCCGCGGAGTGTTAGAGCTTCGGTCAATTCCTGATCTGTAAAGGAAGGGACTTTCACCACCTTTATTGGGAGATATTGCAGGTCGGAGAAATGTTCATTCCAGTAGGCTGCACGTGCCGTGCAGATGATCGAGATCGACCCGGCATACTGAGCCTCTTGCGCGCTCTCAATCAAAGCTCGCCAATAAGCCGGCGATTGCCGCTCATTAAGGCCGTCAAGCACGACAACGGCGAGTGGGCCGTTCGCACGGCTGGAGGGCGTTTCGAGCCATCTTGTCAGCTTTCGACTCCATTGTCCTTCGCCGAACGACTGCTTTAAGCTCTGCTCTAGCAGGGTATGAATGTTTTTGAAGCTCCCGGCATCACGCGACGGCAAGAAAACAAGAGAAGGGAAGTCGCCGATTTTGTCCGTTGTCTTCTGGGTTATCCATTGGGTGACTGCCCAGCTCTTACCATCGCCCTCTTCACCCACGGCAGCGAAAATCTCTGGGCGCCCACTTTTCCACCAACGCTCCAATTCGCTCTCAATTCCAAGGCGAGCGATGCAGTGGCTGTCTTTCGACAGGACAGCGAGAGGCTGGCCCAGGCGTGCTCTCGCCGCCAATATGTCGGTCATCAGTACATTCCACTCACCGTGGCTGCGCTTCTGCCAATTTGGCCAACCGCCGCTAGGACGAAGAAGCTGAGCGCGCAAAACTTGGATTCTCTCGCTAAATCCCGCTCTCAACCTGATCTCTCCTAGTATGGGCGTCAATTCGCCAGCCAAGTGAGGGAAGAACTCTTCCATGGAGTTTGGAAAGGCGGCACACAGAAAATCGAGGTTGCCGGTTCCATCCGGCACAGAATCCAAAGTTAGAATGTCGAAAGCCTTGTCACTAGCCGCAGTTTCAAGATCAGATAGCACTTGGTCGGGCACTGTCCTCGATGTGGCAAGAATCCAGAGGTCGAGCGACGGGACCGAAACCTGAGCCTGCTGCAATTCTGCGAGCAGGTCTCGTGCTCTAAGCGGGTTGTCTTCTGTATACCGCTTGCATTCAAAAGCAACCGAGCCGCTTGACGGCAAGTTTGCTCGCGCGTCACGTCCTTGTTGATCGCCAGAATGGGCGAGATGAAATCGTATGCCCGTCAGATCACCCAAAAGGCGTGCAATAAGCCCTTCAAATCCGTTTTCCCCCGTAGCTGTGAGACGCTGCAGAAGGAGGTTTAATCGCTTAGTAGGTGATTTTCGGCGACGCACTTGTTTTCGCTGGACCATCGTTTTCAGGGTAATCATACGCGGGCGAACCTACAGTAGATGCTGATAGGTAGGATTTCTTGTCCTATAAACCTGAATTCTGTTCGGTTCTATTGCTAGCATGAGATCGTCGCTCAATCCAAACTCGAAACGGACACCCCAGTCGCCAGCACTCGTAACCTTTTGGCCAACAACCAATTTCTTGATGAAATCCAGGGAACAAGGTTCGCCATGGAAATTCTTTTCGCATGCGATGCTAATGCTATGGCCTTCGATCCGTCTGTCGTTCGCACCGAACTGAATCTGGCTCCCAATCATGCGAAAAGCTAATCCCTCAGAGAAACTCAGGTAAACGCCAACCGTCGTGGTTTCGATGTTCTGAATCGACTGATCCTTGAAGGTTCTGACCAATTCCGAGAATGAAGATAGCCAGCCCTTGCCGAGCACTCTGTACCTCTCGCCAAACTCCTTTGCCGATTGATCTCGTCCCTCAAACGCCTCCGTGAGATGGTAGACAAACTCGTAGAATTGCGGGGCCTCAAAGAGAGTGGCATGGGGGAAGTGCAGGCGTTTCTTAAAAGCGGCCAATACGCGGTCGAGCATTTGATCACAAGTGTCAGCCGGGAATTTGAGCGGTTTGCCCTTGAGCGGTGGAATGACACCGAGGTTGTAAGACGTAGCCCAGGGCTCGCAACCGCTCGTGAAGCCGCTGGGTGAAATTATCAACCCGAGATATTTGGTCGCAGTGGCATATTGATTCATCGTTCTGACCACTGCTGCCCACTCCTGCACATCGGCAGGCTCAGCCTTTGATTGCTGGTACTCCTTGCAACTGATAAGAATCTCCACGTTGGGATTAACGAATCCCGCTGTGATCACATCAATTTCTTTCTTTGGTGGACCAACAAATGACGCCACTTCGAGTGAATCGGCAGTCTCGATTCTGAGAGTTTTGTTGTGCTCGATTAGGGCAACTTGGCCACACACTCTCTGCGCGATTTCAAACGTTCGTCTTTCGAGTTCATTCTTGAATGTCACCAATAAACCTCCTCGCCGCCGCGCAGGATCATGCCGGGTTTAAGGTCCCCCGCTCTGACCTTCCGGAGGCTATCTCCATCCCGAATTACCAAGACGCTATCGGCGGACAGTGTCTTGACGACTGAGCCGATCTGTCGTCGGACGCTCTCCCCGAATCGAATGACGGAAATCTCATTCACTTTCTGCGCCCAGTGGCCGCTTGGATCTGGGGGTGGATTGCCGGTCTCCGGGTGTCCTAGCGCGCTGACACTATAAATGTCCAAGTCGCCCACATACACCACAAGGCCGACTTCATCGTCCGCCAGTATGCGATTGGGGTCGGAGCGGCACCTATCGATGAGTGCTTCAACATCGACCCGTTCCTTCTTCGAATTGATGAGGATTGGCTTGTCGCTCATGCGGCTCAGTGATTCGCGCTTTCCCAGTCCTTTCTGATTTTCTCCAACAGCCTTTTCCGCTCTTCATCCGATATTGCCAGCTTTTCCGGCGAACTGCCCTGGACCGAAATGAGCATAGGCGCGCCATTCGGGGCGCGCCCCATGACATATCCGGGATCGCCGGTCAGCACCAGCAGCTTGATCCGCGACTCGCACCTTGGGCAAACGACAAGCTCTTCCTGGAGGGGTGGCATGATGGTAATAACGCTACCGCAGTTGCATGTGATGGGAATGGGATCGCCGCGTTCGACGGCAATCTCAGCTACAAATGTGAACAAGTCAGGTTTCACGTCCTAGCACTACTGAAAAACTTCTTCAAATCAAAGCCAATCCCACCAACCTTCGGCTGCAATATCACTGCATCCACCAAAGCTCCCGCCACACGGCGCATATGTTTGGCCGCGCGGAACTTGGAGAGTTGTTTCTTGTCCTTGATGTCCTCGAACACGCGCTGGATCAGTTCCACAACGTCTTCCGCGGATTTGCAGACGTTCCGGAGTGGTATCAGGAGCAGAGCGTCCTTGCTCTCTTTGCTCGATCTCTTCATCTCGAACGACTCGCGAAATGTCGAAGGATGACGCGTGGTGACGAGGATTGCGGGGAGGATGTCCTCCGCGTCCTGTCCGTTCACGCGATGCCAGGAGAGCACCTCATCTTCGAAATGCACACCTCGCGGGCCGTGGATGACAATCGCGTTGGAACGCGAGGCCATGTCGGCCATTCTTGGCAGATTCACTCGAACGGCATTACCAAGCGATTCCTCCCAGCCGTAATCCAGCAGATACACATAGTAGGCACGCTCGGCGCCGGTCGGTATCTCTCCGAGCGAGTGGACGTACAACCCCATATCACCCCTCCCCTCTCCATATTCTCCGCTTACACCTTCGTCTTACCATGACGGAGGCCTGAATGAAGGATACGCTTTACGAAAGGCCATCAGCACCTCGTGCCGAAGACGCTCCAGCTCGTACGCAGCGTGAGGCGGACTAAAGAAGAACGTCGGGCAGTTGGAGTCATTGCACTGGCAATGGCGAAGGACACCAGATCGAATCATCTCGTCGTATTTCGCCCGCAAACGCGAAAGCGCCTTCTCTACGGTTTGAATCTTTGCGCGCAGAGCCTCGCTCTTCAATTGGTGGCGCGACGGAATGCGGCCGATCAGATGACCGTCACGCGTCTTCCAAATGCCGGTGCCCAACGCCTGGATCGTGTCGGTGATGGCCTGCTTGAAGTCTCCCAGATTGCTTTCCTGATGTATGGGGGTGTAAAAGGCGGGGCGGTCAAACACGCTGGCAAACAGGGCTAAAGCTTCGTCATCATTGACCGGCGGAATAGATGTCGCCAGCTTTCTCAGATCCTCCGAGGCGTCTGGGAAAGCTTCGCCCTCGACAAACCGCTTCAAAAGGGGCTCCGCGCCTTTGCGGAGAAACTCTTCAAATTCCGGGCCGGACCAGGTGTCACACTCCTGGACGCCGAGAGACTTGACGTGCTTCTTAATTCTGTCCCGCAGAGTGCCGGAGATTTTACATTGTGCCACAATGCGAAAGCGGTAGGGCGCGCCGTTAGGTGCCGTCAACACCTTGGCGATATCTTTCTCTGCCTTGGAGAACGTCAGCTGTTTGCGGTTGACGCACTGGATGCAAATGGATTCCTGCTGGTATGCTTCATTCTCACGCATACCCCAGATGTCGCGTCCGAGGTCACTTCCCGTCTGGCCGTACCATTCGAGCGAGCGCCACTCGTCAGATCTCCAGTGGTAGGCGAAGACAAGGCGCTCGAACTGAGCGCCGTCGAAATCCTCGAAATGAATCGGCTGCACATAACTTGCGGGCTTCGACATGTCTTTCCGCTACTCCGCTCAACAGTATCCTTCTTTTTGCCGGGACTGTACGAAATTTGTTTCCCATCCACCCCGAGCCTCATCAAGGGGAAACCCCAGCCACAGACTACTGGTGGACCTCTGTGGTTGTGACAGCTACATTTTTATCTACATCGCCAATGCAGGGACACCAGATGAGCTAGGCTAGGTACGTGAATATGAAGTGCTTGCAGCGAAGTAGCTCTCATAGGCCATCTGGTCCCAAGCCAAGAGCTCCGGCTGAACCACGGAAGACGCGAATGCCCATACCTTGACGAATTACCGTAAAGAGTTTAGCGGGAGATTCGGCATCATATTATCATTGGCTGAATCATCCGCTGCACTTGATTCTTTCTTTCGCTAAGAACGGTCGTCAGTACGGTTGATCGTTTGTATATGCCAAGCACAATTTTATTGTGCAAGAGAATGCTGGCAAGCGGTGAATTCAAGAGAAAGGCGGCGATATGCGTCTCTTAACCGATGACGAGCTTCTTGAGGTTGCTTGCGAAGGCGGTGCGGTTGAATCCTTGCCTGAGCCAAGCAACTGGTACAGTGCCGAATCGCCCATCCAACCATCCTCCATCGACCTCCATGTCGGCGAAATCTTCATTCCAGGTAAGTCCCCTGCAGCCCCTGGTGGGCACGACAACCCTAAAGACCAGGTGAGTCTTCGAACCGGCGAAACTGCCGTAGTCACCACTCTTGAGACACTACATTTTCCAGGTCACATTTGCGGAGTTGGTTTTCCGCCTTCCCATATTTCCGAGCTTGGCCTGCTCATGACCAATCCCGGCCACGTTGATCCCGGATACTCCGGTCGCATGCGCTTTGCGGTGATCAATGTCGGCAAAGCTCATTTTCCACTTCGCCGTGGCGATTTGATTGTGACACTTCTTCTCTTCCATTTGGACCGTGCTCCCCGAGCAGATTGGGGTCGGCGATATCCCAGTGTCAGACCTGACCGGCCGCCGCAGAGCCGGATCAATTGTCTCTCTCGCGACTTCGTCGATATAAAGAGCCGGACTCGCAAGCTGATCATTAGAACGGCGGTCTATGCATCGGTTTTCGCAGGGATACTGGGGGTGGCCTTGACGCTCGGTACAAATCTAATGATCGAACGCATGAAACGATTGCAGGATATGAGAGACGACATATCCATTCTCAAAGCCGAGATCAAAGTTATGGAACAAAATAAGTCCTCGATACCTCAGACAACGACATTGCCACCAAGCCCTGTAGTTTCGACGAGGGGAAAATGATGCAAGTGTATGTGATCTCTCGCCCATCGATTGATTGGTCAGAGGTTAACCGTTTTCTTTCTGATCAGAATGTTCGGTGGCGTCGCTCCCCTGATGCGAAGGCTCCCGATGAGCTCGTTGAGCTTGCTGGGCGAGTGTGCTATTTTTCTTTCGGTGCACATCAATCTCCGCGCACGAATAGCGAATACATCGAAAACCTAATTGCGCAAGGCCATGAGAGTGTGTTGGAGCATTCTGCGTGGACCTTCCTCATCACGGGAGTTTCCCGGGCCTTCACCCATCAGCTTGTTCGACATCGCGTCGGAATCTCCTTCAGTCAGTTGTCGCAGCAATACTACGATGAGACCGACGCGGAATTTGTGCTCCCCCCCGAGCTTAGAGGCAACCCTGCATTAGAGGAGGTTTGGCGGACCTCCGTCCAGGAGTCATTAATGGCCTACAGGCTCATCGTCAAGAGACTTGGATCGATCGGGCCTTCCAGTACCGAGTCAAATAATGCGGAGCCGACAAAGCAGACTGAGCTTCGTCGAGCGATCCGATCCGCCGCACGAAGCGTACTACCAAATGCTACCGAATCGAAGATTGTAATGACTATCAATGGGCGCGCCCTTCGTCACTTCCTTGACATGAGGGGATCGATAATTGGGGACGCAGAAATGCGGCTTGTCGCTGCAAGGTTGCTGGAGTTAGCATCGACTGATGCTCCAGCAATCTTGTCGGATTTCTACGTGGAATACCTCGGCGACGGAACACCAATCGTCCGCAGGCGGGATCTGAACCGCTAGCCGAGCCACAGGTGCGGACGGAGGTTAGGGAAATTCAGGAGAACGCATGAAGATTCCAGATCCTGAGGGACCTGAGTTGTTTTTCGGACTCGTCGCACCAGTGGGCGTCGATTTGCAGAAGGTGACGGACTATCTCTCGGCCTCGTTACGCCGAGTTCGATACACTCCCGAGCCGCTGATCCATCTCGCCCGCCTAGTGCGGGATGCTGGTGACCGTTGGAGAAACCTGCCCACTGAGCCGTTTGATGTTTATGTCAATGAGCACATGACCGCAGGAGATGAGCTTCGAGAAGCTACGGGGCTTAATGAGGCGATGGCAATCCTCGGAATAGGAGCAATTCAAAAGGAAAGGCAAAACAAGTTTCGGGAGTCGCACCCATCGGCCTCGCCTGATTCCGGGACTCTTCGCCGACGCGCGTATATCATACGGTCACTGAAGCATCCCGCAGAGGTGCAAACACTCCGCGAGGTGTACGGCCCAGCGTTCTATGTGGTGGCCGTTCACGGATGTCACCATGAGCGCGTTGAGTATCTTGCAAAACGGACAGCACAATCTCGCGGCAGTATGAGCGGTCAGGATGATTTTAAGGGGACAGCCGAAGACCTCATAAAGCGGGATTTGGAGGAGTTGGATATTCCGTATGGGCAGAAGCTGCGCGATACTTTCCACCGCGCCGATGTATTCTTCGATATTGACCGCGAAGGAGCAGGGCTTGAGAGCGAGATTGAGAGATTTGTGGAGTTGATTTTCGGAAATCTCTTTAGAACACCCACCAAGGCAGAATACGCGATGTTCCACGCTGCTGCCGCTGCATTGCGTTCGGCTGAGCCGGGTAGACAGGTGGGCGCAGCGATTGCCACAGATGATGGTGATATTGTAGCCGTTGGAACTAATGAGGTCCCCAAAGCACACGGAGGGTTGTATTGGTGCGATGACCCAATTGACCGGCGTCAGTTTCAATTAGGAGAGGATTCGAACCAAGCGCAAAAGAGAATCTTGATCTCTGAAACGCTCGAATACCTGCGCAGAGCAAAATGGCTGCGAACGGATTTAATGACTTTAAGTAGGGATGATCTGCTTCGCCTAGCTCTTGACGCTGAGAAACCCGCATTGCCTCGCCGATCCCAAATCAGAGGCCTGATTGAATTCGGACGCGCGGTACATGCTGAAATGGCGGCACTGATTGATGCAGCAAGACGCGGAGTGAGTGTCCAGGGAACGACCATGTACGTTACCACATTTCCCTGCCATCTTTGCGCTCGACATATCGTCGCCGCTGGGATCAAAGCGGTCTACTATATTGAACCGTACCCAAAGAGCCTAGCGCGACCCCTTTATCCCGATTCGATTGCGCTCGAATCAGCGGATCGCGCAGGAGCCATAAGGAACCAGATCCCATTCGAGCCTTTCGTTGGCGTGGCACCGCGTATCTATTTTGATCTTTTTTCAGCGTCGGAACGCAGGAAGGACGACGACACTCTGAACCTATTCGATGCAACCAGTGCGACACCGCGCTTCGGAGCCATACCCAGAGTTTACATTGACAAAGAGAAATTGATGGGTGGTGTTCTGACGAGTAAGCTCCAGCCCACGCTCTTTCCAATGGACATGGATTAGCGCAATTGTGTGGCCGCTTTTCCACCTAACCGCCCAGTTTTCCGAGGTCTGTTCAGTTGTCAAAACGCTTTTGAAACGGTGAAATCAGAGGTAACTAGGGATGCTGTTGGTTACGTATCTAATCGGTAACTGGCAGGGTGCTAACTCTTTTGTTATCATTATGTTAGTGAGGTAGAAGATATGTCGACTTGGCTCCTCGAAATACTCGATGAATCTAGCAAAGAGGTTTCTCAATGGCCGGCATGGCGAAGAGAACCCGAAATGTCCAGCGCTCGTCGGAACGTGGGCGGGCGGTCGTTAGACCCAGATGTAGTTGAATCAAGACTCGCCGAACTGGACGCAAAGAGCCAGCAGTCGGAGGAAAGCTCTCTTTAGGCCACTTGCAAAAGTGGCCTTTTCTGTCAACCAACTTCTTGCCGGTCTGTTGGCTCCTATCTCGGAGTAGCAACTTGTGGCATGCCCGGAAATTCTCAACAAAAAATGGCATTAGAGATGCCTCCCGAGGTGGCGACTCATTGCGGCGAACGAGGTCCTTTCATCGGCCTCCAATGAGTGACGGCCCATATGTTGGCTACGTCACTTGGAGGCCGGTGGAAAGACCGCATTGTCGCGCCAGGTAATTGACGCATCATCCATGATGATGCATGAAATGTGCCACGCCAAGCGCAATCGCGTCGAAGCAAGCCATCACCCACGGTTCCGGCTCGTAGCATTTCCGTGCGCGCGGGACGTGGCGCGCAATTTCGGGAAGCCATGTGGCGAGAACCGTGATGGCAACTCGGTAGATGACTCGGCGACTCGCGTCGACTGAGAATGCGACGGGCAGATGACGAGAGGACCGTCTACTGGGACGCGCGTCTGATCGGCTAAACTTCTCCAGTGCCGAAACCTGTTCTCCATCTCGATTGCTGTGTTCTTTCCGATGAGGAAGTTCAATCCCTCTGTGAACATCTCTCCGCTCAGACCGGTGTGACCGAGATTGGAATTCAGACCTTTTGGATGAGCGTTGAGGAGGAAGACGACGAGAATCCGCTCATTCTCAACATCTCCGTCACCCCAGCGCATTGGAGCTCGATTGTTGCAGCGTCAAGCGACCCGCATGAGGCGGCTGCCAAGTGGCTCATCAAGCTCCTGTACGTATGGGCTGAGGACAAGCGCGATTTGGTAGTTGGCTACGACGAGAAGCAGAACATCGTGATTCTAGGGAATCCCGAGGAATGGGAGCCTATCCTCTGAATGGGCGACACCCAGCAGCCGATTTTGCGTCAAACAAACAATTTGTCAGTAGGCTAACGGCCTAAAATGGCTGGCAGGGGCGAACGGAGTCTCTGGCCCGCGAAAGACGTTCCTGTGAAGCCTTTTGCTTTTATCTGCCTGGCAATCCTTGCGTGCATCTTCGGATGGCACATTCTGCTCTGGTTGCAGGCGCCTAAGCTCCCTGATGTCGAAGTCAACCCCTTGACTTATGTCGTGTACGTTTATGTCCCGGACATCACCGCCGGGACTGCACTAGACAAGGATTTCGTCGCGTCCTTCAAAGGCGCAAGGGATCTTGTTGGCGGCGCAATAGGCGACATCGCTGCCCTCAAGTTGGCACGTCCGTTCTGTTAAGCGATACTTTGATTTGAGACATATGGGAGTGCATCGATGAAGGTCTGGCAAAGCTATGGATCGGGACATTCGGCCCACTTGGCAGTGATAGGAACGTTCAAGAATGTTGCAGATGCCGAATTGGCGAGAGAAGTCGTTGAGGATTTCGTGAATGCCGTGTGGGAGGAGCGGTATAACGATATCGGCGAATTCCTGAAAGCCTGGAAAGATCGGGTCCAGGGGATTGAGTTTCTGGGGCCCACCTCTGGTGACATGATGGGAGGGCTTGATAATAGCTGCGACGTTGTTCGCGAAGGCACAAGGGTATCAGTGAGGGGAATTCGATCGAATGAGATCGGCGGGATCATCAAGCTCATGTTGTTGAAGGATGCCGAGCCAATAATGGTGAACGGCAGGACCGGTCCGTGATTCGTGAAACTGCGGCGAGAACAACGCGGGCATCACTTCTACGAGCGGTCTAGTGGGATCCACTTGCTGTTGGAGGAAGCGCCCGTCGAACCTGAATACTGCGACTTAGGGCCAGAGCTGCTGAGCATTGCCCTGCTTAATCCATGTGATCTGAAATGTCCGTTCTGCTACGCCCCGAAGAGCAATCATCGGCTGAATGCGGAATTCGTGTTTGATGTCTGTAAGCAGTTCTCGGTCCTTGGCACGTTGGAAGTCGCTTTCGGTGGAGGTGAGCCCACCTTATATCCAGGTCTGGGTGAACTGTGCCGACGTATCTGGACGGAAACGGATCTCGGGATTTCGTTGACCACCCACGGCCACCACCTCACGAGAGCGCTCTTGGATGAACTAGTGGCTCACGTTTCGATCATCCGAGTTTCGATTGATGCTCCCGAGCCAATTTACTCTCAGCTTCGCGGGCGATCACTTGCAGACTTGCTTCCCAAGCTGTCGCAGGCTGCGGAACGACTACCGTTAGGCGTCAACACCGTCGTAAACCGTACCACCCTGCCGCTTCTCGACGATTTGGCGAAAATTGTCCGTGATCTTGGTGCCGTTGACTGGCTATTACTACCCGAGACTAAAAGTGGCGCGTTCACGCACACTGAATCCGAATGGGAGGCATTGGATCGCTGGATCAGCGGTCACTGCGAGCAAATGCCTCTACGAATCGCAGCTGAAGCAGTTGATTTTCTAACCGGTCCTTTTCCCTTAGCGCATGAGCCGGATGACTATGCACACATACGAGCTGATCGTACGCTTTGCCGTTGCTCATATGCAGGAGACGGGATTCTGCTGACGGGACAGCCAATGAAAGATGCTCTAAGAGCACTCGACCGCATTGGACCGCATAAGCTCAATCCACTCTGTGGGCTTGTGTAATTAGAACATTCGACAGAGCGACTACAATAAAACGACAGTAAAAAGGAAACTTAACTGGTGCAAGACGCGAATGTCCAAGGAGTATTGCGATTTGCGGCGTGGGTGATTCCGCTCGGACTGACGGTAATTGTCATTTATAGGCTTCGTAGAAAGCCGAAGGTTGTTTTCTACTCGATAGTCGCCTCCACCTTCGGCTGGGGCTGTACGCTCATCCAGGCAGTTCCCCCATTTTTCAACCCAGAACTGGCTCATTCACTTGGCCACGCCCTCGTCATCGCCGCGATTCTCTCACTAACGGTTGATCAATACGTCAAATGGCGAGTGCTGCGGGAAGTGACGTCGGACATTTCGAAGTACCTGATTGGCTATCGGCTGCCTGAGCAATTACAGGATCGAATCCGAAGCATTATGCAGACGAAATGGATTCTGCGAAATTTCCAAGTCCGAATTCGGATCACTCCACGCCCAGGTACGAAGCTTGAAGCTGACGTGACGATCAGGGAAAGTGTTCAAAACATCACTTCTGAGACCCAGGACTACGGTGATTTCATCAGCTTCAGTAAGCTTGAGAAAAATAAAGTGACTGAACTGCGCTGTGATGGTGGAAGCCGAGAAGCCAATTACCATTTCGGCGAAGCAGAAATTCAACGAGTCGAGGATTCTGGCCAAATCCGCTATGCTGCTCAGAGAGTGAGAATTCCACCAATTGCAGACGCCGATCGCGAGTTTCAATTTTCGAAACGCTATCTCGTTTCGCACACCTACGCATCGAGAGAAGTGCTCACATTTAGAGAGCCAACAATCGGGGCCGACATTCAGATTACGGACTGCCCGAATGATTTGAAATTCTACCTGGTTCCACCAGCAGATCAGGAAGCACATCGAAGATGGACGTACAATCGTCTGTTCTTGCCGGGCGAGCAAATCATAATCCAGTGGGAACGCGAAGAAGAGGCTGAAGCGTGAAAGTCGATGTTCGACGGGCAATCGCGTATATAGCTGCTAGATCTATTGGCAAGGTCGGCTCTTCTTGCGTACACGACTACTCGGCCGGCACCACTACGTCATTTTCTGGAAACGTTTCACCGGCTCACGTCGACGTTTATGACTATGACGCAGGCGCTCATATTACAGGGAACGGAGTCTCTAGACAGATAAACCTCTTCCATTACGGAGAAGGGTGTTCAATTGCCCTGAACTTTTCTGCAAACACGTTTAGAGGCTTTGAATACGGGACGGGTACGCATTTTAGTGGAACAGTAGACGGGCGAAGCGTGACGCTTTATGACTCCAGTGAGAGCCGTCACTTTCAATACAGCATCTGACCGTTAGCATATCGTACACGTTATTCCGAGCCACGGAAAACGGGTGCTTTGAAAAGTTGGCTTGGTACTTCATAGAGGCCTTACGTCCCTTCTAGTGCTCTTCGTCGAGAGATTCGCCTATCGAGTCTCCCAGCTTCGATCTGGCCCAGCAAGGCCGGATTGGGTTGATGCCAGAGTCTAGAATTCTATTCGACTGAATGGATGACTCGGCAATCAGCGTGAAGCTTATAGAGTACGCGGTTGGTGCCGGCCGCGCGGAATGACTTGAGTACCTCGAAGGGATCGATCTGCAGATGTGCCTCGTTAAACTTGATGGTCATCGCATGGCGGATGCGGCCAACAATTACCTTGATGGCGGGCACTCGGACCTTTACTCGCTGAAGCACGCCGGCATTAGCACCGTGCTCGCAATAGAATGGGAGGGCATTTAGAGCAGCCGCGATCTGCCGCGCATCAAACGACAAGCGAGGATGCTGGGCGAGGAAGTCAAATGTAAGCCTCTCTGTGAGGGCAAGCCGCAATTGCGGATCGGCTATGTCGCGCGGGAACAGAACTGCCTCGACAGATTCTCCCTCACGGCAGCCGCCGTCAAGGGCAAAGCTGTGCAGTATAAGGTAAGAGGGGCGGTTCTTGCGAATATCTTCGATATCGGCCAGCAGCACGTCAATGGCCTCAAGCAACATCGGCGGGTCTGCGACCCTGGCGTATCGAGCGCCGCAGTTCTCGATAGCCAACGCGAACTGCCCATTACGGTGCGCGGTGGCGAAGCAGAGGAGACGCGGTGGGACATCGCACATTTCAATAACCGCAGCGAGATCGTGGATTGTCGTGAGGACTGCCCTGCTTGCCAGCGACACATCCACTAACACAATTTCAACCGATTGGAGAAGCAGCCGAACCTGCACGGTTGATGGACGGGAGAGATCGGCGACGACGATATCGTGTCCGTATGAGCGCATGGGCTCCAGCATCGCCTCCGTTCCGCTGGAAGCCAGGAGGATTCGTGTGCGCCCCGGCCGATGGCTATTCACTGGTATTGCCCCCTGTCCGCGAGTTCCCACAAACAGTCCTCGCAATAAATGCCACCATATGGATCGCGTTGGTCACCATCATGCTGATGGCACAGGTCGCAAGAGCCGACCCCATCACGCTTGGGATCGCTTCGCGTGAGGCTCTGTTTACGGTAAAGCGGGGCGCCCGCTAGTTTGGGGCGGCTGCGCTGGATACTAGGATCAACTTCAACCGGTTCGGTTGATCCTTCTTTGGCCGGCTCTAGCGCGATCATCAAGACCGCGGCACACAGCAACCATTGCGTTTTCAACGTGTTACTGTCAAGCACATTGCCCCCACGAGCTTGACAGAAAGGATGTTCAGCCCCAGACTGGAGGGGGGTGGAACCTTGGGTGACCGCGAAGCGCGGGGGTTTGGCAACCTCGGATCTTCTTTGCGCCCGCTGGGCTAGGCTATCCAGCCCTCCAGAAAGCTTCGTAAGTACTGCGGAGAGAAGATGTTGGACTCCCATCTGCGACCTCCGTGGGTCGTTGGTGGGTGCCCAATTCAGCTTGGGTAGGGCCGCTCCTTCTACGGGAATGAGCGGCCTTTCCTTTCGCGTCTATATCGGGCATCCTCGCCATGTACTAGTAGGATACGCCTTGACGCACTATTGTCAACGTAAGACGCTCATTATTTTGCGCATCGTGTACAGTTGACTTTATTGTCACTCTTTTGATCTAATGATCGGATATTCGCCTTCGATGGCTTACCTGGTAGAAAACCCGCTCGCTATTCTCTTTGGCAGGGTTTTACGCCAACTCCGGACAGAGCAATCAAGGTCCTCTCGAGAGGTAGCGCGGTCCCTCCCGATCAGCGAGTCGGCTTACCGGTTAATAGAGGCCGGGGGCGCAATCTTCAATCCGGTTCATACGCCCGCGCTGATCCGCGTATTCGGCAGTCTTGTTTGGCTGAGGTTGCTGGCATTCCTCGCTTGCATCGAAGCGAGCGAATTCGCTCGAAGAAGGGGAGGAGACTACTGGGGTACAGCGCTGTCCGTCAGCGCACTGGACGAGAGCCTGAACATGCTCATTCGAGATCACCTGTCAGGAATGCCTCAGCGGAGCCAGTCCGACGGAACGGAAACAGCGAGCAGAGCTTCGACACCTTACGTCATTGCGACTCGAACATACCTCGAAGACAGAACGGGAAACCCAGCACCGAAATCAGCCGCCCAGCCGTTAATCACACTCTCGGAATGGGCATCGCGCGCGCCCGGCGATATATCACCCATTCAATTGGATATGTTGCTGCAGGAGATTGAGACGTTGCAACATTTTCCACCGAATGTTCCACCCAAACAGATCTCTCTCTGGGAAGCGCGGAACGCAGCGGCCATCAGTAATGTGTATGCATTTGTCGATGACTTGGCCGTGGTCAGCGAAGTGGCAGAGCAGTTTCACTGGGATTATCTCTTTGTGCCTCGTTTTGGGCAAGTGCACATTCTTACGTCTCGGTCAGCCGGATTCGTTGAAGCGAGAGATCGCCTTCTTCGCAACATCGCGCAGGCAAAGGGTGGAGAGAGGAAGCTTGCGCGAGTATCAGGAAAGGTTCAAATCGTGGAAATCGCGGATGCCCCATTGGAAGAGATCAAACAACATCTGCGATATAACGATTGGGAGGGACGGCTTGGGCGCGAGGATGATGAAGCTTCACAAATTATCGAACTGAAGAATGTCTGGCTCTATCAGTTGCGACGGAACAATCTCACTGTTGGTTTTGCAGACTCCTGGACTGCCTCTGTCAAAGCGGAAGCCCCGTCTATGCCAAATTCAGTCCCTCCTCGCATTTCAGCAACCTTGTCAAAGGCCGAGGTCTCAATGCTGTTGCCACACCTGACGGGACCGTGGAAGGAATAGGAGGAGACTCTTGCCGGTCATAGTTCTGCTCTTTATCCCGCTGCTCGTCTATGTGGCCTCATCGCTCACAATTCCGCGTAATTCCGTTAGCTCACCCGCAGACTTCTTCATGGCCTTTAGGCGCGTGTCCGCCGTGCCATTTTCCAATTCCTCGGTTTCCAGCAGCTGGCAGGTGGCTACCGCGTACCCGTTTCTCGCTTGGGCTGTTTCTGGAACGGTATTGGTTCCCCTTCTCAATTCTGTCTTCTGGGGTCTGGGAATACTGCTGTTCTCGCTCGCACTACCCCGTATACGCGGACTCTTTGGAAGTGATGTAAGCCTCCACAGCTATCTTGGCGATACGTACCACTCGCGAGCCATTCAGATGGTTACTTCGACGATGACAATCATTGGAATGCTTGGCATTGCGTTGGGGGAGATCACCTGGGGATCGCAAGCAGTTTCAGTCGCCGTACACGGGCACCTGACGACGTATGTGATTATGGGTGTGATGGTTGGATTCGTGTTGATCTACGTGGGAATCGGGGGTCAGGTCAGCTCCATTCGTACCGACCAGCTCCAGCTTGTCTTCGGATACATTGGCTGTTTGTCCCTCTTGGCCGTTCTTTTTGTGCGAATGGTCCGATTTCATGTGCATGTCAGCACACTCACACGATGGTCGGCGCTATGTGCGGTGGTTTATTGTCTTGCGATCGTATTTGCCAGGCGCGGGCGGATTCTGGTGAGAACCGACGAATTGAACAGGTTCGACCGGACCACAACAAGTGTTTCCAATATTCTTATATTTGCCGCCTTTGCTTCCGTCATCCTCGTGGCGTTGTTTTTCCTGCCCCATACATCGCCGCGATCTGTGCTGCACATCAAAGGATTTGGACAGACCGGGCTCTGGGCAATGATCCTGCTGCCCCTGGGTTTCCAATTTGTCGATATGACAAATTGGCAACGATTATTGGGCCTGCAAGGTAATCGTGACGAAGAGCTTCTTGCGGCCCGCAAGGGACTCGCTCACTATGCGATCGAATCGCCATTTACCTGGATCATTTTTCTGATGATGGGTGCGGCCGCAGTGGACAGCTTTCCGTCACTTGCAACCTCTGGCAACGTACTCGCTGATCTGCCTCGTCAACTGATCTACAGCGGCAACGCTCTCGATTACTGGTCGGCCATACTTTTTCTCGTTGGAATCGTGGCAATCATGCTGTCGACGGTTGATTCAGTTCTGGTCGCCGCGATGTTTGCTTTCGTTCGGGATACGCTTCCGGCTTTTGGGGTACGTCCGCTTGACTGGTTTGCAACCGGCAGGGAAGCAGAACGGCCTTTGCGTTGGGCCCGGTTTTTCGGCGCAGGGCTTCTAGTGGTCGGAGTTGGCTCATACGTGCTGATCGACTCCCATGGCCATGCTGGAGACAGTTTTATCGGGGCGCTGTTTGCGTTCTACACCGCCCAACTTTCCATGTTGCCACTTGTTTTGGGAGCGATCTTCTTGAAGGATGTTCCACGAGGCCCCGCAGTTCTACCGGGGTTGATCATCAGCGGGTTGTCTGGCATTGCGCTCGGCCTCTATGCGGCATTCGTGAAGCCCGAGATGCAATGGTGGCCGGTGCCAGCGTGCTTGGGGATTGCCTTTAGCGCATACGGAGTAGCTGTGATTATCAATTCAATCGCCGGAAGGCGGGTCTAAAAAGGAGCTTTTTATGCCATTCTGTGGTTTCAACCCGAAAATGGTTCACGGCCTTGGGATATTCGCGCAGGGTCTCTTTGAAGCGGTTCTTGAGCGTTCAGAGGCCGAGAAAATCGACATCAAGATCGCGTTTGAGAAGGAAGTTTCGGAACTAAGCTTGTTCTTGGAAGCGCTGGAAAACCGCTACCAAGAACTACGGAAGGATGGAAGCCCTAAGGTAATGTCCGAACTTGTAGAGTGGATCGGGGAAACCCCTGCAAGAACAAGTTGAGCAGGCGTGATCGCAACGTTCAAGTGTTGGCGCACGCGATTGACGAGATTGCGCTATTCGGTTCTTAACCAGCCAAGAACCGCGCCCGCAAATCGAGAGTACCAAGAGTGACAAGGCAGCGGCACCTAGCTGCTAAGAGGGCATGGTCCGACATCGATGCCTACCGAAACAATGGTGCGGAGCGGCCTTGCCTCCGGCCTTGTTTGCCAATCACTTTGCCAATGTCCGACTTATGGGCGCTGACCCGTAACGTCGGGAGCTCTCAAGCCATTAGCCACAGCCCGATTCTCTGTTGATCGTTCACGTGGACGATCATTTCAACGAGACGCGGGCACGCATCCCGGCGGCACAGAAGAAGCGGTGGGCTAAGGCGCGGGCAAAGAAGAAATAGAGGAATTAGATTATGCAGAACAGAAGAACAGCTTGCGCAATCCTCTTTGCCCTGTCCAGCATCCCTCTACTGTGCCAATCGTCACCCTCCAAAGATGCACCCATTTCGTACTGGCATGAAGTCATCACACCGGACACGTTGCCGGTCTGGACAGGCGGAGGGCCGGCTCTGCTGGGCCAGCATCGCAGCCGCGATTAGTCTCGGCATTCTCGGAGGTCAGACGAAGTTTGGATTCCCTGCCGTCTCTCTTTGCAGCCCAAAGTCTCGTTTTGACAGGGCCCAATCCAAAGGAAATCCCTGAGATAGGCCCGGCCTTCATTCCTCAATTTGCATGGATTTCAGTGAATACTGAAGTACCGCGCCATTAGATAGAATGGGTGACTCCAGGATCTTCTCGAGCTCCCCTACGTCTGCTTCTAGTCGCTGCTGTAGGGGAACTCGAGCGCGTTCCCATAACTCTTTAGCAGCCTCGCCGGACAAACCAGCCCGCCTGAGTCGCCATTCTCGCTCGGCCTCAAACCACGGTGACGGCAATAGCCGATTGACCTGCGTACTTTCGCAATAAAAACTCGCCCAAATGAGTTGTCGATAATTCACTCCGAGCGATCTGGCTACGTCACGAAGCGCGGCTTTACCCTCATCAGTGTGCTTGTCGAGCGCTACCCAATACGGGAAGTCCGATGCTGAATGCAGCGAGGGAATATCATATATCGCCGGGACTTCGGTATTTGTGCACAAGAAAGCTGTGGCAAGAACGCAAGCCTTATCCCACTGCCATGTGGTCACCGGTAAGTACTTTTCTGCATTGCAAATTATTTCTGTGCTTCGCACAGACGAACTCTGCGAGGTAGTCCACGCAAAGAAATCCGAGGGGCGTGACAGAGCTTCGGAAATGATCTTGAGAGTGCGTAGTTCCGGCACCACATCACACATCGACTTATCACCTTCGCTATACGCGTATGCAAGGGCACCCAAGCCTGCCGCGTTCTTCTGCTTTGGTGCCGTTGTAACCCGCAAGAGGATCTCGAGTTTGCTCTTCAAATCACGGTTGATCGAGAGTGAACCCGCCAGGGGCCAGCATTCTTCACATGTGATGACAACTGCGCGCGAACGAAGCCATGCTGTGTCGCCAATGGCGTTTAGTCGAGTTGCAACACGTTCTACCAATGGACCAGAACCCCTACGAACGGCCTTTTGCAATAGCGAACGAAGGCGAGGGTCCGTTGAAGGCTTTCGCGGTTTAAGGAACATTTCGGCCTACTCGAATACCATGTCAAAATACTCCTGTGTGTAGCCCTTGTACTTCTCAATGCAAGTGCAATCCGTACGGCAGTCATGTTTCTCGACTGTAACAGTGACGCCACCAGCCTTCGCCGATTGCCGCAGACGCTCTTCCGCGAAGGCGTATGCATCCTTGCCAGAGGATAGGGTCCGCCGGGGTTCATCTAGCGCGATCTGGACATGTTTATTTGGAAAGTCCACTTTGCCGTCTGGGGATTGAATAACGAGCATTTTGTCGAAGTCGCCGTACTTGATGCTAGTTGCGAGTTCATCGGCGGTCAAATACCAGCGATCGCCATCGGTCTGCCTGTCATTCCAGTAGATTGGGTTCATTCTTGTGACAAGGACATCGCTGCCGACCGGCAGTGTCAAGAGAATATCTTCATCGAAAATAAAGAGAACAGGGCCGTATTGGTTTGGTCCCTTGACACGACCGCCGCGATAATGAATGTCCACATGATCAACAAACACGCGGTCCCAAATACCATGTCTCTTGTCGATATCATCGGACGACTGACCGGTCTGGGCAAGTTCGTGCTTCTCTACGTACGCTCGCGACAGGAGCGCAGCATGTTCAAGAAATGTACAGCTGGTAGTTACCGTGTTTGCGTGGTGGAGCTGCTTGGCGCCGATCCCTTGCAGGACCCGGTACACATCATCGGGCTTCATACGTTCCTCCCGTTCGGCAGGCTACATCTGTGTATGTCCCATACTATTCCCGCGCCGAAGGTACCGATATCCAGCGCGTGACAAGTCTGGTAGGCATGACCCAGTTGGCCCCTCGAATTCCCTGTAATTTCCTGTTATTGTTGAACTTGTGGCCCACATCAGCATCAATGGCTCCGCCAACCGTCCGCGTTAGACCGCTATGAAACAAGATTTCTACACCATCGGAAAGAACAGATCGCAGATCGAGGTCCGCATCAGCTATCGGATCATCCAGCTGTTCTCTGAAGGGTTGTACTCCAGTCCAAACAAAGCAATTGAAGAGTTGGTCTCAAATGCTTTTGACGCGGGTGCCTCCAACGTACACGTGGTCCTTCCGGTTGACCTCATAGCGGAAGGGGCAACAATCACGGTTGTTGATGACGGCGTGGGTATGGACGAAGAAGGTCTCAATGAACACTGGCTGATTGGAGTCAGCCACAAGCGCGACGCGTCCAGAAAGCCTCCCAAGGGGCGCAAACAGATCGGAAAATTTGGGATTGGCAAGCTTGCAACCTATGTCCTAGCAAATAGGCTGACGCATATTTGCAAGTATGGAGGCACGTTTTACTCCACCAGCATGGACTACTCAAAGATTCCAGCCGGTGCAGGCGGAACGATGCACGAGGAAAAGGTCTTCCTCCCACTGAGAGTCCTGACCGAGAAAGAGGCGAAAGAGGCAGTTGGGCCGTTGGTCTCAGGGAATAAGCCTGGATATAAGGCAATCACGCTTTTTGGAAAAGGTGCAGCAAAATCTTGGACCGTCGCCGTTATGTCCAACCTCAAGGACATGGCGTCCGGAATTCAGAAGGGCCGGCTTCGATGGATTCTCCAAAGCGCGATGCCGCTACGCGATGACTTTGCTCTCTTCCTGAATGGCGAGAAAGTTCCCCCTTCAAAGTTATCCGCGAAGAAAGTCGGTCATTGGGTACTCGGCAAAGATCTCACAGAACTTCCAAAGCCCGCTCCGGAAATGGAGGTCACCGAAGACCCGAAATCTGATAAATCCGTTCGTTATGGTCTGACACATTCGGAATTAGGTAGGATCACGGGGTATGTCGAAGTGTATGAGGATCCCCTTGACATGGGGAAATCTACAGAAATTGAACGAAGCAATGGGTTCTTCGTCTACGTTCGCGGTCGTCTCGTAAATATCGACGACCCAGGTTTCGGAATCAATCGAAACCTCCTCCGTCACGGAACCTTCTCCCGTTTTCGCATGGTCGTCTATATTGATCGGTTGGATGAGGAGCTTCGTTCCTCTCGCGAGGCCCTGCGGGAAGGGCCACTTACTACCATCGCGCAACACCTCCTTCATGGAGCTTTCAACTTTGCTCGTGTGGCTCTGGAGAAACACGAAGCCAATCTGAAAGCCTCAGAGCGGATTTCCAACCGGATCGCGGGGAGTCCCGGCAGCTTGATTCGGCGGCCTATCATTGGCCTCGTTGAATCTGCGCTAAACGGGAAGTCACATCCTCGATATGTTGCATTTCCACCTGCGCTAAAGCCGAAAGAGCGCGAGGCATTCATTGAGGCCCTTAGGGCTAACGTTGATTCCGAAGATGGGCTGGTAAGGGACGTAGAAATAACCGAGATGTCGCAGGATGAAGGCTTGACCATCCTGGACGTCACCTCCGGAGTTCTGCGCATCAATAGCTTACATCCCTTCGTCGCACACTTTCTCGACGAATACGAAGATAAGAAGCGGAGCCTGCCGCTGGAACTCTTGGCGCTGTCAGAGATTCTGCTTGAGGCGCATCTTTACGAACTCGGCCTCGATGAAGACCTAATCCACGATGTTCTCGCTCGTCGTGATGAGGCACTACGATTCCTCGCTCGTTCCACCGGAAAAAAAAATGCTCGCACCATCGCACAGGACCTATCCGACGCAGCAAGCGACAAGGACGCTCTCGAGAAGGCTGTTGTTGCAGCCTTCGATTCCATGGGTTTCGATGCTATTCCTCTCGGAGGACCGGGCAAACCGGACGGCCTGGCCGAAGCACGGCTTGCTGGCGACTCGAAAGGCTCTCGCCACTTCTCTGTGAGCCTCGAAGCAAAGAGCAAGGAAAAGGAAGGCGCTAAGGTTTCCGCCAAGACCGTCGGCGTTTCCGCGATTGCTCGACAACGCGATGACTACCAATGCGACCACGCGATAGTTGTGGGGCCCGACTTCCCGACAACCGCAGGTGAGCTATCGGCACTCGGAAAAGAAATCCAGAACGACCGAAATGCCTCGGGAAGGACAATAACACTAGTCCGTGTTGTCGATATGGCACGCCTTGTCAGGCTAGTTCCTCTGAAGAGAATCGGACTTAGTCGATTGCGAGACCTCTTTGAGCATTCAATAACGCCAGAGCAATCGAAGAGTTGGATTGACGCGCTAGCAGCTGAGCAAGTTCCGAAGGCTCCGTATCGCCGTATTCTGGACGAGATCTGGGATTTACAGAAACAGCGACCTGACGAGGCCGTAGAGTACTCGGGCCTTGCGGTGGCACTTCAGAAAAGTGCAAAACCGCTTAATCTCTCGAAGAATGACCTGCACGAGCTGTGTGTGGCCATGTCACGAATGGCACCCGAGATGATCTCGGCGCGGAGATCATCGGTCGAATTGAGCCAACGGCCTGAAAATGTGATGGCCTTAATCGGATCGGTGATCAATGAGTATCCGGAAGATGAATCGAAGGGCGTGAAAATCTGACACCTATGGCGACGCAAACTAACAGTAAAACCCTTAGGCCAGTCCATCCTTTCCCCGCGCGAATGGCCCCGTCGTTGCTATGGCGTAAACTCGGCAGGACGCTCAAGCCCCTTCGCGTCCTCGACCCGATGTCGGGATCGGGAACTACAGCCGTCGTTTCTCGACTCCGAGGCCACCGAGCGATAGGGTTCGACTCCGATCCCCTCGCGCTACTAATTGCACGGGTGTGGTCAAGTGATGTGGATCCGGCACGCGTACGACGCCTTGCGGTACGCCTTGTTCAAGGTGCCACAAAGCGAAGCAACGCACTTCCTTTACGAGATTCATATCCTCGAAGGGTAGATGAAGAAACCCGCGCCTTCCTACGTTACTGGTTTGATGCGTCGAACCGCAGACAACTCGCTGCGTTGGCGCTGCAAATCCAGGGTGTGAGAAATATATCCGAGCGAACACTGCTTTGGTGTGCATTTTCGCGCCTGATTATCACCAAGCAGTCGGGCGCTTCGCTCGCAATGGATGTCTCGCACAGTCGGCCTCACAAAGTCTATGAGACAGCTCCGATTAAACCTCTGAAGCACTTCCTCAAAGCTGTTGAAGGTGTATTAAGGGGGACGCCATTCGGCGGATGCTCAAATGGGCCCAAAGCGAGAATCCAAAAGGGTGATGCACGAGCCCTCCCCCTGCGGACCGGTAGCATCGATCTCGTCATCACATCTCCGCCGTACCTTAACGCAATTGATTACTTGCGTGGGCACAAACTATCGCTCGTCTGGATGGGGTACCGACTAAGAGAACTCCGCGAGCTAAGAGCCGGAAACATCGGAACAGAATTGGTGAGCATGGAATTGATTGAGCGACACGAATACGTGCGGAAAGCCATGGTGCGAATGGGGCAAACGGAGGGGCTCCCGAACCGCGTAAGGGGAATGTTAGCGCGATACGTTTTCGATATGGACCAGGTGATGTCAGAGATAAGCCGAGTTCTGAAGAGAAAAGGGGAGGCTATCCTCGTCGTTGGCGATTCGACTATAAGAGGAGTCTTTGTGCGAAATTCCTGGGCGTTGGCCTACCTCGGAAGACGGCATGGCCTAGAATTAGAATCAACACGCCGCCGCCCCCTCCAAGAGAATCGCCGCTACCTTCCACCCCCGCAATGCAAAACTTCGGGAACACAGTTTCGCTCCCGAATGCGCGAAGAGGTTATCCTCGCATTCAAAAAGAATTGAATCATTATCCCGACAAGGTGCCGCTCGATGTCTACTAATTGCAGTCGGTGTGACCACCGAATTCACAAGGGCTTTACTTGCTGCTTTCGGTTGCCGGCGAAGAGTGTTCTGTCGAAACCTTCCTTGTCTTGGCCGGACGTGCCGTTTGTGCAGCGGCGATTCGTGCTCTGGCTTCCGGGCTGAGTCGAGGGCGCCTCTTTGGTTTCGCGCCGGCACCAGCTAGACTCAGACACGGACAGACTCCTAATTGGGAGATCCGATGTGGGCCGAGCCAATTCCAAGAACAGTCTGCACGGGCAATGAACATCCTCTTACGCAAACACGGCTACAAAAATATCCCTGTAACGATCTCAAACGTTTCATTACGAGTGTGAAACGCTGTGACATTCCGCCGATAAGCATATGAACAAGAGTGACATCCTCAAACAGCAGCGGTTGCACAGAGGCGATGCCCGCAGTTTTGCCCTCAACTTTTTGCTCAACTTTGCATCCCATGCGCGGCTGATGCGAACGTTCCTTCCTCCCAAGGCTGGTAAAGAGGATATATCTCAAGCGGCGATGCACGCCTATGCGATCGGCATCGCATCGTGTTTAGAAACCTATTTTAGAGACCTTTATCTCCATCTCATCCAGCGTGACCCAGTTGCTTTGCAAAGAGCCCTCCAAGCAAATGGGCGTAGAGAATCCCTGAGTGCGATCGCTCGTTACATCGCCGATGGCCTTACGGAAGAAGAAATAGCCAGCGTGCAGGTCTCGTTTCATAACGCTGAATCAATCGACCGAAGCTTCTCGGCCCTTTTCGGGCAATCGTTCTTCAAAGTTCTCAACCAGTTCGAAGTCCTGTGCGCCATTCCATCTGTGAATAGGCCGGGGCTTGCAAACCTCCGCCTCTTTCCAGGGTGGCAAGACCAGTTGGCTCGCATCTTCGTTCTTCGCCACGAGTTTGCACATGACGCCAATTCGAAAACTTTGATCAGGCCTGAGGAGATGCGGTCACTGGAAACAACGGCTATTCTCGTTTGCCAGATGAGTGCACTCTTACCTGCGATCTCCCTGCGGTCCCCGAGCGACCAGGACTCAGTGCCGGTCATCTTTCTAATCGACGATCTCGTCTCGGAGGATTGGGAGGTGGTCAGCGAGGAACGGCCGAGCCCAACGGTAGAGGCTTAGATGTCGACCGGATTTCACTCCGATGCAGGCGGAATCGTGGGCGGCAACGGCGCAGATCGAGATTTTCTCGTTCCCCGCCGATTTTTATTTGGCGGACTGATTGGCCCTAAGCCAACGAGGGAGGGGCCGACGAAAGGACGCTAAGAAAGCTCGCTCTTAGCCATGCGCGACACAAACTCCGCAGCATGATTGGTGAGCCACTGCCAACGCAATGGCATCGAAAATGATCGCGTTGTAGCGCTCAGGTTGATATGCCTTTCGCTTTGGCGGCAATTTCCGTCTGAGCTCGGGGAATACCTCGGCGATGGTGGCCGCGATCTGATATTTGTTATGGCTGCCTGACTGTCGGAATGCTAGCCTCACCTCTGCCCGCTCGATCATGTGAACTTCGACAGAGTGGGACATTAGCTGGAGCCCGACCGCGGTAATAACCCGTTTCCTCTGCCGTGCTTTGCGCGAACTGTTTAGGCGCTTGAGGACAACCACCGATGGCGCGTAGAGGGTGAGCAAGGGACTGATGCGGCTGACCGTCGCAAGTACCGGATCGACTCCCCGCCGCCAGCGGCGGATTCCCCAGTCAAGCAACCGATTTGGCCCCTCGAATACCGCAAATCCGACCCTGCGAAGGCGAATCTCTAAAGCTATCGTCCGGGTTACCGAACGCTTCGTTTGCATGATGTAAGGCTAGTTATTGGCTTCCTTCTCTCGCAGCACCACTCTCACTTTCACGCAACACTGCTCGCTCGTCGGCCTTTCCCTGTCCGTCATCTGCCGGAGTTCCGCTTTCATAGCGTAACTTTCGATTAGCTTTGCTTGCTCTGAGTTGCGCTGCCGTCGGCCTCTCAAGATGTGGCGGACGAATCATTCGTCTATACGTCACCGAGAGGCCGGCGGCAGGGCGACAAATTCTCGCTACGGTGAGTCTCAACCGGGCGTGGGATCCTGCGTGTTCTGCTGATCCAAGAAAGCGACCGCGAGCGCAACAGCGTCAAATAACGGCATGATCGGATGCTCACCGTGCCATATTCTGCGCTTCGGCGGTAGCTTCGAGAGTAATTCCGGAAACATCTGTGCGAGCGTTGCCGCGATGGCATCCTTGGACCTGGCATGGAAATCGCGGAATGTTTTCCGCACATCCTCTCGCTTCATGAAGAGCATAGGAACGAACCGGTGCTCGGCCTTGCGCTTAAGGAACCGGCGGATCGAATATACGTTTGAGGCGTTCGGGGCGTTCACTAGCCGCGAGCTCTCGATGACAATCACCGAGGGCGTAGAGAGGGCAAGTAGCGATGTTAGTTTCTTCATAGCTGCCCTGATACGTGGAGTGCTATTGCCCCGATAGTGCACCGTACGCCAGTCCACAAGGCCCAACGAGCCTTCAAGCACAGCAAAGCCCAATCGCTGTGAACGGATGGCGACCGCAACGATCCTGATTTCATGAGAGTCCAGCTTCATCAGAGAAGTCGGATTGCACCAGGGTCTGACGCTCCGATATCCATTCCAGCTTGCGGACGGTCGGGGCCGGTGTTCGACCTTTGGTATTTGCGTTCTGGAGTCGCTCCTCTAACTTCTTTAAGCGCCCATCGACAGCCTGCGAAATCTCTGCGAAAGCTGCTGGAAACAGTCTTGAGGCGGATATTCTAAAAACAGCCTCGTATCCGAGCGCGGCGCTGAATGGCGGCCTGCAGCGCAGCCTTTCATGGCGCGAAACTGGACCTTCACTGGGATATCCGAGGAGAAAAGCAAGCTCTTTCTGGCTCAGCCCTGACAGCGTGCGACAGGAATGAAGGTAGCTTGCGATATGGGTGTGATTCATATGCCAAAGAGCAACTCTGTTTATTGATTTGTTCTAAGTCTAACAACCCAAACGTGAGTTGATAGGCATGGAAAATTGCACCCGATGCAAGTTTTGCGACTGTAGTCTGTCCACAGTGTTGCTCGGGAAGATGCAAAACGAGCGGCCAATCTCAACTGTCCTCAGAACATCGGTGTGAATTGCGTATGGAAAACTTCTGAACTTCCCGGGCCTTGATTAAGGGCCCGGCGGCTGGCGAGGTGTTTAGCCAGCGGCGCTTGAGCAATAACTCTAGCTTGGTACACTTAATCCCAAAAGTCGATAATCAAACACTTGTATAGACAGAATGACATCGAACTCGGCAGGGACATACCTTCGATTCCTTCGGAGAAGAAGCGGGCTGAGTCAGCGAGACCTAGCACGCATCCTAGGCAGCGTTTCAGTGAGCCAGATTTCGCGCCATGAGCGGTCCAGGACCCTTCCTACCTTGCTGACAGCATTTGGGTATCAAGTGGTCTTCCAAAAGCCCGTCTCAGAAATCTTCCCCGGACTATTCCATGCGGTTGAGGCCGGGGTCGAAGAGCGACTTGAAGAATTTGAACGTGAACTCAATATCAGTGCCGCCAAGGATGGAACCGCCGCGCCCGTTAAGCTTCACGTGGAGCGGATCCATGAACGGGAGAAAGATGAATCGACGTGATCCGCCACTGGGCAATTGCTGGCAACGCGCAGCCGGAACGCAGTCGGGGAAATGAGCATCGACGGAATTTGCTAGTACCTGCCTAGTGCTTGACGGGGCGTCAAGAACTGCCTAGATTGTAAGTGCATGTTGTATGAATGATTTACGCCAAAAAACACACACCACGATGAAGAATGTTGTCCGCCCCCTATTGAAAACCCGAATTCGCTCGATGGAGCCGAGGGACTTCGCTTTCGTTCGGTTACTTGCTGCCGAGTTTTCGACGTTTACTGTGCCCTCTGAGTATGTTCTGTGGTTCTTTAGTCAATTTCATCCCGAGTATTGCCAAGTTCTGGAGCACGAATCCGGCGATTTGAAAGCATATCTACTCGCAATGCCCACAAGCAACCCGCGAAACGGTATCGCGATCTGGCAGGTTGCCGCGACCAAGCCGAATGACGCCTTCGCTCTGGAGTACTTTGCTGCTCATCTTCGGAACCTCATGGATCGCACCGGCGTTACATCGGTTTTCTTTACGACACGGAAAGACTCGCGGGCATCTCTGCGGCTTATTCGGTCATTAGCCAAGCTCTTCGACTGTGACTTAGTGCAGCTGAACTCCGTCCCCTCCGGACAGGGAGAATACGAGTTTCAACTTTCCATTCGAACGGGCCGATCGATAACGGAAGAGAAAAAGAAAGCCTGACTGAGGCTGCCTGCAGTCATTTGACACGCTGCGAATGCCGAGTATGCTGAGGGGGATATAAGCTATGCTTGATCGACCTGTCGGCACGACCGGACACTCACCGGAGATTACGGTTGAAGCGATCATTCAGATCGTTGGTGAGAGGCTGCCTCACTGGAAGGTCGCGTGCGACAACGCCTTGGCGGACACGGTAATCCTACAGCAAGGTGCGTTCGGCAGAACGCCGGATGAAATAGGCCTGATGCACGCTGCCATCCGGTACGCGGGGATTATCGGGAAGACAGTAATGATCGCCCCGTATTCGGGTGCGGGAGAACCGAAACAATAGCTACTTTCACCTACGCCGCGAGCGGTATGCGGGTGCCTGGGTCGGGTAAGAGGGGGATTGTAAAGTCAGGCTCTGCGATGAAAAAGGTTCTAACGTCATTGACTACGGTGCACCAATCAGAAAATTTGCGCGGTTTGGTCAGCATGACGAACGGTTTACGCGCATGAATATTGAGTTCCTTACCCATGAGGATAGGGTTCGAACCTACCGTTGCGACGATCAGTCGTTTTTCATCAATGGAGCCGTGGGTTAGCCAGAAAATAGCGCGGTTGCTGAATAAAAAGAGCCTCTTCGAAGGTTCGACCCACCGTTCCGAGTTCAACTGCTTGAGTTGCTGGTTCAGCTTCGCTTGCTCTTGAATCAGGGCCATGCGCTGCCGAAGGAATTCATCATCGTTAATTATTTCTCGATAACGCATCTTGGTCAGGTTATCTGAGCTGCGAAGCGAGCTATCAAGAGCGCGTTCCAGTGACTCCTTAACGCCACCTCCAGTTTCCCGTTCCTTCTTCCGCTCTTCTTCAATGACTTCTAGAGCCCGATTCACCTCTTGCCGGCTTATGGAGATGTTATTCAGGAATTCGATGATCTGTTTTTCGAGCTGTACCTCCTCAATGCATTTCTCCCGGCAGACGATGTGCCGCCGGTTGTGGGTGCAGCGGTAGTACACGTAGTGGCTCCCGAACCGATTTACCTTCTTCTCGGCAGTAACGCTCGCCTGGCAATTGCCGCACCGGATCAGGCCTGTGTATGCGAATTTGTGTGTCTTTGGCCGTGCTCTGTTCGGTCTGCCAAGGATAGCCTGTGCACGTTCAAACTGCGCCACCGATATCATGGGCTCATGCTTGCCCGGGTACCACTGGTTCTCATGCTCGATCTGGCCTGCATAGAATGGGTTGCCGAACACTCGATAGAGGCCGGAGGCGCATAGCGGACTACCGCCGCGGCGTTTTGTTTTCGGGGTGCAAAGGCCCAATTGATGTTCCGCGATCTCCTGCAGTTGAGGGATGGAATACCCGCCTGACAGGAGAAGCTCCCATAAGCGTTTGATGAGGGAAAATCGATCTTGGTCCGGCACGATATTCTTTTCCCCCGTCTCCGATCTGCTGTTCAAGTAGCCGATCGGCGCACAGCACGGCAGCCACCCTCTTTCCCGCTTGGTGCGATTGCCCCGCCGGATGTTCTCGCTCAACGAGTCGACGTAATATTTCGATTGGCCGAAGATGATGGCCAACATGAACTTGCCCTGCGAGGTGTTCTCGAAGGTATAGGTGGGAAAGCGCAGGTTGACCAGCTTGCCGATGTCGAGGAGATGAATGATCTGACCGCCGTCGAGCGCGTTGCGTGCCAGACGGTCTGGATGCCACGCAAGAATCCCGTCGGCTTCGCCGCGTGCAATCTGCTTAAGCATGTCATTGAAGACCGGGCGGCCAGGCGACTTCGCACTTTTTGCTTCTTCCTTGATCGCAACGATGGTGAGATTCTCCCGCTCGGCGTACTTCTTCAGCTCCAGCCGTTGCGATTCAATGGAGAGTATTTGATGGTCCCGGTCTTCGGATGATTTGCGACAGTAAGTGAAATAACGGTTCACGTATAGGGAATTAGTGAGTTTTCGTTAACAGTAACGGCGGGAGGATTTAAGTCAAATGCGCGAAATCCCGTAGCGCTTGCAGATGGGGCAGGTGCTGAAATCGTGATCGGGAGGCGGCTCCCGAACGAGCAACTGGAAGAGTGCAAGAAGATCAGCGCGAGCCTCCTGAGGCTTTGGTGCTGCATTCTGTGCTGGGCGATGCCGATTGAGGTTCTGCTCCGGCTCTCGTGCGCTTGGCATAGGGCACAGTATCGCGCACGGCGGGCAGATCGAAAAGACGTCACTTCTTGCATCCGCAGGCGGGTTTTCATTGCTACTCTGTAGGGGGGCAGGACTATGACGATTAGGGCCGTGAAGCCGACGACAAACAAAAGCGGCCTTCAATGGATGAAGGCCGCATAACTGAATAGCGATTCGCGGAGCCGCGTCTCAGAGCAGCCGGGGCGTTTCCCGCAGAAAGAACTGCTTCACCGTGTCCCAGTCGAGCGTGACAAGCATGTGGGGCATCGGGTCCTTCTCGGCATCGCCGAAAAAGGTGAGCGATTTGAGGATATGAATCCCGCTGTAGTGGGTCTGCGCGTACTTCTGATAGAAAAGCTGCAGGATTTCCTTGAGACCGTATTGCTTGGCGCACAGGTAGAGGTCCACGAAGTCGCGCTTGGTGCCACGGCCCGCGATGGCGCTCACTTTCATGCAAGCGATATCACGCGGGTCGGCGACCGCAACATCGAGGAACGGGTTGGTTGGGAAGAGCAACGGGTAGGCATACCCCAGAAAACTTACCTTCGTTGCCTGTAGGGTGGCATGGAGTGTGTGCGGGGCTTTTCCCACCAGCGCGAACCCGTCGAGTTCCTGGACGCGCTGGAGAAGCATCTCTTCCTCGAACTGATCCCTTGCGAATAAGTCCAGGTCGAGGGAGAGCCGATGGCCGAACTGGAGTGCAAGTCCGGTTCCGCCCGCGAGGTAAAAGGAGTCTAACAGCCGAGCGTCCCGGAGGGCGCATAACGTTGCTTCGGTAGAGGCAGGGATCACCTTCCGGTGCCACGCCCCGTGTTCGTGATTGGTCATGGCAGTGTCCTCAGGTGAGTTTATGTGTGATGGTTAGCGGCTGCCGTTGAGCGCCGCAACCTCGTGGGATGGAACCCCGTACACAAGCGCCCAGAAATTGGCGGATTTTTCGGAAAGGCGCCGCTCGGTTGAGATAACCCGGCGGATCTCCCCCTCTGGGAAGGTCTGCCGCAGCCACGCTACGGCCGCCTCGTCGCCCAGCTCCAAGACCCGGAAGATCGTGTAGTCGGGATAGGCCTCGGGCGTGAATGTGTCAAGGTTCGTATCCCAGAAGAGCGTTTGTAAGTTGCTGGGAATCATACAGTTACCATTATATTCCGATGCCGGCAGAAGTCAACCATTTGTCCCGTATGCGGGCTCGTCATTGCGAGGTTCGCGGAGCAGGCCCATCACCGAACGGAAGAAGTGCCGTCTTTTTATTTTCCGTTGTGCGGAGTAGTGTGCAGGCTGGGCCGTTCGACGGTGGCTGGCTATCGAGGAGTGAAGATGCCGGCGCTTGACCCTTCGGGGTCAAGGTTGTGCCCTCCGTACTCAGGATGGACGGACGGCCCATACTTTTTCTTCATCCGTCACCATGCGCAAGAAGTGCCGTCTTTTCATTAGGCGCATCCCGCGTATGATGACCAGACGCTTCGATAAAAAATAAAGGTCGAGATCGAAGCGCTCAACAACCAACCTCCATCGCCAGCCCATGAGAGGACCGCTGTCGTACATCGGCGGGAAGACCCGTCTTGCGAAACAGATCATTGAAATGCTTCCCGCCCATAAGACCTACGTAGAGGTCTTCAGCGGAGGCGCTCAGGTGCTCTTTCATAAAGAGCCATCGGAGGTTGAGGTATTGAACGACCTCGATGGCGAGATTGTGAACTTCTTCCGCGTCTGCCAGCAACATCCAGACGAACTGATCCGCTATTTGAAGTACATGCTGGTGAGCCGCACGTGGTTCGAGCTGCTCAAAGTGACGAATCCGGCAAGCCTCACCGACATCCAGCGGGCGGCACGGCACCTGTACTTGCTGAAGAACAACTACGGCAGCATGGTCGTCAAGCAGAACTACCATCTGCACGTTGTTCAGCCTCCTGGGTTCAACCTCGACACGCTGCCGGAGAGCATTGCAGAGACGCATAAGCGGCTCGCGCGGGTCCAGATCGAGTGCCTCCCGTATGAGAAGGTTCTGAAGCACTTTGACCGGCCTGAGACGCTGTTCTATCTCGATCCGCCTTACTTCGGCCGGAATCTCTACCGCTACAACCTGAGCGCCGATGATTTTGCCAAGATGGCGGAACGCCTCGCAAGCCTCAAGGGCAAGTTCATCCTGTCATTGAACGATCTGCCCGAAGTGCGAAAGATCTTCCACCGGTTCAAAATTCAAGGGATCAAGCTTGCCTACTCCGCGCAGCCATCCTCCGGTCGCCGCTACAGCGAAGTCCTGATCACCAACTTCTGACCCCCTGTCAAAACTTTCTTCTTTCGCGAGCTAAGTGGCCCGCCTGCCATGTCTTCCGGGGGCAGGGAAGGGGCGTTGTTACCGATATTGTCAGGCCGCCTGCCAAAATCCATCGCAAATGCTTCACTTCTTCGAACAACTCGTGATCTCCATCTGGAACCGCATCCACCAGCGGCGGGCAAAGAGGCAGGTTTCCTCCGGCCTCTCCCTCGGACACGAGGTGCGCGAAGGACAGGAGGCCAGCGACCGCACCATCAGATTGAGCCAGGCCCGGCGGACCATGCACGTGGCGGTACTCGGCAAGACCGGCAGCGGAAAGAGCTCGCTGCTCCGGTATCTCTGCTTGCAGGATATCGCCGCCGCAGGACGGGGATTCCTTTTCTTCGACCTGCACGGAGAGGACACAAAGTTCCTCTTGCGCTCGATCGCGGCCCTGGAAAGGGAACTGAAGCAGCACCTCAGCCAGCGGCTGATCGTGATTTCCCCGGCAGATGCAGGCTGCTCCGTTGGACTGAACCCGCTTGAGGAGACCGAACCGGACTTCGTTCGCATTGCAGAGTTCGCAGAGATTCTCAGAATGCGCTGGGGACTCGACCGCTTCGGCGCCCGCACCGACGAGCTGCTGCGCAACTCCCTCTACGTGCTTTCGGCGAACCATCTCACGCTGCTCGAGCTCTCACCGCTGCTCACCGACTCCGGGTTCCGGGCGCAGTGCCTCAAGAGAACCCCGAATGCCGACGTGCGCTACTACTTCGAGTCCCGCTACGGACAGGCGAGCGATCCGATGAAGGCCACCATGCGGGAGCCGATCCTCAACAAGACCTCGGCATTCACAGCCGACCCGCGCTTCCGTCATATCGTCGGACAAGTGAAGTCGACCTTTTCCCTCCAGGAGGCGATGGACCAGGGCTACTGGGTCATCGCCGACCTCCCCAAGGGAAAGCTCGGGGCCCAGTCGCTCACCCTGGCAAGCCTCCTCTTCACGGTTGCCAAGAACTCGATCTTCACCCGCGAGAGCCGGTCGCTCTTCACCATCTACTGCGACGAGTTCCAGAATCTGGCCGGGCAATCGAGCGACATCGAGACGGTGTTGTCGGAGGCGCGCAAGTTCGGCGTCTCCATCGTCTCGGCCAACCAGTTTCTGGACCAGTACCCGGCAGAGATGCGGTCTGCGGTCCTCTCGGTCGGAACGCACATCTTTTTCCAGCTATCGAGCGCCGATGCCGGCACGGTCGCCCAGATGCTCGACGGCGGCAAGTCGCTGGCCGAGAAGCTGAAGAACCTGCCGCAGCGGCGGTTCGTGGTGAAGTCCGGGGCGGAGTGCTGGCGCGAGGGCATTGTGCCAATGGTCAATGACCCAAAGGCGAACTACTCCGACCTCTTAAACCGCTCCCGTGCACGCCGCGCCCTTCCGCGGTCTGAGGTCGAGCGGGAGATCGCTGCCCGCCACGCCGCGCTCTCGAAGTCAACCGATGAGGTGCTCCATGACTGGGAATAAGGGATTCATAATCCAGCCGCGCGACCAACACCTATTGCGCGAGCTCGCCATCCTCGAGGTGGCGGACTGCGAGCAGATCAAGATCGTAGCCGGCTTCGGGTCGACGACCCGCGCCAACACCCGGCTCCTGCAACTCGTGCGCGCCGGACTCCTGCGCAGGTTCTTCCTAGGCTCGGGCGGAGGCCGCAAAGCGCTCTATGCGCTCTCGCAGAAGGGAGCCTACCTCGTGGGCGTTCCCTACCGGGGGCCACGGCGGCGGCAGGATGAGGTGCTTGTCGCCGACTACTATATCGCCCACCAACTGGCCATCAACGAAATCTACTGCACATTGAAGTACAACACGGTTCCCGGAATCGCCTTCGAGCGTTGGCTCTCGTTCCATGAGCCGGTCACGCCGTCCTCGGGACTGATCCCCGACGGATTGGTAGAGCTGCGGACCGCCTCCGGGACTACCAGTTGCTTCCTTGAGGTCGATCTCGGCCACGAAAGCCTGTCGATCTGGCAGAGGAAGGCCAAGAACTACCTCCAACTGGCGCTCTCCGGAGACTTCCGGAAGCAGTTCGGCCACGCCAGCTTCCGGGTTCTCGTCCTCGTGAACTCCGAACGCCGCCTGCAGTCGATCCGGAAAAACATCGCGGCTGTTACCGAAAAAATCTTCTGGTTTGCGACGCTTGAGTCGGCCAACACCCGCTTCTTCACTCCCATCTGGCTCCGGCCCGTGGGCGATCAACCTAAACCACTCTTCGAACCGACCATATGAAGTACTGCTATCAATGCGGACGCATCACCGCCGGAGAGCCGCTCTTCTGCAACCACTGCGGCCGGAGCTATGACGTCAAACTCTGCCCGCGCCTCCACCAGAACCCGCGCGGCGCGGAGGTCTGCAGTCAGTGTGGGAACCGGGAGCTCTCGACGCCGCAGCCGAAGATTCCCATGAGCTGGAGGTTGCTCGCCCTCCTCGTCCGGCTGGGGCTCGGGCTTCTCCTCTTCTATATCACCCTCAGCTTGGTCGTTGCCCTCATTCGTTCGCCCCAGTTTCAGGAGTTCCTGGTTGTAACCGGTCTCGCCGTCGGAGGCCTCTGGTGGTGCTACTCGAAGCTGCCCGATTGGTTGCAGAACCTGATTCGGGCGCTATGGAGGTGGAAGAGTCATGACGACTAAGACAGAGACATTGTCAGGTTTCGCCGAAGGCGCGAAGGGCACGGAAATACAGCCTTTAGCGCGCACCGGCCTAGGGCAGAGCTACCCGAGGCATTACCCGGGGTCGGAGAGCCCACTCGGCACGCCACTTTCGATCCGGGACGTCGCCCGCCTGATCGGCTGCTCGGCCTGGACCGTACGGCAGAAGTTCTTGCCCCTAGGACTGCCGCACCTGCGGTCCGGACCGAGCGGCCGACTGACGTTCTTTTCGAACCAGGTCGTCGCTTGGGTGCTCGCCCAACAACAGAGGAAAGGAGGAAACCGCAGATGAGTCTCTTCAAGCGTGGAGGGACGTACACGTCCTTCGTATGGATCGACGGCGTCCGGCATGCCAAGGCGCTCCACACCGGCAACAAACGAATCGCCGAGCAACTCGACCGCCAGCACCGGGATGAGCTCGCCCTGCGGCAGTTCCAGCTTCCGCAGTTCAACCCGTCCGTGACTTTCTCGGAGGTCTATACGAACTTTGTCGCCGAGGGCGATGTAAAGCCCTATCACCTCGACCGCGGCAAGCACCTTCTCGGCTTCTTCGGCGAGATGGAGGTCGGCCGCATCACCCGCAACGACGTGATCCGTTACCGGAAGCTGCGCCACGAGGAGTTTGCGGCGCGGCAGAAGACTCCGGGCCGGAGGCTCACGGATACGACCATCAACCGGGACATCGAGGCCATCCGGAGGATCCTCTTCTGGGCCGTCGACGAAGGGATCATCCAGCACAATCCGTTCTCCCGTGCCCCCATGGTGCGCGAGCGGAGGAAGAGGAGGCCGGTGATGCCGGTGGCGGAGGAGGTGAAACTCCTCGCCGCCGCCTCCGAGCATCTGGCCGCGATCGTCACTCTGGCACTCGACACCGGGATGCGAAGAGGGGAGCTCTTGCACCAGCGCGCGGAGGACATCGATTTCGATCGAAGGATTCTCTTCGTCTCGGCCTCGAAGACGCCCGAAGGCGAGATGCGGCCGATTCCGCTCACCAACCGGGCCTTTCAAATCCTCGACAAGCTCCGCAAACCGTCCGGCCTGGTCTTCACCTATAAAGACCACGTCATCGGCAGCCTGAAGACCGGATGGCGGGCGGCGCTTCGGCGGGCAGGCCTTCCGTATTACCGTTTCCACGACCTCCGCCATACCTTCAACTCCCGGCTCGTCGAGGTCGGCATCATCGCCGACATCCGCAAGGAACTCATGGGCCACAGTTCCAGCGGCGACGTTCATTCGCTCTACACCCATGTCGAGCTGCCACAGCTGAGGGACGCGATCCTGCGTCTCGAGGCCTGGCATTCGGCCAAACTCAGCTCTTTGACAACCAACGGGGAAGGGAACTCCCTTCCTCAAACTCAACCCTCAACCCAACCGGAGGCCCTATGACGACTCAGCCACCGCTCGCAGCCGACGACGATCTCCGTAGGCGGATTCTCGAACGCGCCCAGGCAGTAAACGTGCAACTCGTCACCGCGCTCGCAACCGTCGCCGACGATCTAACGCAAGGCCACAACCTCGCCTCCCTCGGTGCGCTCGATGGCCTCGAACGGCAGATCAACACCCTGCGCAGTCTCCTGCTCCTGCTCTCGTAGGAGTACCCGTTCTTTCACAACCCAAAAACCGTACAAGGAGAAGTCCAATGGCAACCCGCAAAGCAGTATCCGCACCGCCCGCCGCGGCCCCGGCCGCACCAGCCACCACTTCAACCCGCAAGCAATGGATCAAGAAGACCCCCGTTCAGGTCGTTTTGGACCAGATCGCGAAACAGCAGGAGAAGGTCGACGACCTGCGCGCCGACCTCACCCGCGAGGAACGAGGACTTGCCAAACTCCAGAAAGCAAAGGCCGTCCTGGAAGCGGACTAACCAGCACCACAACCCGAGGAGCACCTATTAATAGTTGCTCCTCTTTTTTATACGGAGGATGCCATGAAGATCGCCAGCAAACCGAAAAACAGAGACCTCGCCGCCTTTGCTTTCTACCAGGGGGCCCAGGGAATGCCGCTCGACGAAACCCTGCGCGAGATCGCCACTTCGCACGACCAGGACCGCGCCAAACTCGAAGAAGAGTCTGTTCGCCGGGAGAAACCACTCGAAGCCGCCGTCCACAAGCTGGAGCGCCAGCAACCGCGCATCGACGCAGCCTGGAATGAGCTTCTCGGCCGGACGGGATATCATGCCCCGCCGGTCGCCACGGCATACCTGATCGCGTTCCTCGGCATCGGTGCACTGGTGATCGACGCCATCCTGCTGGGGCCGGGACTCGACGCCATCGGCGTGGCCGACCCTACGATACAGTTCATCGCGGCCTTCGGTCTGGCCGCGCTCTCGAGTCTGATCTTCCACCTGGCGCACGAGACCTTCGAGCCGAACCGTCTCACTCTTGAAACCAGAATCATCTGGCGAGGGCTGGGCGGATTCGCCGTGGTTGCCCTTCTCGGCTGGGGCGTCCTCCGGGGCCTGCAGGTGAAGTTTTCGGCTGACGTCAACCAGAATCCTCTGGGCCAATTCCTCGGAGAGCACCCCATGCTCGCCGCCATCTTCTTCTGCTTCGTGACCCTAGCCGCGCCGCTTGTGGGGGCAGCCGCCATCCACTACGCCGCGCCACGGATCTACGAGTGGCTCAACTGGACGCGGGCAAAGCAGGCGCACGAAGACCTGCACGCCGCAATGACCGATGCACAGAAGAAGCTGGAAACCGAGCGCGCCACCCACCATCACCAGCTCCGCCAATTGCAGGCTCGTCAGGAGAACTGGCACGCCACCGCTTCCCAATATCACAGGCGCGGGCGCGTACACAGCGCGCGGCAGGCCCCGCACTGGCTTGTCATCCTCAAGTCGACCGCATGGTCGCTCGGCGGTCTCGTCCTCGGCACCGTGCTTGGGCCATTTCTCCCGCCGCTTTACTTTGCATTGCCGGCTGGGACGTGGATCGTGGCCTTTTTCTATTACCGACACCGGCGCTTTCACCCAACCTACGACCAATTCAAGCAACAAGAGAACACCCGCTTTGCAGTGAGTACTGACCGTAATAAGGTCGTGTCTCCAACGACACCCAAGCTGCTTCCACCCCCGGAGGATGAGAAATGAACCTATGCCGCTCCATACCGTCAGCCATTTTTCCCGTCCTCCTCCTGCTTGTGGCTTGCTCTCACCGTACCCCGAAAGCAACCGTCGAGGTTATCGATACCAGCCTCAGCATAGCTCCCCGCGCGGAACAGGCCGCGCTCAATGCCGTGCAGAATCAGATTGCCCACATGCAGCGCGGGGATCGGTTGGTTCTCATCCCCATCACTGGGGATGCCGCCAATGACGCCGGAGGCCGTATCCTCCGCCTTTCCGCTCCCACCCAGCGCGAGACATACGATACCGACCTGCGCCGCTTTCACGAGCAGGCTCAGAAACAATTTGTTGCCTGGGCCTCATCGCTCGATCAGCATCAGTCCCGGACTGACCTCCTCGGCACACTCGACGCCGCCCAGCAGGAAATTACTCTACTGCCCAAAGAATCCAGCCCCAGGCTCATCGTTGTGAGCGACTTCCTCGAGGACGACGGTGCCTACCGCTTCGTCTCGACACGTGAGCTGGCAGATTCTGTGCGCGCTCGCCAGCTTGCCGTAAAGCTGCGTGAGCAGCATGGCTTTGTGATCCAGGGTGTACCTCTCTGCCTTGGACGCATCGAGAGCAGCGACTTTGCCAGGCTCCCGGAGGCACGAAAGAAAGCGGTCGAAGCATTCTGGTCCGCGTACTTCGCCAGAGAAGATAGGCCCGCAGAGGTGCAATTCGATGGCACAGGATTGCTCACCGACGCGGATCAGGGATGCTCGGGTGGGGAACGATGACTGCGATAGGGCACTCCTGGGTAACACTCGTCCATTCGTTTGCAATTATCTCGCTGATTCTGACGGGCTAGGCCTCATGTTGGGCGTTGTGAAACCGTACGAAAAGCTGAAGCATGTATTGGGCATTCTGGGCATGGTCATTGTGTTGATGCTGGTCCCGGACGTCTTTATGAATCTCGGTCGGACATCTCTTTGTGGCAATGGGTCAGTCTTGTCGTCATAGGGATCGGCATTTGGCGGTGGCGGTAACCACGACGGCAACCTCGCAAAAGCAGAAGGGAATAACGTCCAGATCAAAGCTCGCGGCGAAGGCTTTGGGCAATCTCGACAGTAACAGGGCGTCTGCCAAAAGAACTCCAAGAAGGAGGTCTCCGAGTTAATGGCCAAACTCTGGCCTGGATCACCGGCCCCAAATAACGATAACCAACAGCAGCAGGACTGCCTGAATCAATACAACAATTCGGCGGGCGGCAAGGCCGTGCAGTTTCTTAGTCTCTACAACCTTGCGACGAACATCGGCTCGCTAAAGACCTGGGCAGAATGGACCGTGTTGCCCGCCCTCAAAATCGGGGCAGTGAGTCTACTCAACACAGCCTCCCAGGCTATAGGGAATACTGAGTTTTGGTCAATTACGTCAGGAGCGGCGGCACCCACAGCCACTGTTCTTTCGCCGACCGCTGCGGGGATAGGCACCGCAGAATCAGTCGGAGCGGTTGCTGCCCCCATAGCAATTGGTGCCGCGACAGTTCTAGACATCCGGGTTCATGCCGCGTGTGCAGGTCTGACTCCCCCAACGGAGTTTGTCCCAACTATATATTAAGAGCGCGCCTATAGCGGGTTCAGCAGGAAAGGATGAAATCGGAATGCCATGTTTAGCGCGTCTGCTTGCGGCAAATACAATCTCAGATTTCCTGAGAGGACACCTTATACTGATCGCCTTGGTTGCCTCTGCGGCTTGGTTTTACGCGGGGCGGCAGTATTTTGCAAAGGGCAATTTATTTGGCGCTCTTCTGTGGGAGATTATCGCAATCCTCGTTCTGGTCGCGTTTTGCATCAACGTCATATTGAGTCCCGTCACGTCTTGGTTCAGTCTTGGCGTTGCCGTAGTAGCTATATGTGTGGAGGTATGGCTACTTCGACGGTGGATATCGGATGCGAAATCCCGAGCCTAGCCCCAAGTACTACTCAGAACCTGTCCCTCGCCAAAGTGTGCCATGACGGCAGAAGCAGGAGGTAGGAATAATGTTGTCAGTTTGCCGACGCTCAGACTGGTGTCGAGCATTCCAGTGTTCTGTCCCAGGGCTGGGACCACCATTGCGCAGGATCTACACCTTTCCTTTAGCCCCATCTATCATGGTTTGCTTCTAAGAGCCGGCTGCAGTGAATTTTAGCCTGCAAGAACGGATAGGTGTGGAGAATCAGCCTAATGAATCTTATGTGCCGAGCTTTTGCAGGGTTGAGTCCCAGGCGTAGCCGGCGAGAACAGCGGTCTGCCAATTCCATTGCTTGACTGCATCACCGCCCAGCGCGACGACCAAGACACCAACAACGAAGGAAAAGAACCCAATAACTACATACGGCTTTACTGCGGCCCAAACGCTACCGACCGCGGCGACGCCTTGTGTAGGAAGCATCTTGCGAAGGATCGGCAAAACTACGCTGACGACAACCCCGAGAACACAGAATCCATAGACCTGCAAAGACGACAAGGTTGGCGGGTTCATGATTCATCCTTTCAGTCCACCGGAGGACCAATGTGTACTTTGATCTCCCTTACGCAAATCCGAAAGTTGTGCAAGCTCCGAGGCGCCACATCCAGGAGATGTCTGTTAGGAGATCTCTGCACCTGGCGGACCGATTTCGACGGTGTGCTCCACGGACACATCCGAAACACCCGAAATTGTCTTCAGACGCTTGGCCACGTGATCGCTAGCATAACCTACGACGCCGCCGACGTAAGGCAAAATATCGTGTACGTCCAGTCCGGCGTTCTTCAAATCGTTTGTCACGGCCTGGATGGGGCGTTCGCCAGAAATCGTCACGATCCAAGTTTTTTTGCCAGAGCTTAGCATGGGCACCGCTCCGTTTCTAACCAACATTATAGCTCGCCACATCGTTACATAGTTCGTCCACCCGGCGTTGCGGTCTCTGAACGCCGGAAACGGCGATTATGGAGCCTGGACCAACCCGCTGCCTACGTCGGACGGTGGCAAGGGAAGTTTTTTCGCCATGGCCTGAAGTTTGGCCCAGAGCGCACTACCCCTCAGACTCGGATCCGATTCTGCCCAGAGCGCAGCCACTCCCGATACGTGCGGCGTCGCCATGCTGGTGCCACTCAGTGTGTTGTAAAGCGTGGGACGAGGGTAGGACGAATAGACGTTGACACCAGGTCCCGCGATCTCGATTTTGCCGCCGCTGGAAAACGGCGCTACCTGAAGATTACTGTTCACGGCGGCGACGGCCATAATGGAGGGTGAATTGGCGGGAGCACCGGTCGGCGCAATTTGTGCGGGGCGGCGACTGGCGTTTCCGGATGCTGCGATCATCAGGCAGCCCTTCGCCAGGGCGGCAGTGCCAGCGTTGGTGTATGACGCCTGAACAGGAATCTGCCCGCTCAGCGACATCGAGATGGTGTGGCATCCATTGGCGATTGCCCAGTTCATGCCCGCCAGAATGGTTCCGGTTGTACCCGTTCCGCTATTGTTCAACACTTTTCCAACGAAGATTTTGGCATCGTAAGCGATCCCGTAGCGCGGTGCCGCTCCAGCGGGCCCCAAAGGGCCGCAAGCGGTGCCGGTGGTATGCGTGCCGTGGCCGTGAAGGTCCTGCACGGGTTGTCCGACGAACTGATTACTGACGATGGCACGGCCCGCGAAATCTGGGTGCCCGAGATCGAGCCCCGTGTCGAGTATCGCGACATTGATGCCTTTCCCACTGAATCTGCTTGGGGGCACATTGCATTCCACCAAGCCCCAGGTGACTCCCGACACCAATGAGAACATGAAGTACTCAGGTTCGATTACGCTCAGGGGGCCGGCAGTGTCCAACGCCTGAGCGCTCATCTGACGGCTTTCGTAGGCCTCGCCTCCTACCAGAGCAACGCCGATTTCGGGAAACACCATCATATCTGCGTCTGAAGCCTCCATTGCGACGGCCTGGTTCTCGAAGTCGAGCGCGCTGGCGACGCTAAAACCCTGCTTCTGCTGGAGCATTTGAACTCCGGCTTCGGTGGCGGTGGGCCTGAATACCAATAAGTAACGTCCGGTTTGAGAGGGATCGTCGCTTTCGAGAGCGTCGAGTCGGAGTTCTTCCACAGTTGAGGAGACGGTTCTTTGAGCCATGTCTACCACCTATCCGCGGTTCGCCATCAGACAGCGATGACAAATTTCCTCGCCTAGCTTCACTTCCCCTGCCTCTACATGTAGTGCGACGATGCGCCCAGAACTACTACTGGTAACTGCAAAGCATGCGCGAATTTCATTCCCGAGATTCCTTTGCTGTAAGAGTTGACAGCCTTTTGTCCATTGACTTGCTGCATTCGGAAATTTGCACTATCGACTGACGCCCCCCGTTCCTGCCGCAAAGCTGGTCGGGATACGCACGCTTAATCCAATAGCAAAAGCGTTTTCTCCAACCGTCTTTGTGATAGGCGCTGGAGGCGCAGGGGTACATGGTGGCGGCGATGCGCCCACTACGGAGTTGGGGTTGCACACCGTCTCGTTAACCGTCTCGCCTGGAAGCAGAACGTTTTCGTGGGCGTGGTTGTACAGTGCGCTTATCATGATGGACCGCCAGGAAAACGTGAAGCCGCAACCAAATTCCGGCTCAGTGCTATAGGGATTCAATCCGAGAGCGCCTGTCAGATAAACGGCGGATCGACGATGAAGGAAGGAAGAGAAGTCGTCAAACAGCCGCACGTGCGCCGCCACGAAAGGAACTACTTCCGGGTCCGTTTTGGTTTCCGCAATCACAATTTCGCCGGCTACCTGTCCGGGCCCTGGGTTGGTGATTGTCTGATTGGCAAAGGTGCGATTGTGCACGAATGAGATGAGGGCGCCGGCTGAAGTCTCCAGACGCGGATCGGCATAGATCACCGTCAGCGTAGCAATGGAAATGCGAGCTGTTGCTGCAGTGATAGAGGCCTGAGCTGTGGAGATATTGTTGACTGCATTGACGGAGTAAACAACCGACCGGCCGAGGAACTTGGCATAGCGGAATGGCACGTCCTTAGGATTCGTTGATGATTGAGGGTCATAGACGTACCCGATCATCGAGGAGGAAGATGTGCCGTCGGCTTTGGGTTTTGGCTTCGGTAACGCGTGATCCGCGAGCGAGATATTTTCGTAGTAGGTGAGGAAGTCTTTTTGGACATTGGTGAGAGTATTAGACACCCCGGCAATGACGGAGGTCAGATGGTTTTCCCCAGTTTGAATGTTTGCCAAGTCAGATTTGGCGGTGACTCTTTCGCTATCAATCGTCAGTTTGAGAATGTCGGCCTTCATTACCTTGACGAGCGCATCGAAAGTTGTCTGGTCGAAGATCGGATCGGTGGGTGGCGGGGCCGGAGGGGTAGACGACAAATGTGTTTGAATTGCGCCGATTATGCCGAGAACGTTGGTGAAGTCCGGTGGGACTGGCTGATAATCCTTCGCCTCTTTGCTATCCGGGGCGGGTTTAGGCTTACTGGAACAATCGGGCTGTTGGTCCCCGCCGGCTAGTTCATACAGGATGCAGCTACGCCATTTCGGATACTCGAGCCATGGGTTGGGCGTATTTGCCGCGTCAAGCGGGGGTTGGAATCCAGTCGGTCCGCCGCCTGAACCTGGCTTGGGAATCGGGGCTAGCGCCTGGTTGAGTTGTGCATAGATTCCAATAATGGCGCACTTAAGGTGGGAATTGCTCCCAGAATCGGGGCCTGGACATGAAGCATTAGTGTCGTTGAGAGCAGTCTTCAGGTTTGTTTGGGCGGATTCCAACAGACTCTGAAGAACGGCATATTCCTCGAGAACTCTTGCCATTTGTTGCGAAGGGCCGTTTTCAATCGCGGCATTGAAAAGCGGGGCTGGAATAACAACATTCGACCAGACAAGGCCTTTGAGATCGGGAACGGCGGCCGTTAGAAGCGAGGCCATCTGCTCGGTCCCGGGCAGCGCAGTAGCGCTGGTTTCGTCGAGCGAAAGAGTTTCGAAGGCGAGCGGGCTGAGAACGTCAACCTCGATTTTCTTGCCTTCTTTCATTTGGATAGTCGGAAGCGTGACCGGATAGCGCCGGTCAAAGACAATTCTGCAATCCTGGTGGTTGACAATTTCAGTGGAGCACGGCTTAAGATCGTCGTCTTGTGCTCGGACAACGCTGGACGGAAGAAAAGTCAGAGAGGCAACTAACAGACAAGTGATTTTCAAGGAATCCCCTCCTTAGATAACGCAAGTCCGAACGAACACAAATGGGACAGAATACGGAGAAAGGGAACAGCCTTCAAAGAGAAACAGGGGGCCGAGTTGATTCGACGTGATGGTCGATTGTGAGACAAGCACTGCCGAGTCCACCGACGTGTAAATCAGCTATGGGGTATTGAAAGACAAGTAGCCCGAAACCTGGAAACTCTAATTGGGTGATAGAGCGTGCCCGCCGCCCTTTTTGGAGGGCGGCAGACACGGGGGCATATCTCGCTCTTTGTAGCCTTGATGTGCAGTCTGTCACGAACGTGCCAAAGCGCCACCGCTTCCTCAGTGACATTGCCGATAAGCAACAAATGGGATCTGCAGGGGGAAACCTACTGGGACGCAAGGGTGCTCAATGTGTTCCGAGGGGTCAACAATGACCTCATGTGGTTTGCATGTCCCTATTGCAGCCGGCTCGCTCTTTGCACAATATCAAGGCTCAGGATTCGGCCAACCTCTCTTCCACTGGCTGCCCACGATGCACGGCAGAGCACTCGCAGTTTGGCCGCAATTTCCGATCAGTTTAGCTACGTTCGCTGGATGCATATGAATGGGAAAATGGAAACTCCCGGGTGGGGGAGCAGTATGATCTCGGCGTCATCCGGATGATCTGCGAGAGAGCGGACTACATACAACAGCATCCCGCGAATCTCACGTTCGGCTCCGGCATCGCTATCATGCATAGTCAATTCTTTGCGCTTCGCAACGAAGCAAGAGAATTCTCTTCGTCACTGCTTATAAGCAACACGGCCCAAGTGCGCGTTTACAGGTCCGCCCAGGTCCCCACCCCACCCGTTTGTGATTCGACCCAAAGAGTTAGGTCGACATCTTCTCCAATCTGTTTCCTATAAGCAACAGATGTCTGTAAGTCAGTGATTTAGATGGGGATTCCATCTAGCCTCCTAGGTAGCGCATTGCGCGCTCAAAAAGGAGACCTACACGTGGCAAAAACAGTTGTACGCAAATCAACCCTCGCCTTGGTTCTTGTGCTGTTGATCGCCGGTATCGGCAAAAGCTACGCTCAACAGGCTCCAGCCCCGACACCCCCCACGTTCCCCACGCCAGATGACCCAGGCGGCCCTCTTCCGCCGCCACCCGATCCCGGCCCCAGCCCCTCGATGACAGCGATACACTGGACGTAAAGTTCCGGAAGACTGTCGCACAGGTGGTCGCCCGAACGGAGCGCAAGGAGAATGAATTTGTCCGGCTTTGATGGCTTCGTTTGGGCGGCCGGCCTTTGCGGCCAGATCCTATTACTTTTGGTGCTCTGGATTCGGCGACGGGCGAAGTTCTTTCCGGTATTCACCGTCTATATCGCATGGAGCGTTCTCAGTACTAGCGTACTCACCGTAGCCTTGTTCCATCAATCCCAGCGCGTCTACTTCTACTCGTACTGGTATCTCGGATTCATAGACGAAGCCCTTCAACTCCTGGTCTTTTACGAACTCGCCGTCCATGTCTTCTGCCCCACGGGTGTGTGGGCATCGGATGTGCGCAGAACATTCTTCGGATTGGTCGGCGCAAGCACTCTGGTAGCTCTCCTTCTGACGTGGCTTGCTCATCCTGCAGCGCGCCTTTCAATCCAGATCTTCATTCTGCGTAGCAACTTCTTCTCCGCAGTCTTATTGAGCGAACTCTTTGTCGGCACAATGGTCCTGTCGGTTACCGTGGGATTACCCTGGAAGACTCACGTCGCCAGGATCGCTCAAGGGCTGGGCGCCTTTTCCATGATTTGCGCTGCAAAAGACATTGTTTCTAATTACGCCGGTATAGGTCGGGATACGCATATCTTCCGTGAGATGGGTTACATCCAAGTCCTAGCCTACCTCGCCTGCGAAGCATACTGGATCGTCACGCTCTGGCAGGAAGCGCCCGCGCCGCGCGAACTTCCCGAAGCCATGCGAACAAAGATCTATACTTTGCAAAAGCAGGTGGAGAGTGACCTGGAGAAGATTCGGAAATGGAGGGGGAAGTGAGGAACCTCTACTTTGTCGTTCTTGCAGTTCTTTTGATGGTCGCGCTCAGTGCCATCCTCGTCCGCTATTATCTTCGCGCGCGGCCGTCGGAAGAGACCACGTGGGAAGACATGCTCAAGCGCCTCACCTGGATCGACCGGGACACAATCGCAATGATTGCCTTGGATGTCATCGAGGAATCCGGGGAGCCCCGGTCGCAAGAAGACAGCTTTGCTCTAGATCCGTCCCGAATCTGGACTCTCCTTGGAGGTCTCGAAGGCCTCGAGGTGATCGAGCGCAACTGCCACGTTCTCGTCGAACTCGCGACGTACATACAACAATGGTATCCGGAAGCTCTTGTAGTGGCCGAACAGTTGCGTCTCAATGCCCGGGAGATCGAGTGGCACGTTGGCAGACTCAAGGGCGCGGCCGAGACCGGAAATCTGCAGTCGGCATTTGCCGCCTACGCTCAACGCGCTACGGTAACGTATTACCTGATGACCAAGCACGTTTTGGAACTTTACGGTCAGGTTGGCTTTCCACGAATTGCCGACCTGCAAAGAGCAATCTAACAATCAGGCAATTCGTCGCATGAGCACGCCGGCAACGGTGCCGATCACCTCAATCTCTTTCTTGTACCTCCACCGTTTGACCGTTTCAAAGGAAAGCGGGTGAGGAACCATAGTCAACCACTCAGAATCCCTATCAAGCTCGCAGAAGCCAGAAACATAACCCGTTCGGGTGAGCAGAAAGTAGATAGGACGGTCGAATTCGTGCTTCCATTCCTTTCTGCCCGCGATTGCGCGTTTCAGCGTATCAATAAGGACGATGGACCCTCCTCGGATCATTGGCTCCAGCATCCGATCCCGCTGCCCGATCACGCCCCTCTTATAGTGGCTCGGCAGCATTCCTTGCCCTGAAACAAGCAGGGTGGTTGCGTCGGGCAATGGATCCGTCAGAAAGCTATCTGGCAACCATTGCTTTGCAAGCTGCTCCAGAGAGCCCGACGAAAGCAACAGAGTGGCGTTCGGAGTCGAGACCTCGCTAAGCTCTTGGCCTGGTCCCGTTCCTGACGCCGGACATAGCCCGATCATCTGTTCGGCGGTAAGGCCATAAATCACGGCGAGAACAATCAGTTTCGTTGGGGAAAGGCCACGATCTTCCCGTTCGACTCGATCGAGCCAACTCGCCGAGATTCGATAGGCGGGATTCTGCCACTGCGCGGCCAACCGCGAACTCCGTTCTTCGACCTCCCGCAGTGAGAGTTTCCATCGCACTCGGGCCTCACGAAGCTTGTCGCCTATGCCAGCCATTCTGGGCTCCTGCACTCGCAGAAAGAGTACCCCATTTGCGGGCCAGGGAGGAAAGAAATTCGCTGAATCCCACAGGTTAGCGCCGTCTGGGCGCAAATCGCAAGCAGCCGGATAAGCAGCGAAGTGTCAGGGCACGTTCCCCATTTGTAGCAATCTTTGCGAGCGCTGTTAAACTCTGAAATGTGATGGCAACGCCATCTTGTTGCTTATCGGCAATGTCCCTTATCAGCATTTGTGGCGTATTAGCATCATCCCTCGACACGCCGCAACAATACCCATTCTACCGCGATCCTGTCGTTTTTAGCTATAACGCAGTGCCACTCGAGCGTTTACCCAATTGAGTTTAGAGCGCGGTTGTGACCCTGTAACCGCTTCGGCAGTGACTATGCCCACGTTGTTGTGCTTGCCATAATCACAATGGAAAGACCACAAACTATATCGAAAATTTATTTTGCCTAAACGCCAGTTGCGAACTATGGTAATGCCGTCGCGAGCAATCACGAGCTATAGTAGCCGCTAAGGGAGATACATTATGCCATATCAAATCCATTCGCGAATGCAGTTCCTACCGTTGCTTGTGACCGCATGCCTGATTTTCGCTGGCCACGGTTCTCTGGCCCAGGGCAATGCCCAAAGTGCGCAGGAGGCACCTAGGTCCATTCCAGATGCGGACATCGCCCCACGGAGGATCATAACGGCAATACCGAACAAGAACAATCCGGTGGGTGAGATGGTTGTCCAATATGACGGTAAGGTGATCCCTAACAATAGAGTTCCCTTTGACGCTCCCGATGATTGGTTGAAGCACCTCACGGTTACGATTCAGAACACAAGCGCAAGAACAATCATAGCCGGAACCTTGCAGTTGGCTTTCACAAAACTAGTGACCAATCCCATGGTGGTCTACTATGTTCAAGTTGGAATGGTGCCTGACAACCAACTGTATTCGCCATCGGGGACAAAGGGAACCCGACGGGCTGGGGAGACTCCTATCTCGATTGCACCAGGCGAGTATGTCAAGTTTTCGTTCGCAAACGACTACGAGACTATTCGATCCAAAATTGTGGCGAGGGCCCCCCTTTCGCATGCAACCTCGGTCACGATCGACTATGGCGGATTCTGGTTCGATGGAGATCTGCACTGGAATGTTGGTAACTTCAGGCGGGTCGATCCGACTACCCCAGGCAGGTACATCCCTACCGATCCCTCAGACATTATGGGGCCGGCCCAGACTTCGAGCCATTGATACATGAGAAAGGATGCCATGAGACATTGCGTTCTGCGACCGCTCATATTAATCGCGGCAACCCTGTGTCCACTATGTTTGGCGCAGAATTCAAATCAGCATGTATACATTGGATGTAATGCGCCCACCAATACCGATGTGTGGTGCGGTGGTGACTGCGGCGGTAACTGGCTCCAAACCTCAACTCCGGGACCTGTCGGGAGCATGGATCTGGTGGACCCAACAGAATGTAACTCTGCGATCTTAGGTTGTCAGTATCCTACCGCCAACCAGGAAGATTATTTGGCTGTAACCGACAGCGAATTTGGATGCAATGGAAGCAACACAGGTTGCGATCCCACGAATTCAGACGTGGCACCGTGCCCAGACGGGTCTACCTGCAGCAGCTCAGATGGGCCAGGCATCTGCGTGCCAAACCAGCCAGCGGGCCCGGGCGGATGTATTCAAGAGAACTCTTCGGGATGCGTCCCCAATTCAGAGCCCGGCTGTTGCACGCCGAGCGATACATGCATTGCTGCATCAGGGGCTAAGGGGGTTTGCCGTCTCACTTCTCCCTGCGGAAGTGCGACCGACCCTAACTGCCCTACCGCTGTATGTAATGCCTTGACTGGCCAATGGGACGAGAGTAGTTGTCCAGTTTCCTGTACGGTGGGAAACGACAGTGTGTGCGCCGACGCAGGCGGCAATTGTATGTGCAACTCATACGACGAAAACAACGGAGGTCCTGGAACCTGTGGAGCATCTCTCAACGTGAACGCGACTTGCAATTGCGACTCCGATTGTGCAGGGACTGAAGCTTGTATATCCGGCAATTGCGGCTATGAATGCGATGGCGACTACGACCCGAACTGCGATACCGCTGTATGCAACACCTCCAACGGGACCTGGGATGATACCAGTTGTCAGAACATTGGCTGCGCGGTCGGAAACGACAACTCGTGCGCCAGTTTCGGAGGCAACTGTATGTGTGAATGGGCCGGCGAATCCGACGGATCCGTCGGGGCCTGCGGCGTGTCCGGCGGCCAAGGTGCGGGTTGCCTATGCGATTCCGATTGCGCTGGATCCCTGGGTTGCAGCTCTGGTACCTGCCTTTACGAGTGCGCTGGTTCTGGTGCTTGCAGCGCGTCGGTTTGTACCAGCAATGGCTGGGACGATAGCGGGTGTAGTAGTGGTTTCATCTGCGTCGGCCCTCCTCCCTGCTCTGGAGCAATCTGCGACGATATTGGTTGGGATGCAAGCTCTTGCGGCGGCAGTTCATGTGACACTGATTCCGATCCGTGTTGCGTCAACGGCAGCGACCCCGGCGATCCCGGGAATGGCAATGGTAACAACGGCAACTGCTCCGACATTTGGGAGGACTGTACTATTACCGCCTGTTGCGATGGCGGGTGGTGTGATGATGGCCAATGCGAGCTAGACGATTGGTAACCGATTATTTCGAGTGGTAATACAAGGGAGCGGCAAACGTGAAGATGAAACAGAATAATTCGATACATTGCGAATTGTGGCTGGCCGTATTGGCCGTAACGATGATGGCGGGACCGGTACGATCCCTGGCCCAGTGCAAGGCCCCTACTCCGGAGAAGCAGGCGGGGCTGTCGGTCTATGTCGTGAAGCGCAGCCACCTTAGCCCCACAAATCAACTTACTCTTGTGGAGAGCGCTCCAGCGAATGATGCTTGCTATTGGAAGCTTCACTACCGGGACTCGTCATCGAAGACCGACGTTACCCTCTACCTAACACCGGACGGGAAGTATCTTGTTCCCAGCCTCTACGATCTGAGTGTCGATCCTTTGGCCGAGGAAAAAGCCGCGGCCGAGAGGCTCAGGAAGGTGCTCGAAGCGGACGGTCCTCCGTCGCAGGGCACCGCGAACGCTCCGATTACGATTGTGGAGTTTTCGGATTTCCAGTGCCCTTATTGTAAACGGATGGCGGACGTGCTGGAGAACGGCCTTTCGGCGGAAGAACGCAAGAACATTCGCATCGTCTTTCGCAATTATCCCCTGCCGATCCATCCGTGGGCCAAGGATGCGGCCGAAGTTGCCGGATGCGCGGCCCTGCAGAACGATGCCGCGTTCTGGAAGGTACACGACTACCTGTTTCAAAATCAGGCGACGTTTACCGCGGACAACGTACGGGCGAATGTAACGACCTTTGCGTTCGCGAGTGCCGGCGTGGACAAGGCACAGTTCCAGACCTGCCTTGATAAGCGGCTGGCGGTTGGCGGCGTGACGCAGGATATGGATTTGGGCAATGGGAACGGCGTTCATGCCACCCCTACGCTGTTTATCAATGGGACGAAGTACGAAGGGGCGAAAGACGCTGCTGCGCTGCGCGCAATCCTCGCAAACATTCGGAAGTCGCAGATGGCAGATGCAAACGAGGCAACCCCAAAGCTGGCTGCTGCAAGATAGCGGACGGACTTACGACAGTCTCAAGGAGTAACTGTTATGCAATATCGACTGGCTTGCTCTCTTCAAGTAGCTCTGCTGTGCCTTGTATCCGCAATGGTAGGGCTAACACCTGTGGCTCTGTCGGCCCAGGCCGTAACCACGCCAACAACTCATGTAGGGAACACTGTTCCACGAGTGAGTTGGATCGACGAGGACACCGGTCATCGGGTGATCCAGCTGACTCCCGAGAAAGACTCGCGTGGCCTCTATTTCAACGAGAATGCCTTTACTGACGGCGGCAAGATGATGGTTTATTTTGTGGGACAGAGTGTCTATGTACTCAACTTGGAGTCTCACAGGGCTCGGCCACTGGTGCCTGGACCGGTCGACAGTCTTGCGGTGGCGCGTAAGACGCCGGTCGTCTATTTTATGAGGCCGAGAGACACCGGCCTATATGTAGCCAAGGTGGACAATGGACAGATTGTGAAGGTTGCCGACCTTCCTCCACGGGCGACCATCTCCACATTGAACGCGGATGAAACGTTAGTGGCGGGAACCTATACTGAGATCGATGTGCCACAGCATCCAGTGGATCCAAATCTAAAGGCCAGTTCCGTCCGCGCGACCCAGATGGATGCGCGACTGGCGGATCACGTACCCATGGTGCTGTTCACGGTGAATCTGAAAACGGCTGAAGTCAAGACAGTGTTGCACAGTACGGACTGGCTAAACCATGTGCAGTTTTCGCCGAAGGACCCAACACTTCTAATGTACTGTCATGAGGGGTTGTGGTGGAAAGTAGATCGCATCTGGACCATCCGGACGGATGGCACACAGAATCAACTCATCCATGCGCGAACTGTAGACAACGAGGTCGCTGGCCATGAGTTCTGGGATGCGGATGGCGTGACAATCTGGTACGACCTGCAAATCCCGCATGGAGCGAATTTCTACGTTGCGAGCTATAACACGACTACCCGAGAACGGCGCTGGTACCACATGGACCGGGACGCTTGGTCAATTCACTATAACTCCGCGGCGGACGACAGCATCTTCTGCGGAGATGGCGGGGATCGCACCCAAGTGGCAAAGTCGAAGAACGGCCAATGGATTGAACTGTTCACCCCAAGCCTGGATCCTCCGCCCACCGGAGTCGATCAGACAGGAATGGTCGAGACTGGAGCCTTTCAGGCAGAGCATTTGGCAAATATGGCCAAGCATAATTACAAGATCGAACCAAATGTCCGGTTCAGCCCTGACAACAAGCTGGTGATCTTCACCTCAACTGTATTGGGGGATACCTATGTGTTTGCAGTAGAGGTAGCCAAGGCAAGCAAACAACCGTCTGGGCAGTAATCCGGGATTCATCCATGTGTCAAAAGCTCAAGTCAATCATTACTAAGTGTGTTGTCATGGCTCTCATGGGCTGCTGTGGTCAGGCATCCACGTGGGCACAGCCCGTTCAACAATCGAGCCCGTCAAACAGCCTGAATACTCCGGTTACCTGGGTTGACAGCGACACCGGGAAGCGGGTTACTCGTCTCACTGACGAGCCAAACTCTCGGAGCCTCTACTTTAATCAGAATGCCTTTACGCCCGATGGAAAGGAGATGGTCTATCTGGCGAACAACAGCATATATGTGGTCGCTCTGGCCGGGACCAACCCGACACGTTTGCTGGTGCCGGGTCCAATCAACAGTATTGTGGTTGGGAGGAAAACCCCCACCGTGTACTTCACAAAGACGGACGATAACGGGTTTTATGCCATCAACGTGAATACTGGACAGATGTTGAAGCTTCTCGATCTGCCCCTACACGCGAGAGTCACTACGTTGAACGCCGACGAGACGATGGCAGCGGGAACTTTGATTGAAGGGGAGGTCAGCGCATCAGTCCAACAAGACACCGACCCGGTTCTACGAAGTGCGCCCCTCACGGAAGACCAGATGGACGCGCGGTTCACTGCACGGTTGCCGATGGCGTTGTATACGCTTGACCTACGAACCGCCACCATCAAAACTATATTGCGGAGCACGGATTGGCTCGATGAGGTTATGTTCTCTCCTAAAGATCCGACCCTATTGATGTACTGTCATCAGGGACCCTGGACCAAGGTGGACAGAATCTGGACCATACGAACCGACGGTACAGGCAATGAACTCGTGCATAAGCGGACATTGTCCCGGGAAGCCGTAGGGAATGCATTCTGGGACAACGATGGCAACACGATATGGTACGACCTGCAGTTACCTTTGGGAGAGACATTCTATCTCGCAAGCTATAACGTCAAGACAGGTCAGAGGATGCGATACTCCATCGCGCGAGATAATTGGTCGATTCACTATAACGCGGCAGCAGACGGTAGTGTCTTTTGCGGCGACGGCAGCGACTCAGTTGGGCCAGCAGTGGCGCTTGACGGAAAATGGGTTGAACTCTTCACCCCCAAAACGAGGATCGAACCACTCGATCCCAGCAAGCAGAATCTAATCCAGACCGGAAGTTTGAATCCGTGGCACTTAGTTAATCTCTCCAAACAGAAGTACACCGTTGAGCCAAATGTCCGGTTCAGCCCCGATCACAAGCAGGTGATCTTCACCTCTAACATGTTTGGGCCAAGCTATGTCTATGCTGTGGACGCTGATGTTGTCGCAACTCAAGCGACACAAGTGAAGTATAGTGTGGGTGGAGGAAAACTGCCAAATTTGTAGCGGTCAAAGTACCGAATGGCCACAACAATCAACAAGTATCGGCAGTCATATTGTACCCACGTCAATCAAAAGCGGCAGACCTCCACCACCGTGTCCCCAGACTCTGCCTCCCGCAACACCCGCAGAATCTCCTCTTCGCTGTGTCCGCGTCTCGCCATCTCTAGGCTCTCCTCTCTTGTTCCAGAGAACCACGACAGGCTTCGATCTCTCAACTTCCAAGCGGTTTAGTTTTTGGGTTTTGGGTCAGCGACCTCCTGACCTGCCCCCCTGGATCCGCACATACGCAAGTATGATTTCGGACTTAGGGGTAAGCGTGCGGAGTTCCCCTCTTGACGGGATCGAGGGAATCTTCTCTTGAAGTGTCCACTTATTTTTGGTGGACACCTGTTGAGTGTGGCTAAGCGGCCAGGGCGGGGTAAGTCTTAAGAGAGGCAGCGAGGTTCCAGGGCAGGAGTTCCTCGATGCGGCTGACGGGGTGGTCGGCGATCTGGGCCAGGACAGTGCGGAGGTAGAGTTCCGGGTCGAGTCCGTTCAGTTTTGCTGATCCGATGAGGCTGTAGATGGCAGCGGCACGCTCGCCGCCGCAGTCGGAGCCTACGAATAGATAGTTCTTGCGTCCGAGCGCGACAGCGCGCAGCGCCCGTTCGGCGGCGCTGTTGTCGATCTCCAGGCGTCCGTCGCCGGTGTAGCGCGTGAGGGCACGCCAGCGCGAGAGCGCGTAGCGGATCGCGGCTGCGGTTTCGCTCTTCCTGGATAGGGAGCGAAGGGACTTCTCCATCCATTTGCGCAGGTCGTCGAGCAACGGCCCGGCCCGCGCCTGGCGGATAGCGAGCCTCAGATCGGCAGGCTTGCCGCGTATCTCGTCTTCGATGCCGTAGAGAGCTCCGATCCTGGCCAGCGCCTCGGTGGTTGTGGGTGAAGCATGGATGGCATGGATCTCGTGGAACTTGCGCCGTGCGTGCGCCCAGCAGGCGACTTCATAGATGTCGCCATCGCCGTACAGATGATGGAACCCTGCATAGGCGTCTGCCTGAACGCCGCCCTTGAAGCTCTTCAGATGTTGCCGTGGATGCTCGCCCTTGCGATCTTCCGAGTACGCAAACCACACCGCCGGAGCGGTGTCTTCTCCGGCAGGCCTATCGTCGCGCACATAGGTCCAGAGGCGTCCCGTCCTGGTCTTGCCACTGCCAGGAGAGAGCACCGGCATCGGGGTGTCATCGGCGTGAAGCTTGTCGCCTGCCAGCACGTGCTTCTGAATCGCATCGATCAACGGAGAGAGTAACTCGCTTGCTCCACCTACCCAGCCCGCCAGAGTGGAACGCTCAATCTCAACTCCCTGGCGGGCGTAGATCTCCGACTGGCGATAGAGCGGCAGATGATCCGCGAACTTCGAGACCAGCACGTGGGCCAGCAGCCCGGGTCCGGCAAGGCCGCGTTGGATCGGGCGCGACGGCGCAGGCGCTTCCACCACGCGCTCGCACCCGTTGCAGGCAAACTTGGGCCGCACGTGGCGAATGACCTTGAAGCTGTCGGGGATGTACTCCAGTTGCTCGGAGACATCTTCGCCGAACTGGCGCAACTGGCCGCCGCAGTCGGGACAGCAGTCGCCGGAAACACCGTGCGTGACCACCTCGCGCGGGAGGTGCTCGGGCAGCGGCTTGCGCCGGGATCTCGTCTTCGGTTCCTCAGCCGGGGTCACTCGCTCGACAGCCGCTTCCATCTCGGCCTGAGTGGACTCCAACTCCTCCAGATGGAGTTCGAGCTGTTCGAGTTGGAGGACCATCTTCTCGCTCTTGACGCCGAACATCCTGCGCTTCAGCTTCTCGATGATCAGCTTCAGGTGTTCGATCTGCTCGCTGCTGGAACGCAGTTGCTCATCTTGTTGCGAGAGCGTCTGACGATGGGACTCAAGCTCAGCCTGAAGCGATCGAAGCTCGTCTTCATGAGAAGCGATAAGGGATCGAAGCTCCTCTTGATGCGCATGAAGCAGCGCCAGCAGTGTCTCTCGATCGAGCGTGTCGAGATCCGGCAACGGAGCGGCATCCATGGACGCAGTATGCCATCGATGCGATCGGAATGCACCAGAAAATGTGCACGAATCTCGCTGGTCAATCACACCGCGATCTCCGGCGTCCAGGTCCTCTGCGGCCTGCGCCAATCGATGCCTTCCAGCAGCATCGAAAGCTGCGCCCGCGTCAGCAAGACGGCTCCTTCCGTAGCCTGCGGCCAGACGAATCGGCCTCGCTCCAGACGCTTGGCAAACAGGCACAGGCCGTCGCCATCGAACCAGAGAAGCTTGATCATGTCGCCTTTGCGTCCGCGAAAGACGAACACGTGGCCGGAGAACGGCTGTTGCTCCAGCACCGTCTGCACCTGCGCACTCAGGCCGTTGAAACCGCGCCGCAGATCGGTCACGCCCGCAGCGATCCAGATCCTCGTTCCTGTGCGAAGCTCGATCACTTGCGCAGGCACTCCAGAATCGAACGCAACAGAACCGGGTCGGCTCCGCACTCGACGCTGATCGTCACCCGGCCTGGAAACTCGATGTGAATGGAGCCGCCTGCCGTCGGCTGTTCCTTCGCACCAGCCTCGCGCATCTCGATGGCCGAAGCCGACAACGTCACCGGCAGCAACGCCGTCGATGCCTCAACGGGATCGACCAGTTCACCTCTCTCCAATGCTCGACGCCACTTGAACACCTGGTTGGCGTTCACCCCGTTGGCACGCGCCACCAAGGCCACGCTCGCACCCGGTTCCAACGTCAACTCAACAATCCGGCGCTTCTCCGCCACCGGCCGAAACCTGCGAATCCGGCGGCCTGAACTCACTTCCCCTACGTCGACCATGAGCCGATCTTCAGCCCATCGCAGCTTCAATCGCCAGAGGGGAACTCAGGACGCTTACACTTAGGGGGATGGTTATGAGCAAGAGCAAGCACAGCGAAGCGCAGATCATTGCTGCGCTGAAGCAGGTGGAAGCGGGGCGGACGGTGGACGACGTGGCCCGGGAGTGCGGGGTGTTCAAGCATACGATTTACGCCTGGAAGGCGAAGTTCGGCGGCATGGACGCCAGTGAAGCGCAGAAGTTGCGGGCGCTGGAAGATGAGAACGGGCGCCTCAAGCGGCTGGTGGCGGACCTCAGTCTGGACCGCGAGATGCTGAAGGCGGTGATCGCAAAAAACGGCCTGAGCTCGTAGACCGGAGGACGGACGCGGGCTGGCTTGGGGAGCAGTACCAAGCCAGCGAGCGCCGGGTGTGCGGGCTGATGTCGATCGCGGTGAGCAGTTTTCGCTATTGCTCCAGGCGGTCGGACGAAGACCTGAAGGAGAAGCTGGCCCGGCTGGCCAGAGAGAAGCCGCGCTATGGCTACCGGAGGTTACAGGTGCTGATCGAACGAGAAGGCGAGCGGGTGAACCACAAGCGGCTCTATCGGGTGTACCGCGAGGCGGGGCTTTGCCTGAAGCGGAAGAAGCGTAAACACTGCGCCCGGGTTGGAGCGCCGCGTGTGCAGTTGACCGCAGCCAACCAGGAGTGGGCGCTGGACTTTGCTCATGACGTGGTGGCGGCAGGACGTACGATCCGGGTGCTGAGCGTGGTCGATGCCTTCACCCGTGAGTGCCTTGCTCTTGAAGTGGATACAGGGTTTGCCAGCCGCCGGGTGACGCGCGTGCTGGATGAAGTGATCGGTCAACGCGGCCTGCCGCAAGCGATTCGCTGCGACAACGGCCCGGAGCTGACCAGCCGGCACTTTCTCGCCTGGGGCCTGGAGTGGAAGATCGAGCTGCGCCACATCCAGCCGGGTCGTCCCATGCAGAACGGCCATGTGGAGAGTTTCCACGGACGGCTGCGCGAGGAGTGCCTGCGGGCGAGCTGGTTCAGCAACCTCTTCGACGCACGCTCAAAAATCACAGACTGGAGAAAGGAGTACAACGAACTTCGGCCTCACAGCAGCCTCGACTACAGAACGCCCAGGGAGTTCGCCGAGGCGCTCAAGAAGGCGAGCTATGGAAAAGACGCAGGCTACGCCTGCTTGGAAAACGCCCCTGGCGTTTCCCACTTTGCCACAGCTCCGACTACGAGATAAATTCGTAGGATCAACCGCGCGGATTTTGGGGGCAGGTCACTCCAAACTAATGTTGTAGGCCAACAGTGCCTCTAGTAATGGAGCTCCCCCGAACGGCCTCATCCATCCCACAATTGGTGCCCAGTCCTTAGGTAGGCATTTGCCGCCAAAACCCCTGGTTGGTTCCATTCTTGTGTGGGAAGGTTTGATTCTGCTATCGAGCAGCCAGAGCCTTCTGAGTTCATCGAAGTCAACTCCAATCACTTGGGCGATGTCATAGAACTGGTTTACAAACCCTACCTTTGTTGCCAAGAAACAGTTCTCCATGTACTTGCACAATTCAGCGGCCTGGGATGTAGTGCTGTGGTATTCCAATTTGTGCTGTCCGGCTTCCCAGCTTTGCAAAGTTCCGGGGTTTACACCGAGCGACAGTGCCAGCCTCCGCTGTGACAACCCCAGCACCTTTCTTGCGTTGGCGAGAGCCGCTCGGGAAGTGTCTGGCGCGGAGGAAACGGGCCATAGCCCAGAAAGCTAAGAATGGACGGAATGTAGCGGATCGCAGGGAGGGATGCGTTGATTTTCCCAGTTGCAAATGGTGGTTGGATCGACGCCGATTTGCTCCGCAACGTCCGATTGGAAGAGGTCGAGGTCTAGACGGCGGCCGCGGATGTGGTCTCCTAAGGTATTGAGCCGCTGTGGGTAGTGCGACGGCTTCCGTTTTGGAGACCGAAGCTCGGCATGGCAGAAAGGCAACGCAGGGATGAATACCTTCACCTTCGAGTATCCTGCCGAACAGGCCGACCAGTACCGCCCCCTGAACGATCAGATTGCTCGCTCCTTCAAGCCCGGCGATCTTAGCCGAGCGTGGTGACAAATTGTCTTCTCTGTTGCTCAGAGTACGTCTGATCCACGGATACAGAGCGATGTCGGGTGGATTGTCGCCAACCAGAAATAATCGGTGTGGCGGGATCGTAAGCTCGTTGAGCCCACCGGGGTTTCGGCAAGTTCAGATTTCCGGAGTAGGCGGACTTTCGCATGTTTTCAGAAAGCGTTCGATCAACTCGACGCCTGTCACCTCACGCCTTGGAGCCCAACCCCAAAAGCAGTGCGTAGTTGTTGCTTATCGGCAATGCCTGCCGCTGACTCATGTTGCTTATGAGCATCGCTCCGCGGCGCGCTCCAAAGTCCGTATTCCGCTGCGTTTATTTTGACAGAAGGGTGCATTACTTTACGGAAGAGTATTTGGACGGTATCATTTCGGGCAAATTTGTGACTAGCATCCCGCTGATCCAGTGATCGGTCTCACATATCCTACCCAACGGCCATCACTAAAACACAACATAGAAAAACAATTGAAATTGACTTTGAGCCACCCTTGTTACGCGCTACGGTGATTCCGCCGAAAAACCGGCACGCAATCACGGTTTAAGCGCGCGCCTAAGGAGGCTGCATGTCCAGTCGACGAATTGCTCTTGTGATCATTCTCAGCCACTGCTTGGGGACAACTGTGTTATGCCAAACGCAGAGCCAAGCGGCAATCTCTCAGCAGCGCGCGAACACCCGTGGTCTAGCCCAGTCGCAGAGGCTGCCACTCTCCTTAGCGCACCTGTACTGGCATTTTCTCATGTACCAGAATCATCTGGACACGAGAGCTGCGGCCAACGCAGCTCTCGGCCAAGACAGCAGCGGCCTGCGCGACCACCTCAAGAAAGGGGTGGGATTTTCAGATGCAGAGTTTGCCCCCATCCACATCTCTGCCGCCCGACTTGCCGGCGAGATCAGTGCGCTTGATACGCGGGCGGCCGCCATTAAGTCCGGGCAGATCACTGCAGCGAGCTATGCCCAGCTGGCAGCCCTTACACAGCAGCGTGAGGCCGATATCAATGCGGAGATTGCATCGGTCCGGCAAGCTTTGCCGCCTGACCGCGTCCAACGGCTCGAATCGTTCTTGACGACATTTTTTGCCCCAACTAACGCGGTACCCCATCCAGGATCCGCAAAGCCACAGGTAACTTCCGCGGGGGTGCACTAATGAATACCGCAAAATCTCTGAATCGGCATTGTGTCTTCAGTGCTGTCGCCGTTTTCATTCTGTCCGCCTTCGGTGCGTTCTCGGTCACAGCGTATGCTCAATCAAGTGGTCCGTCGGTCAACGTGTGCACAAGTGGAACCGTTGACTATTCAAACAGCATCGAGCAGTCGGTATGCCTTTACGGCGACGACACCGGCCTTGATGCCTATGTCTATACCGAAGATGATGAATATGAGGATTGGGGTGGAGGGGACTTTTTCGTCCCTGCGGTCGGCTCCGATGCGCAGATATACGACGGCAGCACCTTTGTGTACGACTCTGGAATGGTCTATGGCGGGACGAGCGTGACTGCTACAGGATCGGTCATCCCAAATATCAATGACTGGTACACGCTCAATGGGATCTACTCAGAATGCTATGACGCGTCAGGCAATGGCTACAGTTGCAATTGGGATGGAGGCGATTGGGGATGGTCTGTTTCGGCGCAGGTGACTCCCTCTATCAGCATCTCGTCTTCAAATCCGGCCGCTGCAACTGGTACCTCTGTTACGTTTACAGCCAGCGTCAATGGGGGTGTAACCGGAACAGTCACCTTCTACGATTGGGGTAGTGTGATCGGTACGGGGTCAGTAAGTGGAGGTACCGCAACCTTTATCACGAGTTCTTTGGCCACGGGGGGACACGCGATCACAGCGAGCGTCAGCTCCCTTAATTCACCGACGATCACCCAGATAATGTATGAGCCCGGATCGATCCAGATACCCGCGCCCGGCAACATCATGACTGTAGCAGGCAATGGAACCGCGAGCTACTCAGGCGACGGGGGTAATGCGCTTCTTGGTGAGATGTACTATCCAACGGGTGTCGCTGTCGACTCTTATGGCAATCTGTATATTGCGGATCACAACAATCACCGGATCCGGAGGGTAGGAGCAACAACCGGCGACATCACGACTGTCGCGGGAAATGGCACTCCTGGTTTTTCGGGAGATGGCGGTGCCGCGACTAGCGCCGAACTCAATTATCCCGAGAGTGTGTCCGTCGACACTTCTGGAAATCTCTATATCGCCGATCTGGATAATAACCGCATTCGCGAGGTGTCGGCGGCGACAGGCGAGATTACCACGATTGCAGGAACGGGCACTGCCGGATTCTCCGGGGATGGAGGCGCCGCAACAAGTGCCAAGATCAACCAGCCTTATGGCATCGCTATAGATGCGTCGGGGAACATCTATTTTGCGGACTACAATAACTGCCGAATTCGGAAGATATCGTCATCGGGTACGATTAGTACGGTTGCGGGCAATGGAATCTGCGGATATTCCGGTGACGGAGGGAGTGCCACAAATGCAAAACTCTATACTCCTACCGATGTTGCGGTAGATAGCTCCGGGAATCTCTACATCGTTGACTATCAGAACAATCGAATCCGGAAAGTCGCTTCAGCGTCTGGCCTCATTAGCACCGTAGCTGGAGGTGCCGGCTATGGATTTGGCGGAGACGGAGGAGCCGCCACAAGTGCCAGGCTGAACTATCCTTTGGCGGTAACCGTCGATTCTTTGGGAAATCTCTTTATTGCTGACAGTGGTAACGAACGAATTCGAGAGGTTGCCGCATCAACCGGCGTGATAAACACCATCGCGGGCAATGACTCAGGCGGGTACTCAGGTGATGGTGGGAGTGCAACCATGGCGCAACTTGGCGGGCCCTTCTTTCTTGCGCTTGACAGTGCAGGAAATCTCTATTTTGCCGACGTATCCAATGAAAGAGTACGTGCCGTCGGAGCCGTGGGATCACCAAACGCTCTGACTGTGTCTATCGGCGGTATTCCATCAAGTGCGTCCCTCGGGGGAAGCTTCAACGTCAGCTACATTTATACGGGCAACGGATTTCCGACCGAGTCGGTCGTGTCAACTACACCCTCAGTATGCACGGTGTCTGGCAACACAGTGAACTTCGTGGGCCTAGGGACCTGTACGCTAATCCCCAGCGCCACGGCGACCGCGGGCAACTCCGCAGTGAGTGGCCCCCCCCAGAGTTTCACGGTGACAATCAGTACACACCTCACTCTGACTGTCTCGCCCGGCATGACCGTGCCCTTCGGGACATACGTGCAACTGATCGGCTCCATCGGCACGAATGCGTCCGGATCCAATGCAGCGACTGGGACAATCAGCTTTTACGACAGCGGCATATTCCTTGGCTCGGGATCCGTCTCAGCTGGGCAGGCAAGTATCAGCAGCACATTGGAGGCAGGTTCGCATTCGATTATCGCCGTTTACAGCGGCGACGGAAATTTCTCAACCTCCTCCGCCGCCACTTGGCCTGGAACCGTCACGGTTAATGCCATGGGCGCTACGGTGCTCCCCGCCTACAACTACATCAACACGGTGGCCGGAAACGGTACCGCGGGCTTCACAGACAATATAGCCGCTATCAGCGCCGAGCTGTATTGGCCCATGGCCGTTGCGGTAGATGCTGGCGGGAATATCTACATTGCCGATACCGCAAATAACCGCATTCGCAAAGTGGCAGCCTCAACAGGCATCATCACGACCGTAGCCGGAAATGGCGCGGGAGCTGGATATGGGCCAGGAGGACAGCCTCCGGGCAATTACTGCAGCGGCGACAATGGCCCGGCTATCGATGCTTCATTGCTTTATCCCGAGGGCGTTGCAGTGGACGGGTATGGGAACATCTACATCGCGGATACTTTATGCGTAAGCGTTCGTGTGGTCTATTCTTCGGGAACCATCCCGAATATTTCCAATCCAATTGTCGGTGATATTTACAAGATTGCGGGAATAACTGAGAATTCTGGGTACAACGGCGACGGCATACCGGCTACCAGTGCTGAACTAGCGGAGCCGCAGGGCTTGGCGCTGGATGCGAGCGGGAACCTCTACATCGCGGACAATTTTAATAATCGCATCCGTGTGATCTATTCTTCGGGAACCATCCCGAATGTTTCCAATCCAATCGTCGGTGATATTTACACTGTAGCCGGAACCGGCAATTGTTGCTACAACGGGGACAATCAATTGGCTACCAGCGCCGAGCTAAGCCGTCCCATGGGCGTTGCTGTGGACGGGTACGGGGACATCTACATTGCAGATACCAATAACAATCGTGTCCGCGAAGTGACTGCCTCGACCGGCATGATCTCAACAGTGGCCGGATACGGCGCACAGGGCTACAACGGGGACAATCAATTGGCTATTGTCGCCCAGCTAAATATACCCGAGGGTATTGCGGTGAATTCGAGTGGGACGACCATCTACATTGCTGACAGTCGAAACAATCGCATTCGCCAAGTGACGAACGGCAACATCACAACAGTTGCTGGAGACGGTACACAAGGCTACTCCGGGGATGGTGGGTTGGCTATCAATGCTGAGCTAAACACAAAAGCCTGGGGAGACTCACAATACAACAATACGTATGAGTATGGAACGGCGGGAGTGGCGATGGATCTGAGCGGGAACATCTATATCGCGGATCTATTAAACAACCGCATCCGAACTGTTGGCGGGCAGCTTACCACAAGCACTTTCGAACCGCTTTATAAGGTTGACTCAATCCTCTACTCGCCGCCCGGTAACCAAAGCAATCAGGGTTACGGCACCGCCATCACCAATGGCACGACGACAACGGTGGGAAGTAGCTTCCAGTCTAATACACAGGTTAGTTATAGCAGTGGGGTTCCGGATATTTTCAGTCTTGGTGGAACCGTCGGCTACTCACAGACATACACAAACAGTTCCGCTTTTACCGAAACCTTCAACAACACCACAGCTATGACGACCGGCGATAATAGCAGCACCACATTTAATCCTAATTCCTCGAATGCCGTCAATCACAACCTGGACACATTCGAAATCTGGCTCAATCCGCTCGTCACGGTTGAATCGAATGGGAGCACGCCCTTGACCTATACCGTAAACTCTACCCCCATCACGGTAAATGGTGTGCCGTTGCCATTCGCAGATATAGTAGGTGTGCCAGCGATCACCATGGAGGCAGCGCCAGCAGGCGTCACAGCGTTGAATCCTTCGGGTGTAGCCGGGATTACCACCGTCCCGGAAACCCTTTTGGCGCCGATAAGGATTGCGCAAAACAGCGGCGTGGATGCTTACATGCCGGGCGTGGGCGCGGTCTGTGCGAACAACCAACTCTATCAACAGGAGCTTGCCGCCGATTTAGTCGCCGAAGCCGCGGGCACAAACAGAACAGACTCGTATTGCACACAAGGGAATCAATGTGGATGCACTCCTAACGATTTTGTGGGCATTCTGCTGACTAATCCACTTCTTTTTTCCAACAGTACCATGCTCACTATTACCAGTGTGCAAGGGGGAACGTGGGGAAGCACGAGCAGTCCTGATTACTATGTTCTTGTCACGTTTTCCGGCAATACACCTCCTGTAGTCAATTCGACGCCCAACTGGTATACCTTTTCAGGCTTGACCAGTTATGCGGCTCTCAACGGCCAGACATTGGGCACTGCTACCCCGTCTCCGCTTGGGGCGAGCAACCCGCTGCCCACACCTGCCGCAAACCAGGCCGTGTTCTCCTTTGGGTCCACTGTGTTTGGGCCGACTGCCGACACCGGGCAGGCACTTCTCCCAGGACCGGTCAGTCCGTATGCTGGTACAGTAAGTCCGCTAGATGCGGATAGCTTACCTACTTCTTCCGGGCCAGGATCGGGTCCCACCGCTTGCGGACTGAATACAATCTCGACCCCCGCCAATTGCCGTTACGTGGTGGTTCCGGAATTTGGCACGAACACTCCTCAAACCGCGACGGCAAACGCCGTGCCGCAGACTGAATTTATGCAAGGCGGGATTTCCGCGCCAGCCATTACGATCACGGACGGCACGACCACTGCTGAAACCACGGGTTCAAGCACGGGTTATTCATTAACGCTCGCGGCCGGAGGGGGGCCTAAGGTATTCAATCTTAAGGTACAGAATACATGGACATGGACGGACAATCAGAGTGTGGGAAACTCATATGGAACCGCAAACTCCATGTCCGTCCTCCTCAAGTCATCGACAGCTACCTGTAACGAAGAGGTCAGCATCTATGAGGATACCGTATACCATACTCTCGTGTTTCTGGTCCCAAACAACATCACGGGTTGTAATTAGTACAGCCGAGCAGGAGCGGAGAGTGGTAGTGCTACCTCAGTCAACGAGAATCTAAACGGCGGGCGGATTCTCCAGCAAGGTAAATCCGCCCCGTCATTTAACGCCATGGAGCGCTTGTGAGTTTGGATGCTTACTTATAATGGAAACTGAATATGTGAGATTCTATGACGTTGCCCTTTGTGTGCTCTTCTTCCTTTGTTTTGTCGTGCTCCCCTGCGAGATTTATCCATCGCATTGTTTCAGTCTCTGCACTTCTCGTCTGCTTTGAACTTCTGTTCACGGGCTGCGGAGGAAGTTCGGGTTCAGGCTCCTCCCCACCTCCACCTAGCCAGGCAGTCGTTATCACCACTCAGCCGGCGAGCCAAACCGTTCCTATTGACCGATCGGCGACCTTTACCGTTGTTGCCACCGGAGCAACCCCGATCAGTTATCAGTGGAGCAAGAATGGTGCGGGGATTCCCGGTGCCACCAACGCCTCCTACACCACGCCGACAGTCGCGCTCAGCGACAGCGGATCGAGCTTTCAAGTTACCGTCAGTAACGCCTCCAGTTCTGCCACTAGCAACACTGCAACCCTAATTGCCGGCGCGCGCGCGCCCGCAATAGGCGATCTGCGCTATCTGCTCTGGCAGCAGGTGACTGTTCCGTGGGCCAACGGGGGCGAAGCAGGCTCCATTGGATACCAGTCGGAATCGATTACGAACGCTCTGGGCACTCCCCTCGAAATTGGATCGACCATGGTCAGAACTAATCAGTGCACCTGGGAGTTCAGCGTTTTGTTTGTGCCGGTGTCGATGAACGGCCTGGGCCTGGATATGTACTACCAATGGACCAATACGAACTACACGCCTTATACATCGTATCTGCAATCGGTTGCCGCCCCGAATGCGGTGATCACTTCCATGGACTTAGAGCCTGCCTGCAGCGCCATAGGCGTGTCATGGATACAGATAGCACAACCCGGCGTATTCGACTACAGGCTGGAAGCCGTTTCGCCGGCGCAGATTCAGGCCGCGGTTGCGGCGGATGGCGCAGAAAGCCGCATCGTCACGGCCGTAACCTTCGACGACTCATTGGGAGATGCCATCCTGATCTCGTACGGTTGGTCGGGAGACACTACCACCGTCTATGGAGCCAAAACGGCTGTTGCCACACCGACCGATGTCGCAAACCAGGCGACCACCCTGGCAAGTGAGGGATATTTCATCAGCGCCTTCGGGGGCAACGATACCGATGGCTATGTGCTCATTGGCATGCGCGTGCAAGGCGATAGTTTACCCCGTCCCATTACGAATGGATCAACTCCTGCAGATTCTGCCTACTGGACAGTTGTCGCGTGGCTTTCAGAGGCGAGCGGTGGTGCGCAGCTCTACGAGCAATAAACTAGATATGTGCCGCCATACGTCAACTCGTCCTCGATGTTCCAATCCAACGCTCAGCCAATAACCCGGCGCGAGAAGGCGTCCAGGATCACCGCCAGGAAGGCGAACTCCTTCGCGCAGATATCCTTTTATGTCTTGCTACATACTTGATGCGCAAAGACCCTATTACTGTAGTGCCCATTGACTCGCGAGCAAATACCGCTCCTTAGATTCGGGCAACGGAGCACACTGTCCCTCGCCACAATTCGATCCGGGCGCGAAACGGCGGTTGATGTATGAATGCTGAGTCCAGATTTGCGATGACTTTCGACTGGAGAGAGCTTGATCGGTGACGGGCAGAACCATTGAGGCAGCTGCTAGAACCGATGCTGTGAGCCAGCGGGCACACTTCTCCCGTAGCATTTCGTCAACTCTGTTGAAAGATGCGCGAATCAAGAACTCACGCGGCAAGATCGTAACGATGGTGCAGGCCACAGAGCCTTGGCATGCAAGCCACCCTGGACTCCACCGCAGTGCCCTTTGCAGCCGTTGTGCCCGCAGGCGTCTGCTTTGCAAGCCCAAGATGTGTTCGGTCGTCGTGGTAGTAGCGGACATATTCGGTCATGAGGCGTTTGAGATGGCGTTCGTTGAGAACGATGACGTGATCGAGCAGGTCTCTGCGGCAACTACCCACAAAGCGTTCGGCAACGCCGTTCTGCCACGGGCTGCGGAAGCTGGTGCGTTTGGGCTCGATGCCGAAGCTCTTGATCGTGTTGACCACCTCTTCGCCGAAGTTCGTGGCGCGGTCGAAGATCAGATACTTCGCTGTAGAGTCGTAAGGGAAAGCCTCGCGCAGTTGCTGCGAGACCCACGCGCTCGTCGGACGCCTTGTGACGCTGAAGTGCGGAATCCGCCTTCGATCATGAGATCACGAAGAAACAGTAGAGCATCCCAAACGTGAGTGTCGGTACCGTGAAGAAGTCCATCGCGGCGATGACTTCACGATGATTGCTCAGAAACGCCGCCCATCGTTTTGTCGGCTCCGGGTCTCTCGGGGCTTTGCGCATCCAGCGCAGCACGGAACGTTCAGAAATGTCGAAGCCGAGCATCCTGAGCTCGCCATGAATGCGCGGCGCTCCCCAGGTCGGATTCTCCGCCACCATGCGGAAGATCAATTCTCGCAACCCTTTGCTTGTCGGCTTTCTTCCCGCTCGCTTCCGTCTGCAGGAGAGCCAAGCCCAATAGCGCTTGAAGCCGGCGCGGTGCCAGCGGACGACGGTCTCCGGCTGCACGATCACCAGAACTTCCTTCCAGCCCGACCAGCATTTCCGAAGAACCGTCCAGAAGAACCGATCAGATGGAGTAAGGCGCGGCTGCGGTCGCTTCGCCTTCAAGACGGCGAGTTGCTGCCGCAGAGCGAGGATTTCCAAGAGGAGCGACCGGCGGGGGCGAAAGGAACACACGATCAGACCGAAGAACAAGCTCAACGTTCGGAGCATGTCGCCTTTGTATCAGGCTGTGCCGTGTGCAAATCCTCGGCTCAACTCCTGAAATCAAGGGACTATCGCTTGCGCCGAAACATCTGGGTCAAGCGCTTATTCACTTCGCCGCAGTCAAACGCTACCGGATCGAAATCCGTCCCGAGCCAGTCACGCATTTCCCGGTAGCCCTTGTGCTTCGGGTTGTTGAGAACCTGCAGAAGATCGGCGTAACCAATGGGTCCGCCACAGTCCTCGGGAGGACACGCCCTCGCTCCATCAGCGCAGATGGCATAGGGTGCCTCGGCGTCCGATTCTACAAACCCCTCGCAGAGCAGCTCATGCTTCCAGTCATCGCCGAAATCGTACTCATAGATAAGGCGGCTGCCCGGCTCTGCCAGTATCTCGCCGAGCGATACCCTTCGCTCGTTGATATCATTGCCGTTCAACTCGAGACGCGGATCGCTATATGTCCTGCCGCCCTGCGCAAATGAGTGCGCGTGTGAGTCTTCCCAGCCCATAACGGCTTGCAGGACTCGATGCAGTTTGCCGAGCGTGATTTCCGGCGACAGAACCAGTCTTCTCCATACCATGGGACGGACGCCGACCAGTTCGACTTTGATTTGATGGAGTCTCATCACAAAGCTATGTGCGAATACGCGACTCTCACAGGGAAATGACTCCGAGACCGGAGATCAGATTGAAATGCCGTACATTGACAGTTAGCACGGAGTATCCGAGCGAAAGCGCAGTCGCGCCGATCAGGAGATCGGCGAAAGGAATGGCAATTCCTTTACTCATCTGTTCGCCGTTGATCCGCCCGGCGATCAAAGCGGCTGCCTCTGTGTACGGGTATACCGTCAGCCCAGTTCGCAGTTCCTCAACGAAGGACTCACGACGGAGCCGCCTCTGCGGCGAGTCTGCCCGATAGATCCCGTGGATGAGCTCAGTGAGGCCAACCGAGGAAAGAGCGGCTTCTTGGTCGCCAGCGAGAGCAACAACCTGTGCGACGAGCTGCGATGGCGTGTCGCCGCGACGTTCGGCGGCGACGGCGACGCTGGAGTCGAGGATCAGTCCCACGACGGCGGGTTCAACGGCTCAGGGTGGCTCTTGATGACCTCTTCGAGATCACGTCCAAATTCGTCATCGAGGGTCACTGTGGAACCGCGCTCCTGGAGTATCCTGAGCGTCTCGGAAAGCAGTCGCGGGCGGACTTTATCACCGGGCAGCAGTCGAGCGACGACCCGCTCATCGGATTCGATGAGGACCTCGTCGCCACTGTCGGCTCGAGCAATCAGGCCGTCGAAGTCATTGGCCGCCTCGGCGCGCGAGATGTGGATGACTGCCATAACGGAGATCATACCGGAAGGGAATCGCGTGTAGTCGAATTTGCAACCTGCGAGAGCCTCCAGGATGTAGGCGGTTTCAACGCAGATCAACAGGCACATTGATTCCAAACGAGTTGCAAGCCACAGATTTCACGGTATTTGAGAAAATCGCCTCGATCTGGCTACGAACCAGATGGTCGGCATCTGATTCTAAAAGACTTATATGCAGTCCGATTTTGAAGTCTGTTGATAGTTGTGGTTTCCGCAGCTACAGCCCGATCGAGAACCCTTTCCATACTCACCGCCGCGATAAACCCCTGAGAGTCGCCAATCGCGGTCAGCATGAACCGCGACGGCCCTCCGTAGCAGTTGTCATTGCGCATCGGTCTCGGGCTGGCAGCAAAGCGGAGACCAACTTCGTGAGATCCTCATTCTCCACAACCTGAAGAACTGATCGAAGCGTCGGATTACCAATCCACTTTCGCGACTGACCTCTGCCACAAATGCCCGGTAGTGTCCTAATCCTAGGACAGCACCAAATGCCCGGGAGCGGATACTTTTTCAAAATCGAAGAGTATGATGAATGCCTTCTCCCCATTCGAGTTTGTTGATGGAGCTTAAGGCCTGCGTTGGCGGAAGCCAGGAGGATTTTGGATGCGCGAATTGCCCGACTGTTACGAAAGGCGATACGAGGTGTTCTTCAGTTCCACGTACGAGGATCTTAAGGACATCAGAAAGAGCTTAATGGAGGAAACCGCGAAGATCGGAAACCTGGCTTCGGGCATGGAGTTTTTTCCAAGAGGAGCGAGAGATGTAGATCTTATCGAGGCGAGAATTCGTAGCGCAGACGTCTTCGTGCTTCTTGTTGGGGCTCGCTACGGATCCAAGGTTAAACAGCAAGATGCCCACTTCATTGATCTCGAATACGATATCGCGATGCGGCTCAACAAGCCGATCCTCGTTTACCTGCTCAATGCTGAGGAATATCGCGCGGCAAGAGAATCACTCTCGGAAGGGGACCCGGAGCGAAACTACGACACTCAATTGAAAGCCTTTCGCGAACGCGTTCACGAATTGGCCGATGGGACTGGAAGGATAGTTGGGACATTCAGCTTGCGGGGAGATCACAATGCCTTGCTCAAAGAGTTTGACCAGGATCTTGATGGTGTAATCAGTGCGCTGCCGAGCGGCGGATGGGTAAGGGGAAAGGCGTACGACGATCTCAGAAGCCGTGTTGCTCTCGAACGGTCCGTAAGCGCAAATCATTTCTTCGTCAAGTTCATATCAGAGTTCAATAAGTTCAACGTCCTTAGTGATAGAACAGAGCAGCAGACTGAGCTCAAGACCTCTATCGCCAAGTTCTTCCTAGAGCAATACCTGGGAGAGATGATTGAGCGCGGATTCCACAAGTTCTTCTTCGAATCGGGTTCTTCTGTAGCTTATCTCTCGCAAGAGTTTATTAAGCTGCTCCGCGAAAAGGCTTGGCTTAGCGGCAAGTTGGGGAAACTAGAGTTGCATACAAACAACATACTAAGTTATATAGATTTCACTTTAACGGAACGGATTCAAATTGAACTTTTCCCGTACGGACCTCCTGAGAAGAAGTACGGTGCCACATTTGGTCCGCTTACGTCTTTGACTGAGCTTCGTCCGCCTCTCAAACCGAGACCTCTCACGGCTGCAGCCAGAAGTCAGGTAAATAGGGTCACTGAGTGGATCGCCGGACAGTACCGAAAACAAGGACTGATATTTATGACGGCATCGGGCTTAGAACGCTCGCCACAAAGTCCATTCTATGGCCCTCACGTTGGGTCTTATTACAACATGCTGTTTAAGAGGGCTCTGCTTGCAGCAAAATGCCCGACTGTTATTCTTCTCGATGAGAAGAAAGTCTTGGACAGTCCATTCAGGAAAGGTATCTGCTATCCTCCCTGCGATCACAACAAGAAAGGCACGGTGGACTGGGGCTTTCTCTGCAAGAACTCACCCCTCGCGATTGCACTTGGGTGCGCTTCCGAGGCTCGTTGTGTAGAAGTCGAATCAGTTCTGACCGAGATGGGGTTTAGCGCAATCGAGAAGCAATCAAGTCCACAGGGAATCTCTGCGATTATTGCGAGCAATAAGCCGTTCGCAAGAATTTGGGGTCTGCGCTAAATAAGGCGATCGGTTCGGGCGACTGCAATTTCTGTGCTACGTGTTTTTGAAGGCGATAAGTATTTGCGTCTGCAGCCTGTGCCTCGCCAAATCCGCCCAAAATAGCGACAGATCTTTAACAGTTAGGAGTCACGAGATTCAGTCGGTATGGAATGTTATGACCGATATGGCTTAGCGAGGCACAGATGTAGTCGAAATTACACCTGTCAAAGCCTCCTGGATGTAGGCGGTTTCAACGCAGATCAACAGACACATTGATTCCAAACGAGTTGCAAGTCACAGATTTCACGGTATTTGAGAAAATCGCCTCGATCTGGCTACGAACCAGTAGGTCGGGCGTTCGAATCGCTCCGGGCGCACCATGAGTTCTTCTGCTGCGGCAGACCCCAAAAAATCAATTCGGTCCTGTGGGAGCGCGCCTGGTCGCGCGTGTAGAGGATTGGAAGTGGTCGAGCGTGCGAGCCCATTTGGCAGGTGTCGACGATAAGTTGGTGACGGTCCAACCGGTGCTGGAGAGGGCGCTGTGTTTTGTGGATTTGTTGCGAGAGGACCCAGGAGAAGACTTTACGGAACTCCGGCGGTCGGAGGGGAGCGGCCGCCCCGTCGGCGCCCCGGACTTTGTGATCGGGTTGGAGCGCCTGTTGGGAAGGGAGATTGCCCGCCGTGCTCCGGGACGAAAACCTGCTAGCAGCCTGGTGTCGGATCAGTTAGAGTTGATTCCGCATGAGGTATAGGTATCATGTCGCCGTATTTCCCTATGATACAGGATCCTATGCCATGGGCTTCTTTCAATGTGCGACAGGGATCATTCATTAGAGAAAGGTGAAGAACAATGCGGCCAGGAGCGTTACCGGTTCCACAGCTAATACTGCTTGATTTAGTAGCTCCACCTGTTATAGCAGGAATCTGGTGGATGATGTCCCGAGGATGGGCCGGGGCAATCCAAGGAGGATCAACCAGCGCAAAAACAAAGGCGAGGCAAGCTAAGGAGTTTTGGGCTGTGTTGATCCTAATCTATCTAATGGCCTTTGGAGTTACAATTTACGCTTGGTTGACCTAGTTTTGTTGTTGTTGTCCCTCGCCAAAATGCGATCCGGGGCAAAAAGCATAGCGTTTGACACGACGAGAGATGAGGTTTCGTCTGCTGATTCTCGGATATAGGGCGACATGATACCTAATGCGGTATCAAGTCTAGTTGATTGGAAACCAGGCTGCTAGAGGGTCTTCCTTGTGGCGAGGGGCAGGATACGTTTGCCCGCACAGTACGTCTCTGGGTTGGTGCTATTTGGGATCGGCGAGGGTGGGGCTGGCTTGAGCGGCGGGCTGGGATGCGGCGGCGATGTTTCTGGCGCGATCTGCTCCCAGGCTTGAGCTGGCGTAGTTGGCCAGGTGGAGGATGTGGGTGGGGAGGATTCCCAACATCAGCGTAGCGGCGGCGGCCAGGGTGAGGCCGATGCCTGCGGGCACGCTGATTGCTGTGGCTGGAGTGAGAATGACGGTGGCTGGCGCAAGGCTGACGGCGTCCGTGGACGGTGCATCCGACGGCTTGGCGTAGACGGACGCGAGCAGCTTGAGATAGTAGAAGCAGGCGACGCCGCTGTTGATGAGGCCGATGATGGCGAGCCAGACGTGGCCGGCCCCGAGCGCGGCGGTGAAGACGTAGAACTTGCCGAAGAAGCCGCCGGTGAAGGGAATCCCAATGAGCGAGAGCAGGAAGAAGGCGAGCAGGGCGGCGAGGATGGGACGGCGCATGGCGAGGCCCTGGTAATCCTCGATGGTGCTCAGCGTCTCGTGGTAGCCGCCGACCTGGGTGACGACGGCGAAGGCGCCGACGTTCATGGCGGCGTAGGACGCGGTGTAGAAGCATGCGGCGGCGATGCCATCCTGGGGAAATGCGGTGAAGGCGACGAGCAGGTAGCCAGCGTGGGCGATGCTGGAATAGGCGAGCATGCGCTTGACGTCCTTCTGCATGAGCGCGCCGAGGTTGCCGATGGTCATGGAGAGCGCCGCGAGCACCCACAGCAGGATGGCCCAGCGGTGCTGCATCAGCGGGAATCCGGAGAAGGTGATGCGGAGCAGGACAGCGAAGGCGGCGGCTTTGGGCGCGGTGGACATGAGGCCGACAACCGGAGCGGGCGCGCCCTGGTATACGTCGGGCGTCCACACGTGGAAGGGCGCGGCGGAGACTTTGAAGCCGAGGCCGACGATCATCATGGCGAGCGCGAGAAAGGCCATACGCGGCGTTGTGCTGCTGCCCAGGCCGGCAGCAATGGCGGCGATGCTGGTGGAACCGGTGGCTCCGAATGCGAGCGCAATGCCGTAGAGGAAAAACGCTGTGGCAAAGGAGCCGAGCAGGAAGTACTTGATGGAGGACTCGGAGGCCCCGACCTCGGTCTTGCGGAAGCCGGCCATGATGTAGGTGGAGATGGACGAGATCTCGAGGCCGATGAAGACCATCAGGAGTTCGACCGAGCAGGTCATCAGCATCATGCCGACGGAGCCGAAGAGGACCAGCGCGTAATACTCACCCGCGTGACCGGCTTTGCCTTCAAAATAATCGAGCGAGCCGAGCAGCGTGGCGACGACGACTGCGGCGATAAGCAAATGGAAGAAGATGCTGAAGGGATCGACCTGAATGCTTCCGCTGAATGCGGTAAGGACGCCGAGGTGAAGCTGGTACCAACTGACGAGGCCTGCCGCGACGGCGCCCGCGATGGCGAGCCAACCCAACAGCTTGCGGCTGGAGGCAGGTTTGAGCACCGCCTCAATGAGCATGATGAGCACGCCGGCGGCGGTGAGGATGTACTCCGGGAGGAGTGCAATGACTTGAGTGGGAAGAGGCATCAACGCGCGCCTCCGGGAGTCGCCTGAGTCGCAGTGGTGCTGGCAGGCCCGGCGGCTTGAGCTTCGAGCTTGAGTGCGGAATTGGGTAGAGCAGCCTGATTGACTGCGGGATGGTCGGCCATGGCGACTGCGGCACCGTCGATGGCCTTGAGCCAGATGGGCGAGGCGACGCCCATGACGAGGAAGAGCGCGACCATGGGCCAGAGCGCGAGGTGCTCGCGCGCGTCGAGGTCGCGCGGAGCGATGGTCCGCGGCTTCCGGCCGAGATCGCAATAGAAAACGCGCTGGATCATGCTGAGCATGTAGGCGGCGCTGAGGATGACGCCGGTGGTTGCGAGCGTGGTCCAGAAGTGATGGTGCGCGTAGGCCGACTGCATGGAGCCGGAGAGGATGAGGAACTCGCCGACAAAGCTGTTCAGCATGGGCAGCCCGATGATGGAGAGGATGGTGACGACGAACATGGCAGCCATCCAAGGCAGTTGTGCGGCGAGACCGCCGTATTCGCGGATGTCGTTGGTGCCGTAGCGCTCATAGAGGAGCCCGAGAAGCATGAAGAGGGTGGCTCCGGCGAGGCTTTCGTTGAGAATTTGGTAGATGCCTCCGTCGATGCCGGCGATGGTGAAGGTAAAAATGCCGAGAACGATGAAGCTAAGTTGGCCGAGCGTCGAGTAGGCGGCGAGCTTTTTGAGGTCGTTCTGCACCAGGGCGAGCAGGCCGCCATAGACGATGCCGATGGCCCCGAGGGCGATCATCAGGGGCGCGACGTGGCGCGACTGTTCGGGGAAGATGGCAAAGGAAAAACGCAGCATGGAGTAGAGCGCGGTCTTGCCGGCAAGCACCATCACGGCGGCGGTGGGCGCTTCAGAAATTGCGTCGACGAGCCAGCCATGCAGCGGGAAGACGGGGACCTTGACCGCGAACGCCAGCAGAAAGCCGAGCGAGGCAAACCCCAGTGCGGCCGCGCTGGGAGAGATTCTGTGGTGCGCGGCGAGGCCGGCGAGCGTGGGCAGGTCGAAGGTGTGAGTCTGCGCGTAGAGCCACAGCATGGCAACCAGCAGCAAAGCGGAGGGGATAAACGCGTAGAGAAAGTACTTGATGGCAACGCGACGGCGCCTCTCGCTACGGCCGAAGGTCGCGATGAGAAGGGTCATCGGCACCAGCGACAGCTCCCAGAAGGCGTAGTAGAGAAACAAGTCGAGCGAGGCGAAGATGCCCATCATGGCGACCTGCTGTAGCAGGAAGAGGATGTAGAAGAGCTTCTTGCGGCTGTCGATGGCGCGCCAGGAAATGAGCACCCCGAGAGGCGCGAGGATGCCGGTAAGCACCATGAGCCACATCGAGAGTCCGTCGACCCCGACGTGGTAATGGATCAGGGGTGAGGCGATCCAGGGAACGTTCTGCTCGAACTGGAACGAGCCAGGCTGGGAGGAGTACGAGTAATGGAAGGGCAGGTGAAGCGTCAGCACAAAGGTGCAGAGCGTAACCGCGAGCGCCGCCCATTGCATGATCTTGCCGCGGTCGGGCAGAAGCGCGAGCAGCAGCGCACCGGCGAGTGGGAGGAAGACGATGAGGGTCAGGATGGCGTGATCGATATTCATCGTGTCCTCACAGGTACACCAGCAGCGAGCGGCCAAAGATCATAGCGGCAATAACGGCGGCGGCGCCCAGTGCGAGCCAGCCTGCGTAGGAGCGGATGTTGCCGGAGATTTGCGATCGCGTGGCCCAGGCAAAGCCTCGCGTAGCCATGCCCGCCGCACGGCCTGAGCCGCTGACAATGCCGCTGTCGAAGATGGTTTCGAGGATGCCGCGGGTAAACAACATCAAGGGCATGACGAGAAAACTGGCGTAGAACTCGTCGACCCAATACTTGTTTGCGAGCAGGGCGTACGCGGCCTGATTGCGGACGGCGAGTGCGGCTGCCATGCCGGGCTTCTTGTAGTAGCAGAGATAGGCGATGTAGAAGCCGAGGGCTACGGTCAGGACGGAGATGGCAGCCAGGATGAGTTCAAGACCATGACCGGCTGTAGTTGCCACTGCTTGCGCGGTCGCCGCGTTTCCGAATACAGGATCGAGGAAGTGCTCGATCTCGTTGTGGCCGCCGAGCGCGGCGGGAACGCCGACCCATCCGCCGATGACCGAGAGGAGGGCGAGTACGACCAGTGGGAAGAGCATGATCCAGGGTGATTCGTGGACGCCGTGCGGCTGCGCGGCCTGATCTTCGCCGGGATCGGCGACCATGGTGAGCGTGGTGGTCGATCGCGCGTGGACCGGTGCGCCATGATGCTCCAGTGCATGCGGCTCGAAGCGCGGCTCGCCGAAGAATGTCTTGAACCAGAGGCGGAACATATAGAACGAGGTCATGCCGGCGGTGACGAGGCCGATGAACCAGAGCAGCTTGAAGAGCGGGTTGGGCGAACTGAAGGTCTGGTAGAGGATTTCGTCTTTCGAGAAGAAGCCGGCAAACGGGGGAATGCCCGCGATGGCGAAGACGCCTGCGGTCATGGTCCAGAAAGTGATGGGAATGCGTGTGCGCAGGCCGCCCATGTTACGCATGTCCTGCTCGCCGGAGAGCGCGTGGATGACCGAGCCGGCGGCGAGGAAGAGCAGGCCTTTGAAGAATGCGTGGGTGACCAGGTGGAAGATGCCGGCAGCGTAGGCTCCGACGCCGCAGGCCATGAACATGTATCCAAGCTGCGAGACGGTGGAGTACGCGAGCACACGCTTGATGTCGTGCTGCACCATGCCGATGGATGCGGAGAAGATGGCGGTGGCTGCGCCGATGCAGGCGACTACGGCGAGGGCGAGTGGGGAGCGGTCGAAGAGCGTGTGGCAGCGCGCGACCATGTATATGCCGGCGGTAACCATGGTGGCGGCGTGGATGAGCGCGGAGACGGGCGTGGGGCCTTCCATCGCGTCGGGAAGCCAGATGTAGAGAGGGATCTGGGCGGATTTGCCGGCCGCGCCGAGGACGAGAAAGAGCGCGATAGCGGCGAGGAAGCGGGCGCCCTGCCACTCAGGATGCTGCGCGATGGCCGGAAAGACCTGGCTGAAATTGAGGCTGCCGAAGTGAGCGACCAGAAGAAACATCGCCAGCAGGAAGCCGAAGTCGCCGATGCGATTGACTACGAAGGCCTTCTTGCCGGCGTTGGCGGCGGAGGTTTTGCGGAAGTAGAAGCCGATGAGCAGGTAGCTGGCGAGGCCGACGCCCTCCCAACCGACGAAGAGCAGCAGGAAGCTGTCGGCGAGGACCAGCACCGACATAAAAAACATAAAGAGGTTGAGGTAGGCGAAGAATCGCCAGTAACCCTCTTCGTGAGCCATGTATCCGACTGAGTAGATGTGGATGAGGAAGCCGACGCCGGTGACTACGCCGAGCATGATGAGGGTGAGGTGATCGACAGCGAAGGCAAAGTTGACAGTGAAGCCGGTGATGGCAATCCAGGGCACGCTGCTAATTTGGATTGCATCGGCTGCGCCGGGAGCACGCATGGTGATCCATAGCCAGGCAACGATTCCCGCGGGCAGCGCTGTGCAGAGCAGCGCCACTGCGCTGACGAGAGCCCGCGGCAGTTTTCGCCCCAGCATCCCGTTGATCAGGAAGCCGGCGAACGGCAGCAGCGGAATGTACCAGAGATAACTCGCGGGCATCGGGCTCATGATTTCATCAGGTCGATCTCGTCGACATTCAATGTCTGGCGCGTGCGGAAGATGGAGATAATGATGGCGAGGCCGACCGCGGCTTCGGCGGCTGCGACCACCATGACGAAGAAAACGAAGATTTGCCCCGCGACCTGGTGCCACATGTGCGCAAAAGCGACGAAGGTCAGATTGACGGCATTGAGCATCAGCTCAATGGAAATAAAGATGGTGATGACATTACGCTTGATGAGGAACGCGGCAATGCCGATGGAAAACAGCAGGGCGGCGAGCACGAGGTAGTAAGCGATGGGCACCATGCTATTGCTCCTTCCGCGCGAGCACGACTGCGCCGAGGATAGCCACAAGAATCAGAATGGAGGTGACCTCGAAGGGCAGGAGTTGCCGCGTGAACAGCATCGAACTGACCGCGGCGATGTTGTCCAGGCCATTGCCGAGATCGCCGCCGACGTTGGCCCTGCCGAGCGCGTCCCGCTCCGACAGGAACACAAAGCTGAGCAGGCAGAAGATGGCGGCGGCGCCGGGGAAGCCTACGATCGAGGCCGCGCGGCTGCCATGGGTCTGCTCTTCTTCGCCCGCGTTCAGCAGCATGATGACGAAGACAAAGAGCACCATGATGGCGCCGGAATAGACGATGACCTGGGCGGCGGCAAGGAACTCCGCACCGAGCGACCAGTAGAGCACGGCGAGCGACATCATCACTACGACCAGCGACAGCGCGCTGTTGATGGGGTGACGCTGGAAGAGCAGATTCAGTGCTCCGCCAAGAGCCAGTGCGCCAAAGATGATGAAGAGTGCGAGTTGCATGGGGTTCCGTCGGTCCTTTGCAGCGCGGAAACGATGTCGAAATCAGTCGATAAACCGTAGCGTATCTTCTGATTGTAAAGCAGCAGTCTGCTATCCCCGTAGAGCGAGGACGAAGCTGGTGACGATGATGTTGGCCATGGCAAGCGGCAGCAGAAACTTCCAGCCGAAGCTCATCAATTGGTCATAGCGGAAGCGCGGCAGAGTGGCCCGCACCCAGATGTAGAGGGCGAGAAATGCAAAGACTTTGGCGACAAACCAGAAAACGGGCAGGATTGCCTGCACGTAGCGGCCGCCGATGGCCGGGATGAGATGTCCGAAGGGGCTGGATGCGCCGCCCAGGAAGAGCAGGGTGGCGACGCAGCCGACGGTGATCATGTTGGCGTACTCGGCCATAAAGAACATGGCGAACTTCATGGAGCTGTATTCGGTGTGGTAGCCGGCGACGAGTTCGGTTTCGGCCTCGGGCAGGTCAAAGGGGGCGCGGTTGGTCTCGGCGTAGGCAGCCATCATGTAGATGAAGAAGGCGACGAACTGGAAGCCGCCGAAGATGTTCCAGGAGAGGATGCCGTGGGCCGATTGGCTGTCGACGATGGTGCGCAGGTTGAGCGACTGCGCGCGCAGCACCACTCCGACCAGCGACAGGCCAAGCGCAAGCTCGTAGCTGACGACCTGCGCGGTGGAACGCAGCGAGCCGAGCAGCGAGTATTTGTTGTTCGACGAC
>CAZAXI010000003.1:0-113664 GCA_964489045.1 uncultured Granulicella sp. | reverse complement strand
TCGGCTACGCGAAGTCGATCATGGATTACATCTTCCGCTGGATCCAGATGCGCTTCCTCTCGGGACAGCAGCTCGACCTCTTCGCCGGGCTGACGCCGCCCAGCAGTGTTCCGGTGGAAGGCACAGTCGCACCGGAGTCCGTCCTCCCGAGCGAGAGCAGGGAATCCAGAGACATCCGCATTTCAACCGAAGTGCCCGAGCAGTCCGCGCCCGCCGCCGGCGCGGCCCCGGAGGGAGATCTTCTGCCGCAGGCTCCGGTGGCGCGCAACCAGCACCTCACCGTTCCCTCCGCGCTGGCATCGCTCGCCGATACCAGCCCGCAGACGATCCTGCAGCGCGAAGCTCGCGGGCAAGGCGGGCCGGTGCATGTCCCGCTGTCCGACCAGGACATCTTCAACAACGGCGGCACTCAGTACAACAGCCCCTATGATCGCGCGCGCACCACGCACGAGAGCCGCGACCAATTTGAGGGCCGCACGCCACCGCAACAGGGCATCGCGCCTGAGCCGACGCCCACGGTGGCCCGCGACCTCGCTGCCCGCTCCGGACTGGCGAACCGGGGACAACGGATCACCGACAACGTCGTCGACCGCGGCCTGTACGGGGTTCCCGGCGGAGCTTCGTTCCATCCGTCCGATCGCATGAAGGAGATGTACGAGATGGGCGACTCGCCCTCCTGCGCCACCTGCGGAGCCATTATGACGCGCTCTGGCTCCTGCTACCGCTGCATGAGCTGCGGCAGCACCTCCGGCTGCAGCTGAAAATGCTGTTACCGTCTCCAGTCCTCGATGTGGGTTTACGCATAAGGCTGAAGTTGTACACCATAAGGCTGAAGTTAATACCCCATAAAATGAAAGTCGCTCATTTAAGGTGGCTTAGACTGGTCAGGATTCGTTGCGAACAGGAGAGGAGCATCTCGACATTCTCGACCGACACATTTACCTGGTCAATCTCGAATCTCCCCTAAAGTCGTTTTCAGTAAAGGGCCCTGGTGGGCCAACCTGAGGGCGCGAACTTACCGGAAACCCTTTCTCTTGCGCTTCGGCGGCCGAGTGCTCGGGCATCTATAAAATTGTCCCACATCTGCCGATAGTGACTGTGTTATCAGCGGGTGGGAGCAGTTCGTATCTCGCGCACAGGTGCGGCAAGCGGCTTCAGCGGACTCATGGGTTGCGAGTGTTGAATTGCAAAGTACCCATCGAATCTGGCACTTATGGTGTCGCTTGGCTTGTTCCGGGTTTCCCCCGCCGATGTACAAGAGTGTCGGGCAGTCCATGCACGTAGCCCGGTCGATTTGAGGCCATGAATGCAGCGGACAACCGGAGTGAAAATCGCATCCGCGATAGCGGCGGTTGCGATTGCGGCCCCAATTCTGATATGCATTCGGCTGGCTTGGGACGTGGGCCTGACGGGTGAAGAGTCCCATGCGCTCAGCTATTCGCGCAATGCTTTGCACCGCAGCGAAGAGACCGCGGTGCAGTTCTCAGAAGCAATCGACAGGCTCAATCACGATCATCTGCCTGCGTGTTCCGCCGATGAAATCGACCTGATGCGGCAGATTGCCCTGGTGTCGAGTTATATTCAGGCCGTTGGTCGCGTCTCCGGAAACTCACTCATTTGCACTTCTCTCGACACCAAGCAACCGATACCTCTCGGTCCAGCGGAACTCCTCACGGAGTATGGAGTAACGCAGCGAAACAACATCCCACTCTCGATCGCAGGCGGACATCCTATGAATGTGCTGTCAAAGGATGGGATAGCCATCGTGGTCGCTCCCAGTCTCCTCTTCGATACTCCCAATGAAGGCCCTGATGTCTCCGTCGGGGTCTTTGTTCCCAGCTCCTCCACCCCGCGCTACATCGCCAGGCACAATGGAGAGATTCGACCGGAGTGGCTGAGGGCAATACCCAAAGGCACTGAATCGAGCTTCACGGATACGGGATATGTGATTTCAGTGGTCCGGTCAGCGCGCTATGACATCGGTGTGATCACCGCGGTCCCAGAACCCTACGCCACCATGCTTGCAAAACAGTTGGCACTTGTATTCGTCCCTGTCGGCCTGCTATGCGGAGGCGGCCTTGCGTGGGCAGTACTGTACATTTCGCGCATTCGCCTCTCTCATTCTTCCCAACTGCGAGCCGCGGCAAGGCGTGGAGAGTTCTTTGTGGAGTATCAGCCGGTCGTGGAACTGGCAACCCGTCGACTGATCGGTGCGGAAGCCCTCGTCCGCTGGCGGAGCAATGGCGAGATCGTCAGGCCGGATCACTTCATCCCCCTCGCCGAGGAGAGTGGGGTGATCACCATCATTACGGAACAGGTGTTGGCGATGGTCACAAAAGACCTGCCCAAGCTGCTTAGCCGGGATTCCGGCTTCCAAGTGGCAATCAATCTGTCGGCCGCGGATATCAGGTCCAGGAAAACTATCGGCCTGCTCAGTCGACTGCTCGAAACCAGCGGCGCGCATCCATCCAATATCGAGATCGAAGCTACAGAGCGGGGCTTCCTGCAGGGATCGGAAGCTAGTGGACATCTCGCGCAGATCAGGGCAATGGGATTCGACGTTGCGATCGACGACTTTGGAACAGGTTATTCGAGCCTCTCCTGCCTGCAGACACTGGGCCTTGACACACTGAAGATCGACAAGGCATTCGTTGACACGATCGGCACCGATGGAGCCACCAGCCAGGTGGTTCTCCATATCATCGAAATTGCCCGTTCGCTTAATCTCGGCATGGTGGCAGAGGGTGTTGAAACCGAAGCACAGGCCCAGTTCCTTAGAGACCGCGGCGTGCACTACGCTCAAGGATGGCTCTTCGGCAAACCTATGGCCGTTGAGCGTCTCTGTGATTTGTTAGGCGCCCAACAGGCGAACGATCCTGCTAACGCGGGGGTTGTGTTGATCCCAGAGGCGGCAATTTACTTACAAGCACTTTCCTGAGTCCTGGTTAGTATGGTCTGCCTGGATCTCCAGGTGAGAACAGTAGTCTGTGGATCGCCCAGACTGGGCCATATCCAAACTACGCTAATACTTACCTTGGGGTTTGGATAGTTCGCTACTCAGAGCCGAAAACGTGATCCTGCAGTCTGCGGGATACACATCGGTACAGGCATCCTCCATTTGAGGATGTCGCGAACGGTTTCTGCCCGGTGATTTTGAACCCTGTCCTTCTGGATGACTCGCCCTCTGCGAAGGACAAAGACCGGCTGTCCTTGATACGACCCTCTGGCTCACTCACCGCGGTTGTCTCCATTTCGTGGATAGCGGACGGAGTCCAAGCTGCTCTTGGAGACAGGCAGGAGGTCCTGGCGCCTCCGTATCGGGCGGCCAAGTGCCGGCATACCCCTTAGTCGTATACTCGCGCGCCTGTCGGTTGTACTATTCGTTAAGTCAATCGGGGCCCGCTCAATCCGACGATTAGCAAGGGGAGAAAGCCGGAGTGAAGTTATTTCGAGGCGAACGCGTTGCCCTGACTGTGTGTGTAGTTGCGTTTCTTGTGCCCATTCCGCTTTCGTTGCGACTTGCCTGGGACGAGTCCATGGCGAGCGAGAAAATGGATGGCCTCCGCTATGCCACGGAAGTGGTCCGGCGCGGAGAAGAGACTGGAGCGCAATTTTACCGGGCGGTTCGACTCCTGAATGAAGATCACTTTGCCCCTTGTTCCCCTCAGGAGGTCGATCTGATGCGACAGATCGACGTCGGATCTAGCTATATACAGATGGTAGGACGAATCTCGGGCGGGACGCTCGAGTGCACGTCACTGGGAACGGCAAAGCCGATTGACGTGGGACCTCCAACGCTGGTGACGGAGAACAACGTCTCCGAGTGGATGGATTTCAGGCTGGGGCCAGTACGTCTGGATCGGCTTGACCTGCTTGAGTATAAAGGCGTGGCGATCCTGGTTGACGCGCGCCTGCTGGTAGACCAGGAGACAGAGAAGGATGTCAATCTTGCGTTGATAGTTCCTTCGAGCGCAGGCCGCCTGAGGTTGGTGGAGCCGAAGGCCGGTTTTCATTCAAACTGGCTGAATCCCATTGGTCGGGGTCAGTCGATCAGCTTCCTCGACAGCGGTTACGTGGTATCGCAGGTGCGATCCAAAGCGCGCGACATAGAAGCGATATCGGTATTGCCTGTGAGTAACGGGTACGGACATGTCAAACGATTCGCCATGGTCTTTGTTCCAATCGGGATGCTGTGCGGTGTGGCGCTTGCTTGGGCGGTGAGGCGCATCTTTCGGATCAGATCGTCTCTGCCCGGACTGATCCGGATTGCTATTCGCGATCAGAATTTTCATGTCGAGTACCAGCCCGTTGTCGAACTGTCGACTCGACGAATGGTGGGAGCGGAAGCTCTGGTCCGATGGAGACGCGGCGAAACTGTGATCAGTCCGGCGAGCTTCATCAAACTAGCAGAGGACAGCGGCGTCATCTCGCTAATCACCATGAAGGTTATAGACATTGTGTCCCGTGATCTGACAATGCTACTAAAATTGGCTCCGGACTTTCGGGTCGCCGTCAATTTCTCGGCAACCGATCTGAAGGATGATGTGGCGAAAGACAGACTGATTGAACTGCTGCGTAAGAGCGGGGTGCCGCCACGAAATATCGTGGTTGAGGCCACCGAACACGGGCTTATCAACGGATCAGAGTCGCCCCGAGTCATCGAAGGACTTAGGGATCAGGGCATTTGCGTGGCGATCGACGATTTCGGCACCGGTTTTTCCAGTCTGTCGTGCCTGCAACGCCTTGGACTTGACTACCTCAAGATCGATAAATCGTTTGTGGACGCCATTGGAACTGACGCCGCCACGAGTGGAGTTGTGGTGCACATTATTGAAATCGCACAGTCGCTGAAACTGCGCACCGTGGCAGAAGGCGTTGAGACGGAAGAACAGGCGGAGTTTCTGCTCCAGCAAAACGTGGATTACGGGCAAGGGTGGCTCTTTGGGAGACCCATGAGCATAGACTCTCTGTGCAGCCGACTCAGCTCGGTCGTTGCCATTAGAAATACTGAAACCGCCGCACTATCAATTCAGTCATCATAAGTTTCGCCCGTTTACGATTGAAGATCTGAGTGAACAGCGCGGCAGAGTGGCCCTGGTCGTCTAAGACTGCCCGGCGATTATTTGAGGACGCACCCTTATCCGACCATCGATCTTTCAAAATAGATATGAACTCTGACGCTCCGAAAACCGATTGAATTCGGGCTGTCGAACGGTTGTCTGAAAGCAATCTCTGGTATGCCCGGAACGTCCGGCGGTCTCAACCGGTCGCTAAAACACGATCTGATTTAGATTCTTAGAGGTGGTGTTTTATGAGACAAGGAAGGCGGTACGGGCTTTCTGCGGAGCAAAAGGCTGACATATGGCGCCGTTGGAAGGCCGGCGAGTCGTTGCATGAGATTGGTCGTGCTTTCGGCAAGGATGATGCAGCGTGCGGTCCCAGCGGCTGATCCGCCGCTCACGGCATGCTCGAGCTGGCGGAAAGGCCCAAGGTCAGATCGTCGATGCCATCTCCATCCGGGAAAGACCTGCAGAGAGAAGACCGCGCCATTCCTGGCCACTGGGAGGGCGATCTGCTAAGCGGCATCGCCAACAGTTACATCGCAACCCTGGTGGAACGGCATTCGCGCTTCACCATCCTGGTCAAAGTGCCCAGCAAGGACACAGCGACCGTCGTCGATGCACTGACCAAGCAGGTCCGTAAACTCCCCGCGTCCCTGAGACGCTCGTTGACTTGGGACCGAGGGCACGAGATGGCAAAGCACAAGAGCTTCACCGTAGCCACGAAGGTGAACGTCTACTTCTGCGACCCGCAGAGTCCTTGGCAGCGCGGCACCAACGAAAATACCAACGGTCTGCTGCGACAGTACTTCCCCAAGAAAACCGACTTATCCGGCTATTCCCAGGCCGACCTCGACAAAGTAGCCTTGCGTCTCTATCAACGTCCGCGGAAAACTCTAGGCTTTGACACACCGCCAGTAAACTTCAAGTCAGCTTTGCAGCGACCGGTTGAGACCGCCCCACTTCTCGGTGAGTTCGCGGCGTCTGGGGGCGACTTTACCGTCTGCCGGCTCAGACGGTCGACGCAATACTTGCTTGCAGTCTACTTAGCGGAGTCTGGAAGCCCAAGGTATTTCTGGGACGTCGATTTAAGCCCAGCGCGACTTGGTCGAGTTGCGCTTGTGAGATGGTGGCCAAGTCGGTTCCTCAGGGGAAGTATTTTCTCAACAGACCTGCACTCGGAAATTACGCCAAAATTCGCTGGAAATGAGGCGGATTAGTGAGAGAATGCTGCAGAGTGACTTCGAGCGAGTCCCGGGGTCTGGTCTACGCGAGATTGTTGGGGGCGATCCAGCAGCACAGGCCCGAGAGACACCGACATCTTCCGGTGACGGTCTCACCATGTCTAATCCGTACCACCTCATCTCATCCGGCAACACCTTCGACCACCTGCTTTCGGAGGCACGCAAGTTTGGCGTCTCGGTCGTCACCGCAAACCAGTATTTGGCACAGTACCCAACGCCGGTACGAGCCGCCCTGTTTTCGGCGGGCACGAATTTGTTCTTCCGCTGCTCCCCTGAGGATGCACCATCTGTCGCCCGAACACTGGGCGGCGGGAGCACGGTCGAAAGGCTCATCGGCGAGTTGCCAAACCGCCACTTTCTAATTCGCAGCGGGAGCAGCCCGAGAGTCGAAGTTGTGGCTTCGGGAGTTGTCCACAATACCATCTCCTCGGTTGGATTGGTTGCTCGTTCCACTTCGGTTTGGGCAAGACCACGCACAGAAACTGAGAAATCTATCGCTTTGAGGCGCGGGCGTTCTCCAAGAAGGGAGGCACTTGCCGAATGGGATTAGGGTCCAGCCGCGAGACATCACTGCGCTTCGCTTTCTCTCTCTGTTGCGCATACTGGATCGGCGACAGATTGAACGTATCTCGGGCTTCACGTCCATTATCGGAGCCTAATGCGTCTCGTTCGTGTTCGCCATAAGGTAGTTCCGCAATTCTCGCATTCCCTGAACGGCGTCAAGTGGGCAGAATAGGGCGCTTTTCTATGATTCCTCGCTATTTCCTCCTGCGGACCTGCCGCAACGTCCGGAGCGAGAGGCCGATCATTACGCCCATAATGACAATTCCAAGATGCTGCCAATAGCTCATGGTGGACCAAATGTTCACCTCGCCAACGAGGAAATACTTCGACAATGATCTTCGATGTCCCTTACTTGATCCACTACCTTGGCACATAGAGAACTCCTTGGCTCCCCAATCGTCGATTTGAAGGATTGCGCGACCTTCGCGATAGAGAGCGACTTTTCAATATGGAAAGGCGCCCTAAGTACTAGCGCCTCATAAAATCTTAATTCTCAGAATCTCAAATTCCAGGTACCGACATTTGAATTAAAGCGGAATGTGACGCTCAGACTGCTCACTGACGTGCTATCTCCAAGCAACAGAAAGCGGTTCAAGCCTGGAGGCGCCTTTCAACGTTTGGCAACTCTATTGCTCTAGAAGCAGGTGCGTAGCGTCTTCCAGGGTTGGCACTCCGGGAAAAGCCGGTTGACAGCAACGCGGGGCCCCTTAGCCTGCTGTGCGCTTGGGCAGAAAGCGCGCAGCAGGTGGGTATTCAAGGCTAAGGCGTTCTGCCAGTAGCTTTGATTTTTGTTGGCGTCTCTTCCGATGGGTTGCTAAGCGCTGCCTTTGTGGAGACTTAATCACGGCTGTTTGGTAACCGCATGCTCCGATGGAATGCAGGCACACGAAATGCTGAAAGAGAATAATTGCGAGGCTGTTGTCCGTACCCTCGATGCCCCTCGAATAAAGGGGATCGCATCCGCCACGACTTCCCGCGGGGGTGCGCTTGTGACGGCGAGGGATCTTCAAATTCGACAGAGAATCCTGGACATACTTGCTGGCGCCTCCGACAACTTATGCACGTCGCTGTGCTCGGATGGCGTTTGTCGCGAGTCTGCCGCAGGCCGTCATGGGAAAGCATCTCGAGAATGCACTCCTGAAGAAGCGGAATTCAGCCGCTTCGCACCTCCAATACGAGGGCTAGAAATGGCCGAGGAGCAAAGCTCTTGATTGTGATGAGCAAGCGTGCCGATAGGTACTGAGTACTAACTTTTCCATGCCGCAGGCGGGGAGGGGCCTCCTCGGCACATCGGGAATGCGAGGTTGCCCGCAAGTTGTAAAGAAATACTGGCGCTTCCGGCGCAGCGGAATTCGCTCGGAGGCCTGACTGAAGTGAGAATTGCTTTCCTTATGACGAAGAAATACTCAGTTGCTTTTTGGTTGTCCTGCACGCTCTGTATGGCGCAGTTTCTCGTAACGGCTCCGCTCGTCGCTCAGACGTCAACGTCGGTCTCAGCGGCGGGCCCTGTGGATCCGGCGATGCCCCCAGGCAACGCAATGTATAACGTGCAGGCAACACCAGCCATACCCAAGCTGCGGCAGGAGGCTGTGCCGGCCAAGTCTGCGAGTGCCGCTCCCGAGAGTTCGGATGACGAGGCGGAAGAGAGTGCTGCGGAAGATAGTGCCGCGTCCCCCGGGCGCGCTGCGTTGCATCCGCTTGGGCCCCGCTCGGACTTCGAAGTCTTTGCCGAAGACGCCGCAGGGCAGCCTCTTCCGGTATTTGGCCGGAACCTGTTTGAAGAGGTGCCCTCGACATTCGCGCCCATGAATCGCATCCCGGTACCTGCCAACTATGTGGTCGGGCCGGGGGACGAGTTGCTGGTTCGTGCGTGGGGAAAGATCGATCTCGACGTCCACGTGACCGTGGACCGGAACGGGCAGGTATTTCTGCCGAGAATAGGGGCGCTAAACGTCTCCGGTCTGCGTTACGAGCAGCTCGAAGGGTTTCTCCGTGCGGCGGTCGGCGACCTCTACAAGGACTTTGAACTGACGGTCACCCTAGGAAAGCTCCGATCGATCCAGATCCTTGTCCTGGGGAATGCGCTGCAGCCCGGTTCCTACACGCTGAGCTCGCTGAGCACCCTGGTCGACGCGCTGTTTGCGTCCGGCGGGCCGTCGGCGACCGGTTCGATGCGCCATATCCAACTACGCCGCGGCGGCAGCACCGTTGCCGACTTCGACTTGTACGATCTGCAACAAAAGGGAGACAAGTCGCACGACGTTCCGCTACTGGCTGGAGACGAGATTTACATCCCGACGATCGGCCCCCAGATCGCAATTGCCGGGAACGTCAACCAACCGGGAATCTTCGAACTGAAGGGCAACACGACTATTGCCTCTGCATTGGAGGGCGCTGGCGGCCTGACGAATCTGGCTTCGACTGCTCGCGTCTTGCTGGAGCGAATCGACCATCAGAAGCCGCGCCGTGTCGATGAGTTCGCGCTGACAGATGCGGACCTGCAAAGAACGCTGAAGGATGGAGACCTACTGAGGATCTTCCCCATCTCCCGTCAATTTGAGAATGCGGTGACGATTCGAGGCAATGTTGCGGCGCCCGGCCGGTTTCCCTGGCATGAAGGCATGCGGGTGTCGGACCTGGTGCCGTCCAGAGAATCTCTGATCGCCAGCGACCATTGGAATCAGCAGAACCATCTGGCCGATGGGCGTCGACCGGACATGATGAGCGATCTTGCTGAAACCAACACCGAGATCAACTGGGGTTACGCGGTGATCGAGCGACTCGACGAGCGCGATCTGAGCACGCGGCTGATTGCGTTCAACCTGGGCAACGCCATCGATAAGCCGGATTCTTCCGACAACTACTCCCTTAAAGCGGGGGACGTTCTTACCATCTTTTCGCGCAAGGACCTCGCGCTGCCCCTGGAACAGCACGCGACCTTCGTGCGCATCGGCGGAGAAGTGAATGCGCCGGGTGTCTATCGCGTCAATCCCGGCGAAACCCTGCGGGACGTAGTGAAACGAGCGGGGGGATTGACGTCGCACTCCTACCTGTTCGCCGCCCAGCTCAACAGGGTGTCGACCCGCCAAATTCAGGAGGAGCAGCTCAAGCTGTCGATTGAGCGAATGCAACGAGAACTGCTCTCGCACTATGCGAACGCTCCCCACACCGCCGAAAACGGAGCTTCCGCTCAGGCCGCAAATCCAAAGGTCTCCGATCCACAGACGCAGCTTGGCATGCAGCAGGCCCTGGTTACAGGGCTTTCCACAACCGAGTTGACGGGCCGCGTCGTGCTGGGCATCAACCCTGAGGCGAGGACGATCGAGGATATCCCGGAGTTCCCGCTCGAAGATGGCGACAGCTTTTACATTCCGCCCAGGCTTGGGACCGTCCAAGTGGTCGGGGAAGTATACAACGAGAACTCCTTCCGCTACCAGGTGAATAAGCCGCTGGAGGCGTATCTCAACGACTCCGGCGGAACCACTCGGCTGGCGGATGCGAAGCGCATCTTCTTAATTCGCGCGGATGGGACAGTGGTAAGCCGGCAGACCCGCAGCGCGCATTGGCCGGGCAGCTTCGAGAAGACGCCACTGATGCCCGGGGATGCCATCATCGTGCCGCAAAAACTCAAGACGCCGGGCGGGTTCATGGAGCAGTTGCCGCTGATCAGCCAGGTCCTGTCCCAGACCGCCATGACTGGCGCCGTCCTTAGCCTGATCCAGTAGACAAGGTGCGAGTGATGAATTCATATGATCTGTCCGTGATCCAATCGGAGTCCGAACCGGAGGGGTTGACCTCGCCGGAAGACAGCGGCACGACGTTTAGTATTACCGTGCTCGAAGTGCTGACCCAGCTAGCTATCCGCAAGCGGTTGATCGCGTGCGTCACCGCAGTGGCCATGCTGATCGGACTCGCCTACGGCCTGATGCAGCCAACCGAGTACACATCGGTTACCAAGATCATGCCGCCCAAGCAAACGCAGTCCACGACCTCTCTGCTAAATAGCTCCGTGGGCGGTGGAGCTCTGGCCGACATGTCGAGTGGAGGTCTGAGCCTGAAGGATCCGAACGCGATTTATATCGGCCTGCTGCAGTCGAGACCGATCGCGGACGCAATTATCAACCGTTACGGCCTGGCCCAGGTGTACCGCACTCCGGACATGACGGGCGCCCGCAAGCACTTGGAGAACGATACGACGGTGGTTTCGGAGAGGAGCGGCCTGATCTCCATTTCCGTTACCGATCGGGACAAAAAACGCGCGGCGGCGATTGCGAATGCCTACATCGCGGAGCTCTGCGTTCTCACCAAAACAATCTCGGTTACCGAGGCCTCCAAGAGGCGTCTCTTCTTCGAAGAACAGTTGCAGGACGCGAAGGAAAGCCTGGTTAGCGCGGAAGAGGGCTTCCAGCAGCTTCAGCAGAACAAGGGGCTGGTGCACCTTGATTCGCAGGCCGGCGTGATCCTCGAGGGTCTTGCCACACTGCGCGCCCAAATCGCGGCCAAGCAGGTAGAACTGGAGGCGCTGCGCTCCTACTCCACCGAACAGAACCCGGATGTGCAAATGGCGGAGCGCGAACTCTCCACGCTGCAGGCAGAGGCAGGCCGGTTGGAGCAGCACGGCAGCTCGTCGGGATTCTCCGATCTGGGACTCAAGGATGTTCCCACCGCGGGGCTGGACTATATTCGCGCGCAGCGGGAACTGCAATACCGGCAGGCTTACTATGATCTGCTGCTCAAGCAATACGAAGCGGCACGGCTGGACGAAGGAAAAGACGCGGCGGTGATTCAGGTGGTCGAGCCAGCAATCGCGCCGGACCGGAAATCCTCTCCGCAGCGGTTGTTGACCCTGGCCTGTTTCGCAATTGCAGGATTTCTCGCCGGGTGCGCGGTTGCGCTCGCTTCATGGTGGAAAGCCCTCGCAGAGTCCAACCCGGATTTTTCCGTGGCGCTTCGGAATCTGAAGTTCGCGGCTACCGGTCGAATGGCCACACACGCCTGAAGGATTGAGCCCGCTCCTTATGTCCAAGTTGCTGATCGCGAGAAATGCCGCTGCACTGCTACTGAGCGATGTCGCCGTCCGCGCATTTTCTGCGGCGGGCGTGGTGCTGGTCGCGCGCTCGCTGGGGCCGCGTCCGTATGGAATTCTAAGTGTAGCCATTGCATTCGCCGCGATTGTCGCGTATCTGTCCGACCTCGGCCTCACGCACTTGACGGTCCAGCAGGCCACCAGGCCGAACTCCGATATAGGCGGCATTCTGGGCACAGTCTCCAAGGTCCGAGCGGCTCTCGTCGTGGTGGTGTTGCTCGGCAGCCTGGTTGCAATCCGGACTTTGTACCGCGAGCCGGAGCAGCGGACGGTGATGCTGATGGTGGTTCTGCCCACGATCTGCGGAGTGGCCATGCAGGGGTTTGCCGCGAGTTACTTCTGGGCCACGCAGCAACTGCATGTCACCGCGTTTCTGAAGACCGCCAGTCAGATTCTTTCCGCGGTCGCGCTGGTGGTTGCGTTCGTCTTTCGCTGGCCTGTGCGCTCGGTAGCCGTGATTTACGGTGCAACTTCGCTGATCGGAGGATTCGCGTGCCTGTGGCTGGTGCGGAGCCGCGCCCCCAGAATCAGGGGCTGGAATCCGGGCGTGCTGAAGGGACTTACGGCGTTCACCATCTGCGGCATCACGGCGGCCGCGTTACCGCAGATCGGCCCGTTGATCATGGAGCGAGTCACGGGTGCGGGGCAGGTTGGGTACTTCGCGGCGGCAACCCGGATCCCGGCATTGCTGTATGCCATCCCCGGCTGCCTGGGAATGGCGTGGTATCCGCAACTGTTCCGGGCGGGCTCGCAGAATGCCGCGCAACACTTTGCTTTGTCGGCCGATCAACTGAAGCTCAATGCGATCCTGGGATTCGGGCTGTCGCTGCCGGTTGCGCTGTATTCGGGTCCCGTGATCCGCGTCGTGCTCGGCCGCTCGTGGGAAGCGTCGACGGGTCCGGTCCTGAGCCTGCTTTGCTGGATGGTGGTGCTCAACAGTCTCGGCACTCCGTTTGCCGACGCCCTCACCACCAAAGGGCTGCAGGCACGCAGGGCGTGGGTGTATGCCATGGTGTTGGCGATTGGTTCGGCGCTGTTTGCTGTGCTGGCCCAAACTGGCGGAGCGCGAGGGGCCGCAATTGCCGCGATTGTTACCCAAATGTTTTTGAGTGCGGGCCTGATTGCTGTGAATCCTTCGGGGCTCGCGCTGCTTTCGGCCGCGGCCAAGCGCTTTCTCCTGCCCGTAGGCCTGGCGTCCGCGAGCGCATTCGCCCTGTCCCTGGCTTTGCCCCAAAGCGTGATCTCAGCGGCAATCTGCTTTGCCGGATACTGCGTCGTGGCGGTGGCCTCCGATCTGGAGTTGCGGAGTGCCTTCCGGAAAGCCGGCCCGATCCTCTATGCGCAGTTCAGGAAGGAACAGACTGCGTGAGGCCAGGAACGCATCGTGCGAACAGCCGCAATCTCGTTGCAGGAGGCGCATCGGCCATTGCCTGCGCGGGACTGGTGGCGCTGCTTACGGGCGTCGCGCAGAACGAAGCGCTGTGGCGGCCCATTGGCGTGTGCTCGGGAATTGCAGCGCTGGCCCTCATCCTAGCCCTGGTAAGGATGGGATTCGGCTGGCTCTCGGCGCCCGTGGTGTACCTTGCGTATCTGTGGTTGTTCCACTTTCCCCTCGCGCTGCTCAGTTCTCTCAGCGACGATACGCTCCAAGGACTCCCTGTCTTTATTCAGGCATGGATGTTCGATCCGAGTTGGTACCGGGCCGAGCTGATCGCATTGACGTGCGCGGCCGCGTTCACGGTGGGAGCGTCGCTCTCCCCCAACTCGCGGGTGCGCCGCGAGCGGCCCCGGCGCTGGAGTCCGGATGTGCCTCTCGCGACGATTGGATGGATCGAGGTGCTCTGTGGTGCTCTGATGATCGCCTTCAGCATTGTGAAGGGTGGCGGGGCCCAGGTGTTCCAAACGCCGTATGCCGAGCTCTTTGACTCCGTGTTTGCCGGGCCTTTCACCTACGGCGTATTGCTGTTCACGTTCGGCATCCCGATAACCCTGGCCAGCGTGAGACGGGGGTCGATGTGGGCTCTGGTTGGACTTCAGGGTGTGTGGGCCTGCGTCATGCTGCTGCTTGGGGCTCGCACCGCCGCACTCTTCGGGCCGCTTCTGGTCGCGATGGTTCTGACGAAACGGGGCGTCAAAATCCCCCGCTGGATTGCAATCGTCTCCGTAACCGCTGTTTTTTGGGTCATCGCTGCGGTGGGCGTGGCGCGGCAGGGTCCGGTGAGCGACAACATCACCTCCGCCAAGGGAGCGGGCCCACTCGATGCGCTGCTGGAGATGGGCGGCTCACTCTACACGGTGCGACTATTCGACACGTGGATCCTGGATGGCGATCGCTTTCAGCTCGGCGGCGGATACTGGTTGCCTGTGGAGCGCGCGATCGGTATTGTCATTCCGGGGATTCGGTCCGACCTGCACACCGACCCAAGGGCTGCAAGCGAGGTGCTCTCTTCCCGCACGCATGGCCTGGGCGGTTCGGCCGTTGCAGAAGCCTATTACAACTTCGGGTTCTTTGCTCCTTTCGTGTTCTTCCTGCCGCTCGGTTGGCTGCTGGGACGGCTCGATCGCTCCGCGAGCCCACTTGCGGTCGCCTGGCTGGTGGTGCTGCTTTATCCGCTGCTGATGGAGGTTCGGGGCTGGTTTCTGTCGGTCCCCGCCATAGTCGCGCTTGGGGCGACCCCGCTCCTGCTGCGCTCGTTCAGCGCCTGGCGGCATCGGCTGAGAAGTGCTGATGCCAGAGTCAGGTGTGCGTCTATGACATCCGTCCACACTCTTGCGGTTCCCTTAGCCCCCCGCGGGACGGAGTGTTGATTCGTGCCTCGTCTGCCGCCATCCCGTCCAACACGCGTCCTGCAACTGGTGCCGACCCTGCAGCGCCGCGGGATCGAAAAGATCGTATGCGAGATTGCCGCCTCTCTGAATAACAACGGATACGAGATGGACGTTTGCTGCCAAAGGAGCAAAGGTCCGATGGAGCAGGCGCTCGCCGAAAATAAAGTCGGCGTATGGTGTCTCGACGAAGAGGGCCCGCTTGACCTCGGCGCGGCGTGGCGGCTTCTGTCGATTCTCCGACGGGGACGATATGACATTGTGCATCTGCACTGCGCGGCGGCTGTGAGCTACCAGTTGCCCGCCGTGTGGATGGCGCAGATCCCAAGAGTAGTCTGCACCTTTCACGGCCTGCCCGGCGCGCCTGCTCCACCGTTGCTCCATGCGAAGGTCAGGATGCGCAGGCTGGCTGCAGGTTTTGCTTCGCGCCGCGTTGACTGGATGTATGCGTGCAGTGCGGCCGCTCTCCGAGCCCACCAGAGCGACGGGTGGGAGGGCCCGCCCTCGAGCGTTATCTATAACGGCCTGGATCTCACGCGGTTCCGCCCTGCAGTGGACAAAGTGGCGGCGAGAGCTGCGGCCGGGATCGGCGCAGGAGGCCCGGTTATCGGTTCGGTCGGAAGCCTTTGCCGAGAGAAGGGTCACGCCTATCTCATACGGGCCTTCGCGCGAGTCAGGAGCCGCCTGCCGGATGCGTGCCTGCTGCTGGTTGGAAGCGGGCCCGATGCGGCTCTGCTTGCGCGCGTCGCGGTTGAGTGCGGCTGTGCCGATGCCGTTCACTTCGCCGGAGAGCGCGCCGATGTTGCGGAGTACATCCAGGCGATGGATGTGTTCGCCTTTCCGACTCTGACTGAGGGATTCGGCCTGGCGCTCGCGGAGGCCATGGCCTGCGGGGTCCCAGTGGTAGCTTCGGCGGTTGGAGGAGTGCCCGAGTTGGTGAGGGACGGCGTGTCGGGGCTGCTGGTGCCGCCCGCGGACCCTGACGCGCTGGCCGCGGCGATTCTGCGTATTCTCGAAGCTCCTGAGCTGGCGAAGCGGCTTTCGACTGTAAATCTTCGCGATTTTGCCGATAACTTCTCTGTGGTCCGAATGACCTCTCAAGTGAGTGATTTATACACCCGCCTAATCAGCGATCAGTAGGCGGAGTACCGGGGGAAAGAGAACTACGTGGATAGGAAGTACAGAATCGCAAGATGGTTAGGGCACCAATACTGGCTGCGCGGGCGGGGCTGCCTGATTGCCTCTCTGGTCTCTCCCGAAGAGCGGACTGGACAGCGATTTGATGTTGATTTCTTCGGCCACCGATATCACGGGCTGCTGGATGATTTCATTGATCGTCACGTCTATCTGCATGGCGGATGGGAAGTTCACGTCCTCGCGCTGATGTCACAACTGGCCTCGGCTCAGCGGAAGATGATGCGCGATCCGTTGACCTATGTCGATGTTGGAGCAAACACCGGCCACCATGCGCTCTTCATGTCTCGGCATGCCGATAGTGTCATCTGCTTCGAGCCTTTCGAACTGGTGCGCAGCCGACTCGAGGAAAAAATCGTCTCCAACCATCTCGAGAATGTATCGGTTGTGCCAGTCGCGCTTTCAGCAAAGGAGGGCACCTCCTTCTATTACCCTCCTGAGGGCAACAACCAAGGGACGGGATCGCTGATTCCCGAGTTCTCCGCGCTTGCTGGGAATCGATTGGAGCCTGCAGAGATCAGAACCGAGATGGGCGACACTTACTTCTCCGATTCAGATGCAGACATTGCAGTCCTCAAAATCGACGTTGAGGGTGGTGAGCGCGGCGTTCTGGAGGGTTTCCAGAAGACTCTGCATCGGTGCAGACCGGCCGTAGTTCTTGAGCTTTCCGAACACACAAAAGCCGACTTCGGAAGTCTCGCCCAACTCTACAGGCTCGTTTATACGGATGCTCTTGTGCTGACAGTTGGACATGGCGCGTGGCGCGCCGGTTACACGCTCCAGGAATGCGATTTTATCGCTCCCAGCGACATCCTCATCATCCCCAGAGAGTTATCCGCCTTGGTCCCGCGCAGTGGCTCGTTTGCGGCGGTTCCAACGGGGCGGGTGCGCCATCGCAGCGGGCTCGCCGCCCTCAGCCCGTACGTCGGCGACAGGGCCTAACCCGAAAACAATGCCACAGGAGATGAGTGAACTGATGGAAGCCGACGGCACGCGCGTTTTTCGAGTCCTGCACTGCTTTGGCGGCATGGAACTGGGTGGAGCAGAGACCTTCGCCATGCATGCGTATCGCAGCGTCGATCGCGGTCGCCTCCAGTTCGACTTCGCGGTGTCAGCCGAGAAGGAATGTTATTACGACGAAGAAATCCGCAGTCTCGGTGGCCGAGTCATCCAGCATACTGCGCCGGCAAAGGCCGGGCTTCGGAGCTATGGCAGAGAGCTGAGAACGATCCTCCGGCAGTTTGGACCGTTTAGCGCCATCCACTGCCATCTCTCATACTTCAGCGGCTACGTGCTGCGAATTGCCGCGTCGGAGGGAGTGCCCGTCCGCATCGCCCACCTGCACAACACGCGCGACGCTCGCAGCGGGACCCTGCTGGGACTCGCGTATCACACCGCCATGGGCCGACTGATCAAGCGTCATGCCACTCACATCTTCGGCTGCAGCGGCAAGGTGCTTGAGGTCACGTTTGGCAACGGGTGGCCGAACGACTCCAGGATGTCCATCATGCGCAATGGGATTGACCTGAAGCCGTATTCAGCGCCGCGCCGACCACAGGCGGTACTGCGTCAGGAGTTGTCGCTGCCCACCGAGGGAACCCTTCTTGGCCACGTCGGCAATCTGACTGCGGCAAAGAATCATAAGTTTCTAGTAGAGATGTTTCGGCATTATCTCAAGAAAGACCCCAAGGCGACGCTGGTCCTGGTGGGGGACGGCCCACTTAGGAATGTCATTGCGAGCCAAGTGAAAGCCTGCTCGCTGAACGACCGTGTCCGCTTTCTGGGTCGGCAAGCGCAGTCCGATATTCCCGCACTGCTTGCTGCCTTCGATGTGCTGGTGATGCCCTCCATCCACGAGGGCCTGCCCGTATCGCTGATCGAGGCCCAGGCCGCCGGCGTTCCCTGCGTCGTGTCGGACGCAATCACGCGGGAAGTGGACCTGGCGCTGGGGCTGTTGCGGTTTGTAAACCTCCGAGAAGGTTCGGGGCAGTGGCTGCATGCGGTCGAGGACGCGCTAAGACTGAGCCGGCCGGAGTGGGCGACGCGGCGAGCGGCGCTGACAGCGTGCGGCTATGACAGCGAAGATTCGGCCTGTGCGCTCAGCCGGACTTATGCGGGATCCCCAACGCCGGACGGCGCAACTGAGGCGGTTCCGTCCCTTAGCCCAGGGAAGGCCGGCCTATGGATTTGACGGTCACTCTCGAGGCCAGATACTTTGTCACGCCGGACGGCACGGGTTGGACGGCGAGCGGTACTGCGCAGAAGTTCTGGCGACGGTACCTCGAAGTGTTCGACCATGTCCGCATTGTGGCGCGGGCTGTGCCGGTGGAACGAGCATTGCCTGCGTGGCTGCCGGTGACCGGCGATGGCGTCAGCCTCATCCCCATGCCGAACTACCTTGGTCCGTGGAGTTATCTCAGGCGGTCCCGCGCCTTTCAGAGGGCCATCCGGGCGGCAAGGCCCAAGCAAGGGGCGGTGATCCTGCGTGTGCCATCGCATCTGGGAGGCTGCCTGGAACGATACCTGCGGGAGCGCAAGCACCCGTATGCGCTGGAGGTGGTCGGTGACCCGCAGGAGGTGTTTGCGCCCGGAGTAGTCGATCATCCGCTGCGGCCGTTCTTCCGATGGCATTTCTCTCGGCAACTGCGCAGGCAGTGCCGCGAGGCGAACGGCGTTGCCTACGTAACGGAACGGGTCCTGCAGATGCGCTACCCGGCCAAGTCCATGGTGGGAATCTCGGACGCGCAGATTGATGAGAGGGCACTGGCCGAGGGAGGGCTTTGGAGCCACTACTCGAGCATCGATCTTGAGTCGGAGGCGATCGGCAATGCGCGAGGGGGACCCAACCAGAAGACATACCGTCTGGTTGCGGTGGGCTCGCTCGCCCAGCGCTACAAAGGAATCGATGTGTTAATCGGAGCAGTGGCACGCTGCGTGGAGGCCGGCCTGAACCTGACCGCGGTGGTCGTAGGCGATGGCAGGTTCCGGTCCGAACTCGAGGCCCGGGCGAAGCGCCTGGGTGTGGCCGCGCGGATCTCGTTTATTGGAGAGGTCCCCGCGGGCAAGCCGGTTCGCGACATCCTGGATGCCTCTGACCTGTTCGTCATGCCGTCGCGCACGGAGGGGTTGCCTCGGGCCATGATCGAAGCGATGGCGCGGGGACTTCCGTGCATAGGGTCGGCGGTAGGCGGCATCCCGGAACTGTTGGATGCAGGGAACATGGTGATGCCCGACGACCCGGATGCGCTGGCCGCGAAGATCCGCGAGGTACTGGGGGATCACGTAAGGATGTCGGAGATGTCGCAAAGGAACCTGGCCACCGCGAAGAAGTACGCGGAACCGGTCCTGGCGGCCCGTCGCCGGCTTTTTTACGAACAGGTACGGGATTTCACAGAGGCGTGGGAAAGGCGTTCGTTGGCTCGTCGGTGTAAGCTCCCCGATCACGAAGTCCGCCTTTCAAATGGAAGGAGGTCAGCATGAGTCGTTCACAAACTTCCCCGCCTAAACTCGCAATCGTTGTAACCTCCTCCCTCAGCACTGCTTTTTTTCAAGGGCAGTTGGCATTTCTGATTCAAAACGGGTTTGACGTGAGCATTATGTCCAGCCCCGGACCCGGGTTGGAAGCGACGCGCGCAGAGGGAGTGACTGCATGCGTTGTGCCAATGGAACGCGAGATTGCGCCGACCAGAGATGTGATTTCTTTGTGGCGGCTGTGGAGGCAATTTCGCCGCACGAGACCGGATCTGGTAGTGGCAGGCACACCCAAAGCCGGGCTGTTGGCGACCGTGGCTGCTCGTCTGGCTGGCGTGCCGCACGTTGTCTATATGGTCCTCGGGCTGCGGCTGGAGACTGCGTCGGGCTGGAAGCGCCGGCTGCTTTGGTCGGCTGAGTGGGTTGCGTGTCATGCGGCGCATCACGTGCGGAGCGTTAGTCCCAGCCTAAGAGAACGCATGAGTGACCTTTCCCTGGCGACGCTGGAACGTTGCCGAGTCATAGGGAGTGGGGCACTCAATGGTGTAGACATGGAGCACTGGCGGCGCACACCCCAGGCTGAGTCTGCTGGGCGGAAAGCCCGCGAGCGGCTCGGCATTCCAGCCGAGGCCCCGGTTCTGGGATTCGTCGGGCGATTTACCCGCGACAAGGGCGTCGGCGAACTCTACGAAGCGTTCACCCGTCTACGGTCGTCCTTTCCTGATCTGCGGCTGCTCCTGGTAGGGGACTTCGAAGAGGGCGATCCGGTTCCGTCCGGGTTCCGCTCGCGGATTGAAGACGACCCCGCCGTGTTCCGCACAGGATTTGTTTCTGAAGTCGCGCCATATTACTGGGCTATGGACGTCTTGGCTCTACCCACCTACCGCGAAGGGTTTCCGGGTGTGCTGCTGGAGGCGCAGGCCGCTTCCGTTCCTGTCGTCAGCACCGACGCCACGGGAGCTGTCGATGCGGTACTGGACGGCGTCACCGGGCTGCGGGTCCCCACAGGCGATGTGGATTCGCTGGTCGCAGCTCTGGAGCGACTGCTTGCTGATGCTCCCCTCCGTGCCCGAATGGGGCAGGCAGGCTGCGAGTGGGTGCAAAAGGATTTTCAGCGCGAGAGGGTTTGGCAGAGTCTATTGGCGGAGTATCACTCCATCTTGCAATCCGCTCCCCGCCCGCGCCGCGATCCTGCGAGGTGGCTGAAGATGCTGGTCGACCGAGCGGCTGCTGCGGTCCTTCTCATCGTGAGCGCGCCCATATGGCTGGTGGTTGCGGTCGCAATCCGCTTGTCATTGGGATCTCCGGTGTTCTTTACGCAGATACGACCCGGCTTCCAGGGGCATCCATTCAAGCTCATCAAATTCCGAACCATGCGCGATATGCGAAACAGGGACGGAGTGCTGCTTATCGACCGTTACCGGCTTACGCCGCTCGGCCAATTCCTGCGCAGTTTGAGCCTGGATGAGTTGCCGCAGTTGTGGAACGTGCTTCGCGGCGAGATGAGTCTGGTTGGGCCGCGACCGCTGCTTATGGAGTATCTCGAACGCTACACGCCGGAGCAGGCACGCCGGCACGAGGTTCTTCCAGGCATCACAGGCTGGGCCCAGGTGAATGGGCGCAATGCGATCGGCTGGGAGGAGAAGTTTGCGCTCGATGTCTGGTATGTCGACCACTGGAGTCCGCTGCTCGATCTCAGGATTCTCGGCCGCACCCTGCACAACGTGATTGTGCAGGCCGATATATCTAACACCAATCACGCCACGATGCCGGAATTTCTCGGCAGCAGGAAGGCAAGAATACTGGAATGACACGGAAGCGCATCGTCGTAATTGGCGCTGGGGGCATGGCCCGGGAGATCGAGTGGCTGATCCGCGACATCAATGCTGTCGACGCGCGCTATGAGTTCCTCGGGTTCGTCATCAGCGACCTGGCTGAGCCCGGTCGCTACGACTCGAAGGACGCGATCCTCGGCGACTACACGTGGCTGGAAGAGAATCGCAGCTCTATCGATGCGGTGGCTGTCGGGATCGGCACCCCAGCAGCCCGCCTGAAGACTGGGCGCGAAGTTCGCGCTCTTCTCCCTGACGCTGAATGGCCGGCCTTGGTCCATCCGTCGGCGATTATGGACTTCGACAGCGCGCATATCGGTCGAGGCGCTCAGATCTGCGCGGGCACTGTCGGCACGGTGAATCTCAGGCTCGACAGACTCGCTCTGTGCAACTTCGGATGCACGCTGGGACACGAGGCCCAGGTTGGGCAAGGCTCGGTAGTGAACCCGGGGGCCAACGTCTCCGGCGGGGTCGTGATCGAGGAGGGCGTCCTGGTAGGCACCGGAGCGCAAATTCTGCAGTACTGCCGCGTTGGCGCAGGCGCGACTGTGGGCGCCGGGGCGGTCGTGCTGGCGAATGTGGCTCCCGGCACGACGGTTGCCGGCGTACCGGCTCACATAGTCAGGCCGCAGGCCACTGTCTCCGTTGCCAAGCCCCTTCTGCTCGCGGACCAGCCTGAAGCTTGCGAGGAAGCATAAATGACGCAACCTACCCATTCGCTCGCGACTCCGGTGCAGGCATTCCCGCCGTGGCCTTACTTTGCTTCCGACGAGGTGGAAGCTGCCGAGCGGGTGCTGCGCTCCGGAAAGATGAACTATTGGACGGGAGAAGAGGGTCGCCTCTTCGAGAAGGAGTTCGCAGGGTTTGTCGGATGCGATCACGCGGTTGCATTGGCGAACGGCACAGTGGCGCTGGAGTGCGCGCTGAAGGCCCTGGGCATCGGACCGGGGGACGAGGTGGTCACAACCAGCCGCACGTTCATCGCGTCGGCAAGTTGCGCCGTGACCCTGGGCGCGCGTCCTGTGATGGCCGACATCGACCCGCACAGCCAGAACGTAACGGCGGAGACCATCCGCGCCGTACTCACACCGAGAACAAAAGCTATCGTGGCGGTTCACCTGGCGGGTTGGCCCTGTGACATGGACCCCATTCTGGATTTAGCGCGGGAGTGCAACCTTAAGGTCGTCGAAGACTGCGCGCAGGCGCATGGCGCCACGTACAAGGGGCGCATGGTCGGGTCGATGGGGGATGCCGCCGCGTTCTCCTTCTGCCAGGACAAGATCATGACCACCGCCGGCGAGGGGGGGATGGTGACCACCAACTCGACCGAGTTGTGGAACCGGATGTGGTCCATCAAGGACCACGGCAAGAGCTATGACGCGGTCTTTCGCCGGGAACATCCCGCTGGTTTCCGCTGGCTGCACGAGCAGTTCGGCACCAATGGCCGCCTGACGGAGGTGCAATCCGCAGTGGGGCGCGTCGCCCTGCGCAAGCTGCCGGCGTGGCTTCGCATCCGTCGCAGACACTCGGCAATGTTGACTGCAGCGTTCGCAACTCTGCCGGGCCTGCGCGTGACCTCCCCGCCGGATCACATCGAGCACGCTTACTACAAGTTCTACGCCTTCGTGCGGCCGGAAGCGCTCCGCGAAGGCTGGACGCGTGATCGCATCCTGGAGACAATTCAGGCTGAGGGTGTCCCCTGTTTCACCGGAAGCTGCAGCGAGATTTACCTGGAAAAAGCATTTCCGCACGATTGGCGACCCACACACCGCCTTCCCGTCGCCAGGCAACTGGGGGAGACCAGTCTGATGTTTATGGTCCACCCGACGCTGACCGAAGAGCACGTCCGCGCCACCTGTTCGGCCGTCGAGAAGGTCATGAGCATTGCGACTGAATCTGTTCGGATCCGGGAACCGCTCCCGGTATTGTCGGGCTCCCGCTCAACGTCTTCCTCTCAAGCACAATGGGACCGGGTCGGCAAACCGGACATGTCTCGCGATTTTCTCCCCGATGACATGGAGGGGCGCAGTCCATGTTGTTAAAACGGCATCATTGGGCGATTTTCTTTTCTCAGATTGCCCTGATCGTTGCTTCAGCCACGCTCGCCTGGCTCTTGCGATTTGATTTTGCGTTTCCGCGACGTGCAGTCTTCTTCGTCGCGCTGCCTCTGCTGCTGTCGATACGTCTCGCGTCAATGGCGTGCTTCAACCTGTTTCATGGTTACTGGCGCTATACCGGCGTTGCGGACACGTTGGATATCCTCAAGGCCGTCGGCCTCGGCTCCATTGCGTTCCTGATCGTCGAGCGTTATATTGCCGGCCAAAGGGGCTTTCCTCTCTCGGTCTACTGCATTGAAGCCATTTTGACTACGGTCGCACTCGTGGGCGTACGGGTATTCTCGGACGCCGTGATGCAGACGGTGCGTCGCCGCGCCAGCCAGAGCGTCCGCAAGAAAGTGGTCGTGGTTGGCGCAGGCTGTGCCGCATCGATGCTCCTGCGGGAACTGCCGCGGAATGGCTACGCCGCGCTCGCCCTGGTGGACGACGATCCTGCGAAAGCGGGCGTAACGCTGCACGGGGTCCCGGTGCGGGGGCGAGTATCTGACCTGCCCGAGATTGTGCGCCGCCACCGCCCCGACGAAGTGATGATTGCCATCCCTTCGGCCTCGGGCGAACAAATGCGCTGCATTGTGGAATGCTGCAATGAAACCAGGCTGCCCTTTCGCACCATTCCAGGCCTGGGCGACCTGATCGACGGCAAGCTGGCCGTAGATCAGTTGCGCGAGGTCAATCTGGAAGACCTGCTGGGACGCGAGGCCATCCACTTGAATCTGGAGCCGGTCCGGCGCAGCATTGCCGGGCGCGTCGTCATGGTTACTGGAGCGGCCGGCTCGATCGGCGCCGAGTTGTCGCATCAGTTGCTGAGCTATGGCCCGGCGAAGCTCGTCTGCGTCGACCAGGCGGAGACTCCACTCTTCTATCTGCGGCACGCCACCGCAGACTCGAAGGTGGAGCAGGTCTATTGTGTAGCCGACATCACCGACAGTGTCCGAATGCGTGACATCATTCAGGAACACGATGTACGGGTGATCTTCCATGCCGCGGCCTACAAGCATGTTCCTTTGATGGAGGACAACCTGCAGGAGGCATTGAAGAACAACGTATTCGGACTGCTCTCGCTCACGGAGGTGGCCGACCAATCCGGTTGCGAGGACTTCCTGCTCATCTCCTCGGATAAGGCAGTCGTTCCGACTAGCTTCATGGGTTGCACCAAACGGATTGGGGAGTTGATCCTCGCCGCGCGTCCTGCTGCCCGCATGCGCTGCCTGTCCGTACGCTTTGGGAACGTACTGGGGTCGCAGGGCAGTGTGATTCCTCTGTTTCAGGAACAGATCAGGACCAGCCGGCGGATCACTGTCACACATCCGGAGATTACCCGCTACTTCATGACGATTCCGGAGGCGGTGTCGCTGGTGCTGCAGGCGTTCACAATCGGCGACCGGGGCGACATCCTGGTGCTGGACATGGGGAGGCCCATCCGCATTTTGGATATGGCGAAGACCCTGATCCGCCTCTCCGGAATTCCTGAGGATCAGGTGAAGATCGTCTTCACTGGCCTCAGGCCCGGGGAGAAGCTGTATGAGAATCTCTACTACACATTCGAGCGTCAACTGAGCACGACCACCCCGAAGGTTCTTCGAACCAGAGGGCCGCTGGTGAGCTGGTCGGAGTTATCGGCGCAACTGACAGTGCTCCGCGCTGAATGTTTGACCGGTGTATCCACTAGGATTCGGGCGATGGTGAAGGAGATTGTTCCGCAATACCAATGGGCGGAACTGGAGGCGGGTCATCCCATCCCGGCCGTGCAGGCGGGAATAACACGAACCTTTATTGATTCATGTGAGGAACACTGCTTTGAAGTCCAAAACGCAGTATTGCCCACATCCAGAAATCTAGAAATCACGAGTGTTACTCCGTGAGCCGGTCGGGTGCAGAATGTGCCTGTCCCTCGCCAAGACCCGGTCCGAGCGCAAACGGGGTCGGATTTCATCCCGAGACCGGCAATCTACTTACAAGCACTTGCCTGGGTCCTGGCTGATACGGTCTGCCTGGATCGTAAGGTGGGGACAGTAGCCTGCGGAGCGCCCATACATCCCTCCATCTTCCTCCCGCCCCTCACCTGACTGGCCAGTCCGGCTTGGTCGCGGCGTCGCATACGACTTCGGGATCTTTTCTCTGGAGGGACTCGCGGTAGCCGGGCGTAATGCAAACTCAGGCGGTTTGAAGCATGGCTGAGCAGAGCAGGCGGTAAGCTTCGTTGATTGCGGCCATCTCCTGGGTGGCGTGCCGGCGGGTGGCTTCGGTCGCACCCTGCAGGCGGTCGGGATGACACTGGGTGACCCTGCGGCGGTATGCGGACCGAACCTGCTCGCGGGTGCTGGCGGAAGTGATCTCGAGAATCTGCCGGGCCCGGGAAATGGTCATACACTCTTCGCTGGGCTCGGCGGGACGCTGCGGCTGCGGGAGTGGTTCTTCCTTAGGTTTCAAACCTTCAGGCATCCATCCCGCAGGAATCCAACTTTGCTTGGTCCGGTCGAGCGGAACCCAGTCGTGCGGGGTCCAGTCTTCCGACGAGTCTCCACTGCTGTCCGACGAGTCTCCGCTGCAGTATGTGGCTGTAGCCTGAGTAGCGCGCCATACCTCGATGACATCGCGACTCCCGGCAATGGTGGCTGCGCGATCGGCGAGAAGCACATCGAGGTTATCGAGTTCCGATGCAGCCCGATTCTGACTCTCGAACTCGACCCGCCTCTGGCGCCGCCGGAGCAGGTTTTCCAGGGCCACAGACTTGCCGACGGTCCAGCTTTCCTCAAGGAATAGCGGGTCGAGATCGAGGTCCTCTCCGAGGAGTTGTTCGACGTCGAAGGCGAAGCGCGAAGGTCGAATAGGCACCGCGCTGCTGCCGGTCTGGAATCTCTCTTCCATCGTTCACCTCGGGAAGTTCCGTCTGCGACGATGGTCGAGGCGGGTCAATCCTATTGCGCTTGCATTTGGAATATCGGCAGGCGAACGCGCTTGTTCTAGAGCGCATGCGCCGTGTTTTCAACACAGGTGGCCAATCCAGCGTGGGAAGCGCGTAGCGGTTTACGGAAACGCGATGCCACACGTTCAACGATGGCGGTGGTGAACGGCTATCAAGGATCGGATTAGAACGACTCGATGGCTTTGATCCTGCTGGCGATATCGAAGGTGAGACGATTGACGTCCGTGTTCAAGAGACTGCGCTCGCGAACCGGGATCGACCCCAGCAAATCAGCGTAAGGGACGACCTCACATCCTGTGAATAAGGTGAATCCAGCGGCGTTTGCCAGGCAGCAACTCATGCCGACGACGTCGTGCATTTGCCAGGGATCGCAGCTTTGGCGGACGCAATTCGGGGAGTGGAGCATCGCCAGGAACTTTGGAGGCAGATTCCACTCCATGATCAAATGCTCTCCCGCCTCGCAACTATCGAAGCCGAAGAGTTTTCGCTCGCTTTCCAGGATGCTGGCTGCGGGGCCGCAGTGCTTCTGCAGCAATGCGGCGTACTCCTTTGGGCGCAGAACCGCGAGCGCGAATCGGCCGATTTCGTGCATAACGCCGCAGGTATAGGCTGTGCCTTTGTCCAGCCCTGCGGCGCCGGCGAGTTGTTCCGCGATGAGGGCGGACGCCAGGCTGTGCCGCCAAATGGCCCGCAATGATGGGTATCTGAGCGCGCCGCTGAGATAGGCGCGGACTGCGACGGTCAGACACACCCCCTTCAAGGTGTTCGTGCCAAGCAGGACGCTCGCCTGCAGAATGCTGGTGACGCGATGGCGCTGCGTCAGCAGGGCTGAGTTGGCAATGATGAGAACCTCGCAGGACAGGGCCGGGTCTGCACAGATCAGGTCGCTAAAGTTGCGCATCGAGGCGTTTTCGTCGCTAACCAGCTTGAGCGCGCGGATCGCAACTTCGGGGATCGGCGGAAGCCGAAGAGAAGCCCACGGTAATTCTGCGGCCACGCTGTTCTTGCTACTCTGCGCCGTGGCGCCTTTTGTCATGACGGCATACATTGATATCTGTCTGAAGCCTCGCGTTCGAAAGCTGGTAACTCCTGGGCTCCAGAAGTAGCTATATCGGCAACTAGGCTGATAACTTCCAATGCGCAGCGGGACTTCTGCCCCATGAGTCGGAGGCTGAGCGGGAAGCATACGGTTCTCGGCTGACGAGTGGAAGACCACCGAGCGCGTCCCCGTGCACCTGGGCCAGTATCGTGAGAAGCATCTCGGTGACACAGTGTGTTTTTTGGGTTGGTTAGTTGCTTTACGATTGTCGCTGAACTTTGACCCGAACTGATCAGGGCGTTTCTAGGCGAGCAGGCTTAGGGGCGAGTCGGAACCAGAGGAGTTGTCTGTGTTCAGGCCCTGGAGCATCTGGCTGAGGGAACCCTGCGAGAGTGTACTCGAAGAGCCGGAGCCGTAGCCTTGGCTATCGGACGCGAGATAGCTGGCACCGGCGGAACTCGTGGAGACGGAGGCCAGTTGAGACATGTCAGATCCGATGACGGGGTCGTCGCCGGCTTTAATCGCCTCCATCGTGGCGCTGATGAGCGCGGATATATCGCCTTGGCTGGTGGTGGAGGAGGCAGCGGCGCTCGACGACGGCGCGGCGCCGAAGGCCGTGAAGTCCAGGGACAGCATATCGCCTTGAGCGGACGCGAGGTCGCCGTTGGAGAGGTCAGAACCGAGCAGATTGAGCTCGTTGACGAACGAACTGGAGCTGCTCGGGGAGGATGCGACGTCCGAAAGCAGTGAGGTGGTGATTCCGTTGGCGGATGTGGTGGCCGAGGACGAAGTGACGCCATTCAGAGCGTCCTGCGAGAGCGTAACGTAATCTTGCTGCGCAGCGGAGAGATTGCCGCTCTGAACGTCCTGCGCGAGCTGGTCCAGGTCCGTCGCGAACTGATTCGCCGCCGAAGGAGAACTGGCGATCTGGGAGAAAAGACTACCGGTAATGGCACTCGTGGACATGGCTTGACCTCCTCCGGCACTGCTGAGTGCAGGAGTCGGGTTGGTCTATCGGCAGAAGTCAGAAAACATTTCAGTCCCGGCCGCTAATGGGAAGGGCAGGCCGGTGAGATCGCGGACAACCTGCACTGCCTGTATAAATCATTTGTTTTCAGGGTGCAGGCCATCCTCATCTTAGTTCCAAACCCACTTCTCCATACATCGCGTCCGGTTTATGGACTCCGGTGCTGGTTCCCAGACTTGAATAATGCCGCCGTGTGCGAGCGCCGCGTGGAGAGGCCAACCTTGAGTCTATGCTCGATGATTTCGGCTCTGTAGTTCGGACGCGCGCTTTCTGTGTGGTTGACTTTGGGCGCGATCGCGTTGACTCGGCTTTTCATTCAAGAATGAGCGGGGATTTCGCTTGTATTGTGTCAAACCTTCTTAGACGGGGCTTTCCAGTTTGTAACTTTCTCTCGTCATAATTCGTCTACGGGTGTAGAACTGATCCGAAAGAGGATCGGTGGATGCGGAGGCGGAATGCACCCGTTGTGACGCTGACGGAGATACCTTCGGCAGACGACGCTTCTGTTTCAGGGAAGCCGGCAGGCTCCATCATCATAAGCCGCCGACTTCGATGGCTTGTGTTCATTGGCACGTTTGGTTTGCTCCTCTTTGCCGGCATTGCTACAAATGCTCTCCTGCAAATCAGGATTAATAGTCCGCTATATAAGACGATCTCGCTGAGCAATAATCTCATCGCTGATTATGTGCCTCCATCAGAAAACTTGTTGGAGGCCTCACTTCTCTGCGCGAAACTCGTCGACGCACCGAATAGGGAATCGCGTGAGCTTTACGAGACCGATCTCAAGGCGTTTCAGCGTGAGTACAATTCCAAGTACGTCGACTATATGTCCCGAGTTCCTGAAGGGGAGCTGAAGACGATGTTGGGCGGCGAAGCCCATCAGACTGCCCTGGAATACTTCGTCCTTGTGGACCAACTGGAGGCTCTGGTCAACCAGAACCGTGTGGACGAGGCCCGCACGCTGCTGGCTACTACCATGAATCCTTTGTATGACCGGCATGCCGCGGCGGTTGATCGAATTGTGATTCGCGCCAACGTGGAGGCGCGTGCCGCCGAGGCGCAGGCAGCCCGTTCGGTTGATATCTATACGTTTACGGTGGTGGCAATCGGGCTTCTTATCTTGTTTTTCGAGGCTGTGTTGTCCTGGTTTTTTGCGAAGGGAGTCTCCGCTCAGGCCATGAAGCTGGCCAAGTCAGAAGAATTGCTGCGCGCCAGCGAGGGATTGTACCGTTCGACCTTCGATCAGGCTGCGGTCGGGATTCTTCATATTTCATTTGGAGGAGAGATTCTCCGATCCAATGCACGTTTTGCCGAGATGATCGACTATCCGGTTGAGGAGATCCCCGGTAAAACGCTTCACCAACTGACTCCCGAAGAGCATCTCGCTAAGAGCGATGAGGCGCTCCAGCAGTTAGTCGGTGGTGTGTCCAGTCGAATCGGTTTAGAGAAGCCGTATCTCCGCAAAGACGGATCTCTGACATGGGTGAAGTTATCGTCCTCTGTTCAGCGCGACAGTAGCGGGCAACCAATTTTCATTGTTACCTTCGTGGAGGACATCAATGAGCGCAAGGCTGCGGAAACGCGCCTCGCAGCAGCAACGGCAGAATTACAGATAAGCGAATCACGCTACCGGGAGATCTTCGATGGAGCGCTTGAAGGAATCTACCGGACAAGTCCCGAGGGAAGGGCCCTGCTCGCCAACCCCGCGCTGGCAAAGATGTTGGGCTACGACTCGCCGGAAGAGACACTTGCCAAGGTTACAAATTCAGCCAACAGCGTTTGGGCGATTCCGGATGAGCGGGCACGCTATTTGCAACTGCTGGAAGAGCGCGGTGAAATCCGAGGATTTGAATGCCGGTATAAGCGCAAGGACGGCACGATAATCTGGATCTCGCTGAATGGCAAGAAGGTTTGCGGGCCGGCAGGGAAGACTCTTTACTACGAGGGATTCATCGAAGATATTACCGAACGCAAGCTGGCGGAAGCCAAGCTCCGCGAAAGAGATGAGCGGCTGGCCGAAGCAAATGCGGAATTACAGATAAGCGAATCACGCTACCGGGAGATATTTGACAGCGCACTCGAGGGGATCTTCCGTTCGAGTCCTGAAGGCAAGTCACTGCTTGCGAATCCTGCACTTGCGAGAATGCTCGGCTACGACTCGCCGGAGGAGATGCTTCACCAAGTCGCGGCGGTTAGCGTTTGGGTCGATCCGAACGAGCGGGCACAGTGTTTGCGCCTCCTGGAAGAGCACGGCACGATTCTGGGCTACGAGTGCCGGTACAAACGCAAGAAAGGCGAAGCTATCTGGGCCTCTCTCAATTGCAAGAGAGTTATTGGACCGGCAGGGGAGACACTTTACTACGAAGGATTCATCGAAGATATTACCGAACGCAAGCTGGCGGAAGCCAAACTCCGCGAGAGAGATAAGCGGCTGGCCGCGGCAACGGCAGAATTACAGAAAAGCGAATCACGCTACAGGGAGATATTCGATGGAGCGCTTGAGGGGATCTACCAGATAAGTCCCGAGGGAAGAACCCTGCTCGCCAATCCCGCGATGGCGAAGATACTGGGCTATGACTCGCCGGAAGAGGCGATTGCCACAATTACAAACACGGTCGAGTACGTTTGGGTGGATCCGGATGTGCGGGCACGCCATGTGCGGCAACTGGAAGAGCGCGGTGAAAGTCGAGGATTTGAATGCCAGTTTAGGCGCAAGGACGGAACGATCATTTGGGTTTCGCTGAATGGCAAGAAGGTATGCGGGCCAGAAGGGAAGACTCTTTACTACGAAGGATTCTTCGAAGATATTACGGAGCGCAAGCTGGCGGAAGTCAAGCTTCGCGAAAGAGATGAGCGGCTGGCCGAAGCTGAGCGTTTGGCATATATGGGGAGTTCAAGCTGGGACCTGGACTCCGATACTATGACCTGGTCTCAAGGCATGTATGCGATCACGGGGAGAGAGCCAGGTACTCCAGCTCCGAGCTTCAACGAGCGAGAAGAACTATACACCCCGGAAAGCTGGGCGCGACTGAAAGCGGCAGGCGAGCGGTTGTTAGCAACGGGTGAGCCGTTCGACGTGGAGGTGCAGATGCGGCGAGCGGATGGCGCTTTACGTTGGACGCGGGCCCATGGTGTCGCCATTCGAAACGAGGCTGGGCGGATTTGTCGAGTCGCCGGCACTTTGCGGGATATAACAGGCCAGAAGCGGGCAGAGATGAAGCTCCGCGACAGCGAAGAACAATTTCGCTCGACCTTCGAGCAAGCGGCTATCGGCATCGTTCATGTTTCGTTTGAAGGTGAGATTCTGCGGTGCAACAGACGGTTTGCCGATATCATCGGGTATTCCCTGGAAGAAGTTCTGGGCAAGAACTTCCTGGAGTTCACGCCTCCGGAGTATATGCCCCGGAGCAGTCAACTCCTCTCCGAGCTGGGCAAAACTGCCGCTGGAGCGGGCGGTCTGGAGAAACCCTACCTTCGAAAGGATGGAAGCCTGACCTGGGTGAACCTGACCTCTTCCGTCCAACGCGACGGGAAAGGGAAACCACTTCACCTGGTAACGTTCGTGGAGAGCATCGACGCCCGCAAGGCGGTTGAGCAGAATCTGGCGGCGAAAGCAGAGGAACTGCGGGCCAACGAAATCCGTTACCGAACGGTGTTCCAGACAACTCTCGATACCATCGCAATCACTCGTTTGAGTGACGGCACGTATCTCGATGTGAACCAGGCGTTTCTCGATGCCTCGGGTTATACGCGCGAGGAAGTCATCGGACACAACTGGAGGGAGCTGAACGTTTGGGTAAATCCACGGGAGCGGGAGCAGCTCGAGGAGGATCTTCGGCGGACTGGAAGTTGCCGTGATCTCGAAAGCCAATTTCGAAAAAAGAACGGAGAGATACTGTGGGGTTTGGCTTCAGCATCCATTGTTGAGATTGACGGCGTTCCCTGTCTCGTCGCGGCAGCACGGGATATCACGGAAGCAAAGGACGCAGTCAAGATGATCAGAGACCTGGCTTATTACGACCAGTTAACCCACCTCCCGAATCGTCGCTCTCTGCTGGATCACCTCCATCAACCTAATTCCTCCCCCAGTCGCAAGCGGGCGCTCTTATTTGTGGACCTCGACAACTTCAAATCTATTAACGACGCTCTAGGGCATCGCACCGGTGACCTTTTGTTGCAAGAGGCAGCGATCCGCCTTACTGAGTCCGTCCGCGGAGACGGCACCGTGGCCTGCCTGGGTGGCAATGAGTTTGGGGTGCTGCTCGAGAACCTCGGCGAGGTTGCTGAGGATGCTGCCGCGCAGGCCAGAATTGTCGCGGACAGAATCTTCGCGGCTGGCAGTGTGCCCTACGTGCTTGACGGCGAAGAGTGTCATTGCCCTCCGAGTATTGGCATCACTGTATTTGGAAGCGAACCAGAAAGCGAGCAAGAGGCCCTGCAGCAGGGTGCGATAGCGATGTCTTTGGCTAAGAGGGCAGGCCGCAAAAAGATTCGCTTTTTCTCCCCGGCCTTGCAGGCTGCCGTCAATTCTCGCGTTTCGATGGAAAATGGCCTGCGCCGAGGCCTCATGGCGGACCAGTTTCTGCTTTATTTTCAGCCCCAGGTGAGAGAGAACCAACTAGTCGGCATGGAGGCACTTGTTCGGTGGCAGCATCCGAAGCAAGGCTTGCTAAGCCCCGGAGCCTTCATCGCCCTGGCAGAGGAGACTGGGACGATCCTGGCTTTGGGAGATTGGGTGCTAGAGCAATCTTGCATGCAGTTAGCAACATGGGCTCAGAGACGAGAATCGGCTGACATCCCTGTTGCCATCAATATTAGTGCACGGCAGTTCCACCAACCAGATTTTGTCGAGCGCGTGCTGGCGGTCCTCGATCACACCGGGGCCAACCCAAGAAATTTGAGGCTGGAATTAACGGAAAGCTGTTTGGCAGATGATCTTGGAGACGTCATAGACAAGATGGTGCAGCTAAAGTCACACGGATTAAGGTTCTCATTGGATGATTTCGGTACCGGCTATTCATCTCTCGCCTACCTAAAACGATTACCCCTGGATCAATTGAAGATTGATCGGGCGTTTGTCCAGGACATCCTGGTCGATCCTGCGAGTGCAGCGATAGCACAAGCCGTGATCGCGATGAGTCGCGCGATGGGGTTCTCTGTAATTGCTGAGGGAGTGGAGACCGATGAACAGCGCAAGGCACTTCTTGACCTCGGCTGCGATACATTCCAGGGCTACCTGTTTGGCCGCCCACTTCCCGTGGAGGAATTCGAGACTCGGTGGGTGCATCTAGACAAGCACGTGATTGCCAAGAATCCGTAAAAAGACTCAAAAAGGTTGGGTGGTACTGATCATCGCTGACGAACCGCCATCGGCAGTAGCACATGATTGATTCCATGTCACCGATTCAAACCCGCTCGACGACAGCAAGATTTGCCACGTTGTCTGAAGCAGCTTCTCTCTGGACCACTTCCACCCGATTCCGGCCACCCCGCTTGGCGGCGTAGAGTGCGCGGTCTGCGGCGGCTACCAGCTCTGCAGGAGTGTCAGGCCATTCCGGAGTTGCGGTAGCGACGCCTATGCTCACCGTTAGGATCGGCGCGGTCGACGCTGCAGGATGTGGAAGTTGGAGTCTTGCGATTGCCGACCGCACCGACTCCGCGATGTGTGCGGCATCCTCCACGTCAGTTCCCGGCAGGACCAAGGCGAATTCCTCGCCGCCGCAGCGTGCGGCTATGTCCGTCGTACGCCTGGCACTTCGGGTTAGTTCCGCAGCCAACAAGACCAGGTATTCATCGCCTCTCTGGTGACCAGCGGAATCATTGAGGGCCTTGAAGTGATCTACATCAAGAATCAGCAGGGAGACTGGGGCACCGGTCCTCTTCAGGCGAGCGTATTCGCGCTTGAGTGCTCGATCGAACACTCGCCTATTGGCCAGCCCGGTAAGGGGATCGGTGGACGATAGCCGCAGCAGATCGTCATTTGCGCGCTGCAGGTCTGCCGTCTTCTTTTCGACCAGGCGGAGAAGCTCGCGTTCCCTTCTTTTCGCTCCCAGCATCCGCAGCCGAATCAACCCGGCGATTGCCGACAAAGGGATGAGGCCACATGTCAGCAGGAACCACCAAGTTTTATACCACGGAGTGAGGATTTCAAACGAAAACTCTGCTCTGTGCGGACTCCATGCGCGATCGCTTTGGCGCGCTTCTATGTCCAGTCGATATCGTCCGGGCGCGAGTTGCGCAAACTGCAATTCTCTTTGGGTTGTCTCAACCCAGGTTGAATTCGCGCCCTCCAACTGGTAGCGAAAGACAACATTATTATCGCGATCGACATTGAGCGCGGAGTACCTTGCGACGAGAGAGTTAGAATGGATGGCGAAAGATGGAGTGAGCTGCCCGGAAACATCCGCGCCTCCAATCATGAGCTTCGTGAAGACAACATTGATCGGAGTTTCCGGTGCGTTCTGCGAAAGGGGTCGGTAACGAGAGAGGCCGCCGCTGGTACCAATCCATACTGTACCATCCGGCTCTTCGGCAAATGCGTTTAGGTCGCAGTCGTCCCAGGTCAATCCATTGGTAGTATCGAAGTGACTCCAATGGGAGCCGTTCCATACGTCTACGCCCCGTTCTGTTCCCGCCCACAGCCGGCCCAACGCATCGAAGTCAAGGAAATACACCAGGCCGTCGGTGCCCGGTCTCTGAACGGACCTATCGATGGTCACGCCGCGAGCGGTTGGATGAATGCGGTCGATGCCGCCCCCGTAGCGGTAACCGATCCACACAGTGCCATTCGCGCCAGCGCCCAGGGAAAGCACTTCCAGATTACTGAGGCCGTCCTCGCGCTTATAGTTCTTCCAACTCTCGTCAACATGGTGAAACAGTCCGTCGGCACCGCCCGCCCATATGGTGCCATCGGTTGCTTCCGCGACCGCCCAAAAGCGGGTGGCCGGCAGTTCGGTTACGCGCGAGAACTTCCGGTAGGGAGCGGTTGCCATGAACAAGCCAGCGTTGGTGGCGACCCAAAGCCGCTGTTCGCGATCGAACCGCAATGTATAGGCTGCGTTGGTTGAAAGACCCTGCCTTTCCGCAAACCACTGCACGCGGCCAGTTCGCGCATCCATTCGGGCAGCGCCACGCGTTTCTGTGCCAATCCACAAATCCCCGTGAACATCGGCTTGTACACTGTGGACCTGAAAACCGCTTAGCCCCGGAACCCTAGTCCAGACGATGCCGTATTGGCGGGGTGACCCGTGAAGCAGCCCACCCTCAGTTGCGACCCAGAGGGACCCATCGGGCCGCGGCAGGATCTCATATACCGTATCGCTTGCAAGTCCGCTCGCGACCGAATAGCTCTCCCATTCCCTGTACCCTTGCCACTGGGCGAGGCCGCGGCCCGCCAAACCAATCCACAGAGAATGCTGGCGGTCCTCAAAGGCCGAGTACACTGTTCCGTGCAGGCCACTGGATCGGTCGATCTTCTGCCAGCCTTGCTCACCGTGGATGAGCAAGCCATATGGGGAAGGGAGGAGAATCCGCCCACCGGCATCGATTGCGGGGACGCCGCCGATTGCGGTGGGCGCGACAGGCAAATCCGGCTCACGAAACCTGGTCTGGCCGAGTGGCAATTCGAACATGCCAGAGTTCTGCACTCGCACCCAGAGATTGCCGCGCCCGTCCTTTCGAATCTCCAGCAAGGCACGATCGGGAAGCCCGCTCTCGCGTCCGAGAGCTCGAGTTCCCCTGTTATCCATGCGGCACAGTTCATGTCCGCATCCGTACCAGACGACATCACCATCCAGCAAGATGCCGTCGACACTTGGTCCGGACGTTCCGGGGGTCTGGGGGAACGATCGCATATCGAGTTGGTCATTTCCGGGTTCGGAATACAACTCCACAAGGCCGGAATCCGTTCCGATATATGTGTGCCCTTTTCCATCCGACTGGATTCCCTGGCCCCAGCTAACTGTCTTGAATGGGACCCGAAGTTTCTCGAAACCCGAACCTGCCAGACGGTAGAGTCCGAAGTCTCCGCCGACCAATAGAGAGCCATCAGGGGCGTCGCCAAAGGCAGCGCCTGAATTGGACGGGAGCCCCTGCGCCCGTCCAAATTCTTCGAAGCGCTCTCCGTCGTAGCGGAAGACGCCGTTTTCTGTGCTCACCCAAAGGAAGCCGACGCGGTCCTGGTATATCTGGCGAACGGCGAGATTGTTGAGACCTTCGGCAACCCCAAAATAGCGGAAGCTGAACTCCTGAGCGCGTAGGACCCCGCACATCAGCAGAAGAAGAGCAAGCTGCGCCAGGCGGGCCAGCAATCTCCCCAGAGGGGCTGCGCTTCGAGCGTCTCGTTCACAAGGTTCTTGATCACCAGCCACCTCGTTTGCCAGAAACTCTGCGACTTCCGTGGCCTCTGCAAGGGTCTGGACGTATGGATAGACGGTCCTGGCAAGTTTGAGGAGGTTGACAGATTTCTTTTGCCGGGCTACCGCGCGGAGCTGCGCCTGGGCACCTGGCGACAGGGAAAGGAAGAGTGCGAGTACTTCATCCATGTTTTGCTCCGTGGGTTGCGAAACTCTGCGCCGTGGCCTCTTCTGTTGTCATTACTGATCCATCGCAAGCCAAGTTTTTTCAAATTCTGCTAGAGGAAGGGGGGGATCGAACAGGTATCCCTGGTAGGCTTGGCAACCCAGACAGGAGAGGGTGTCCCTTTGCCAATCAGTCTCGACTGCCTTGGCAATAACGGACATGCCTCTCAGGCGGCTAAGCGAAACGATGGATTCCACGGCAGCCTTGCTGGTCTCGTCCAGTGAGAGATTCTGGACGAAATAACGGTCCACTTTCAATTCGTCCAAGGGTACGCGATTGAGGAATGCCGGTAACGTATCGCTGTGCCCACAGTCGTCAAGGGAGAATGTGACACCATGAGCTTTGAGGGCAGATACCTTTGTGATGGCACCCTCTATGCCATCAATAAGCACTGTCTCAGTGATTTCCAACTTCAGATTGCGTGGGCTGGCCCCCGTGCGACTGAGGACTGCGAGTACTTTCTCGACAAAGTTCGGCTGCCAGAATTGGAGCGGGCTTATATTGACTGCGATGACGAGAGCGAAGCCGGCGATCTGCTTTTCCCAAGCAGCGATCTGCGCACAAACTGTTTCCAACGCCCACATGCCCAAGGGCAGGATTAGACCAGTCTCCTCCGCCAAAGGCATGAACTCAGCGGCTTCTAGAACCACTTGATCTCGACGATACCAGCGGACCAAAGCCTCGGCTCCGATTAGTCCGCTGGAACTTACTTGAGGCTGGTAGTAAATCTGGAATTCTCTCTGTGAGATTGCGTAACTGAGTTCCTCCTCCATTGCCTTGTATTTGGTGAATGACCCTTCTTGAGCCGCCACGCACACATCGAGCGAGCGAATCGTCCCGCTGGCAGGCATTTGGCGATTGGACAGCGCGGGGGGGGTGTCAGGTTCAATGGTTCGACTTGCTTCTTCAATTGTCCTGGCGGGAGTGGTATGCCTGGCGACCCAAACCGTGCAAGCCAGACCGTCGAGATCGACCAGCGATGCGGAAAGCTGCACCCAGAGCGCCTCGCCATTCTTTCTTCTGAAGGGGACAGTCTCGTCTCGAAACTGCGATTTCTCAACCAGCAAATCGGTCAGGTTACGCCAGTTTTTCGGATCCATCCAGACGACGCTTTGACCGATCACTTCCTCGCGGTCATATCCTAGGCCATCGAGGAAGGCCAGGTTTCCGTCGATCAATGTGCCGTTATCCAGCCTGCTAATTGCGACACCATCTCGACTGGTCTCGAGCACGGTCCGGTATAGCAGTTCGATGGCTTGGGAATTCTTTTGGGACACAGTGAGTTGCTTATCGGCAACTTTGTCAGTCTTGAATTCTCTGACCGGCGGGAAATCCTGTCTGGGCTTTCGGCGGGTCACGAAGTCAAATCGGAGTGATTCGTGGTCGAGGCACATGAAATCTTTATCTTTCATGTCCTCTACTGAGGGGCGCGAGCTCATTGCATTCGACATTTCAAGCTCCGTTTATGCGAGTATCCCGTGACATGCTTTGAATGACGAAGGTCGAGACCTGCGCTGTTCTGCACATATATATCGGTCATTGAGGTCTGGGTTTCTAGTCGTCGGAGTCGTCCGCAAAGGAGGCGGGGCAGTTACCATGGAAACCTCTCCTTGTCCCCAGTGAGCGATGGATCATATCTTATTTTTCTTCAGTCGCTTACCTAGGTAGTGGTTCCGCAAGAACTCCCGTGAATCAGTCCTTTTTTGGAAAAGGGGACGACGCCGCGATTAACGGTTCGCAATTGAAGACATGTGGCGAGGTGTACCAATGCCCAGGATCTGAGGGCTATCGGCACAGCACCTCAGCCTTGAAAACCCGCCTGCTGCGCACTTTTTGCCCAAGCGCACAGCAGGCTAAGGTGGCCCTTGCGTCACGGTCAACCCGTTACACGGAGTTAGTAACATTTGGGAAGACAGCTACGTACTCGCTTGTAGAGCAATACAGTGACCAAACGCTCGGGAAAGACCCTACCGGTTTGAAGCTGATTCTTTTCGTTGGAGATAGCAGCCGTGACCAGTTGGGGAGCACCACATTCGGCTTTGGTTCAATTGTCCAGATTCTGGACAATCCGGCGGAAATCGTCTATTGTTCAGACTGCTCTTCTGGAAGCGCATCGGTCATCGAGCCGCCGCAACTTGGTCACGATTCTCCCGAAACCGAGCACCGCAACTGATCCGCAAGTGACAGGCAAGCGATGAAAGATCGAGTGCTGGTAGTTGAAGACGACGCGTCGATGGGTGATCTCCTGATCGACGCATTGACCTTTGATGGCTTTGAGGTTGCCAGAGTCGACAATCTCGCTAAGTCCTTCTCAGAGGTACTGAAATCACCGCCCAACGTTATCCTGGCCGACTACCAACTGCCAGGAGGAACCGCATTCGATCTGCTCGAATGGCTCCGTGCCCGGGATCTCCGTATACCTGTGGTTGTTGTAACCGGTCACGCCAGCATTGACTTAGCGGTGGAAGCGGTAAAAGCCGGAGCAGATCAGTTTATTGCCAAGCCGGTCGACATCGGGTATCTGACTACTGTGTTGACGCGCACCCTGGAGAACGCCCGGAATCAGCAGAAGACCCTAGCGGCCAAGCTCGAGCGAAGCCGTTATGAACGGAATCCCTTTTTGGGCAACAGTCCGGCGATTCTGGAATTGAGGAAAACGGCGCAAAGGGTTGCAGAGGCTAACAGCACCACTGTATTGATTCAAGGAGAAACGGGCACCGGCAAAGGCGTGTTGGCGCGTTGGCTGCACAAGAATGGGCAGCGGTCCGACCAATCATTTGTCGATCTGAATTGCGCAGGATTTTCGCTCGAGTTGCTCGAATCCGAACTCTTTGGCCACAAGAAAGGGGCATTTACCGGTGCGGTGGCAAACAGAATTGGGTTTCTAGAGGCTTCGAATTATGGAACGCTCTTTCTCGACGAGATCGGCGATATGGATTCACAGGTTCAATCCAAGATTCTGAAGGTCGTGGAGGAGAAGCAGTTCTATCGCCTGGGAGACGTTCAAGAACGCAAAGTCGACGTTCAGATCATCGCGGCTACCCATCGCGATTTGAAAAGGAGAGCGGATGAAGGGAAGTTTCGAAGCGATCTTTATTTCCGGATCAGCACTCTTCGCTTGCGCATTCCCCCTCTGCGCGAACGTGCCGGAGATATTCCGATTCTGACAGACAGGCTACTCGAGCAATTGAGCAATGACATGCAGCGTGGTCCGTTTCGGATATCGGACAGCGCGCGGCACACACTGCAGAACTACTCATGGCCGGGAAATATTCGTGAATTGCGCAATGTTCTCGAACGAGCGGCTCTTTTATCCGATGACAGGACCATCCAAAGGACCGGACTTGAGTTGGAAACTTCTCCGACGTCTGAGTCTCCGGCTCAAGCCGTCACGCCGAACTTGACCCTTAGGGAAATGGAAAGACGCCATATCCTCCAGGTGCTTGCTTCCGAGGGAGGCAAAGTTGCGCAAGCTGCCCACGTTCTCGGTATGCCGAGGAGTTCTCTATACGTCAAAATCCGCGAGCACGGACTCTGAATCAACGGCGCCGGGCACTGCTGGTGCGGGAGACGGCGAGAGCGCATGAGTTGCCGGACAGTGAGGAGACATCGAAGGAGATGGTTCAGACCGGTAAAGGAAACAAAGAAGCCCAGCGGCTGAGCCAGCTTTACGATGCTCTCCGACAGGTAAACCACGCGATTGCACGTGCCGCTACGCACGATGAATTGTTCGAGGCGGCCTGCAGGATCCTAGTGGAATACGGCGGATTTATCGAGTCGTTCGTGGGCTTGGTCGACCCATACAGTAAGCAACTCGTGCTGGTCGCGCACGGTGGGGAGCATGCATCGTTTTTTGGCAGCCCGGGCATATACGCGGATGACCGTCCGGAAGGTCGCGGCCCGACGGGGGTCGCTCTGCGAAGTGGGGAGCCATATATTTGCAACGACTACTTCAGCGATCCGGCCACGTCACCGTGGCGGAGTCAGGCTACCAAGCACGGCTTTCGTGCCTCAGCAACTTTCCCCATCCGGACCAAGGGCGCGATTGTAGGGGCCCTCATAGTTTATTCAGTGGCCATCGGGTGTTTTCAGAGCCGCGAGATCCAACTTCTTGAGGAAGCCGCCGGAGATATCTCGTTTGCGCTAGACAAGTTCGTTCTTCAGTACCAACATGTGAAATCGGAAGAAGCCACCAGGCGGCTTGCGACAATCGTCAACTCAAGCAACGATGCAATCATCAGCAAGTCCGTCGACGGCATCATCAATACCTGGAATCCCGCAGCGGAGAGAATGTTCGGATATCCGGCGACAGAGATATGTGGCCAACACATATCTATTCTTTTTCCGCCAGACCGGCTTGGCGAAGAAATAGAGTTAGTCCGCCAGGTCAAGGCTGGAGAGCAAATTGTCGACCTTGACACAGTACGTATTCGTAAAGACGGTCGGCTGATACCTGTTTCTCTCACTGTTTCCCCTCTTGTTTCGTCCACTGGAGAGGTGGTGGGTATGTCGACGATAGCGCGCGATATCTCAGCTCGCAAAGCCGTGGAGTCCTCGCTGGGGGAGGCACAGGAGCAACTTCTGCAGGCCCAGAAGATGGAGGCTGTTGGTCTGCTTGCAGGAGGGATTGCACACGACTTCAATAATGCTCTAGGAGTGATTCTTGGCTACTGTGAGTTGCTGGAGCGACGGCTCGCTTCGGACGAACTTGGTCTGCAATTTGTGAGACAGATACATGACGCGGAGCGGCGTGCGGCTTCGTTGACACGTAACCTGCTGGCGTTTAGTCGTAGGCAATTGCTCCGCCCAGAGACACTGAACCTGGCAAACGTTGTGGAGGCGATGGAAGAGATGCTTCGCCGCCTGATCGGCGCGGGTATCAACCTGACCATCTCATGCAACTCTGGCGCAAACAACATAAGAGCTGACCGCGGGCAGGTGGAGCAGATATTGATGAACCTGGTCATAAACGCGCGAGACGCGATGCCTGAAGGCGGCGCGTTGACCATTTCCGTTGAAACTGTCGAGGTGGGGCCGGAGAAAATCGAAAAACACCCAAATCTGAAGGCTGGAAGGTGGGTCCTGCTAACGGTTGCAGATACGGGCTGCGGGATCGACCCATCCGTGGCGGCTCACATCTTCGAGCCGTTTTACACGACTAAAGACGCCAGCAAGGGGACAGGCCTCGGTCTGTCTACTACATTCGGCATCGTTAAGCAAAGTGAGGGAGAAATAAGCCTGGAAAGTAAAGTTGGTATAGGAACTACGTTCAAGATCTATCTTCCTTCCTCCGAAGCGGCCATTAAGCCACAGCCTGCCAAACAACTCGCTCTCAAGATGGCGAGTGGTTCCGAGGCAATTATGGTCGTCGAAAATGATGAAGTTCTGCGTGGCGTTCTTTGCATCTCTTTGCGTGGGCACGGATATCAAGTGTTCGACACGGGCGACCCTATCACGGCGATCTCATTTATGAGCCGGCGCGATCCTCCGATTGACGTGCTGGTGACAGACGTCGTCATGCCGGACTTCAGTGGTCCTGAACTGGCTGATCGGCTACTGATGAATCATCCGGATCTAAGAATCGTCTTTATCTCAGGCTATACAGGTGAGTTGATGGGTGGGTCCAGGGTTGGGGGCCCAGGCACTGCTTTGTTGGAAAAGCCCTTCACTGCCAAGGACTTGCTGCTTGCGATCAGGGAGGTTCTAGCTTCAAACGTCAACCCGCGTCAAGCCGCGCCGCGATAACTGAGTTCGGAACTCATCCGCACACTCTCGAATTCCTCCCCGGGGTGACGGCCGGCCAAGCAGGTATCCTTGCAATAACTTACAATCGAGACTAACCAACACATCCTTCTGCTCTTCGATATCTACTCCTTCGGCGAACGATGGGGCCGGACTGGATTTTAATTCTGGCTGCGGATCCATTGAAATGCTGCTTGAGCTTTGCCGATAGTGACGAAGCAGGAAATGATCTCGGGTTCCCGATGAACAGCTCCTAGCCGAATTAAACAATAGGATGGTCGGTTATGACAATGATTCTAAAGTTCTTGCGAGCTACTGCCGCGTGTGTCGCTCTCACAATGCCTTCGGCCGTCTTCGCCCAACAAATTGCCCTCAATAATGACACCCCCGCCCTCGCCGACTCAAGTGACTCTTCAGGGAAAGCGGTAACCGCGGTGAGCGCGCCTGCCAGCCCCTCGTCTTCGATTCCCTCGTGGGAAACCAGCTTAGATCGTTGGTTTGACGTCAACACCCTTAACTACGGCTCGCGCTATCGCAGCACACTGGATGTCGACGGAGCCCGCAGTTTCAGCCAGGGTCAGCAGCGGTTGATCGCCGACGGCAAGTTCAAGTTCGACCAGGATGGCCGGTACGGAATCGGCTTCCACCTCTCAAGCGGCCGCTACTTCAACTGGGCGTATACATCCTTCATTGGCGGCGGAGAGACAAAGTTCATCAACAACGTCGAAGCGAATATGTCGCCGACTCAGCTCTACATCATGAATGTCGCGCCGTTCCAGCCGGGCTTCTTCGACGCAGATGGGGTTGAACTCTATTTCCGCCAAGCCTACCTGACGGCACAGCCGATCAAGGGAATTGAGTTTCAGTTCGGCGGCCTCGGAATCGATCGCGGAGTCAACACCGAAGCCACAAGCTACGATGATGATGGTTACATCTCCGGTGAGCGGGTTTCGATCAAGCGGCCCAAGCTGTTCTTCCTCAGCGAGATTTCGTATACGCGCGCGTTTATCGGAGACAACTACACACCCAATTTTTTCGCTCGTGGCGAACGCCTCGCCATCTCGAACTACCGTCAGATCCTGGGACGGAAGGACTTTGGCAAGAGGGTTTCCGTCTCCGCCGACTACACTTATTCCGAGCCTCAGTTCGGCGCTTTCTACCTGAAGACCGTCCGCGAGGCAATCTTCGCCGATATCCATCAGAGCAAGGTTTTCGATACGGTTCGCTATGAAGCCTATCAACGGCTCAATGCGGGCAACTACGCAACTGGCTATCCCTTCCCCGCCGGCCGCGGATCTGCCCTGACAGTGAGCAAGAACTTCAAGCGCTTCTCGTTCGAGGCCGGGTTCGCCGATATCGATCTCAACTACATCACCAACATGGGACTGGACGTGCAAGCCCTGATTCTGGGACTTACCGTGAATGGCGATCAGTACGGCGTCGGCAACAGGTGGTTTGTGCGCCCGACGATTCATCTGACCAAGTCCCTGAGCCTGGTAGGCGGCTACAGCCATCTCTACAGTGTTGGCGTCGAGCCCCCCGTACCGACGGCCATTTGGAATGGACAGGCTCTCACCGCAGGGTTCGTGATTGACGGCAAGAAGCTGTTCTTTCATTCGTCTGAGGTTCACTAGACTTCCGCTCGCAGGGGAGTGCTGAAAACAAGGCTGCATCGCCAATCCAGGGCTTTGGCGATGCAGCCCCTGTTGCCCGTCATTCCTGCTTCAGAGTGTGAAACGCTTCCGCCCTGGGGCTATGGGCCGGCTGCGCAGGCAAGAAGAATGGCAGCAAGAGAGTTCGCCGGTAATATCAGGTTTCGCATCACAAGCCCAGCCCTGAAGGGGAAATACAGTGAAGCGCTTCTCAATTAAGACAAAACTTTTCGGCGGGATTGCAGCTCTACTGGCTCTGTGCCTGATGCTGTTGGCCCTCGTCATTATCCAGGCCCAGAGTACCAATGAGCGAATGGATATGATCCTGCATCGATACAACGAGAAGCTATCCATAGCCAAAGAGATTCAGCTGGCGACGGTTGAAATGAAGGGAGCGCAGCGCGGGCTGATGCTCTCCTACGAAGCTCAGGATGAGGCTTCGGCTCCCGATTACATCAAGACTTACGAAACCTCAGGCGCGAAACTCGACGATCTTTTCATACGGTTGGCTCCGCTCACGGATACCCCGGAGGAAAGGGACATTCTGGATCAAGTCCGCCAAAACCGGCAGGCCTGGGCGCCCAAATACGCGAACCTGGTGGCGCTGTGCAAAGCGGGGAACATCAAAGCGGCGTATGAACTTCGCAATGAGAACAAGGTTCTCTCCGCGGACATGCTCGCTGCCGCGAACAAGCTGGAGGAACTTCAGAAAAAGGCCCTGGATGTCAACGAAAAGGAAGCGAGCGCCGCAAGCCAACGCGCCATACTTGAGGGCTTTCTATTCGCGTGCCTGACCGTTCCAGTGGGAATACTGGTCCTTCTGACCGTGCATAAGACGGTTATCGGGCTCCGCGAGGCGATCGGGGTGCTCGTTTCAGGTGCGCGGGAAATAGCCGGGGCGGCCTCACAGGTATCCTCGTCTGCCCAGTCACTCGCCCAGGGGGCGTCAAGGCAGGCTGCGTCAATTGAAGAGACCGCAGCGTCAAGCCAGGAGATTCAGTCCATGGCACGAGCCAACGCTGATAATTCTCGCTCAATGGCGGGCTTTGTAGATGAGTCGCAAAAGGAAATCGCGCAGGCCAATTCAGACTTGAGTACGATGGTTCGATCGATGGATGGGATCAATGAATCCAGCGAGAAGATCTCGAAGATCATCAAGGTCATCGATGAGATTGCGTTTCAGACGAACATTCTTGCATTGAACGCCGCCGTGGAGGCTGCGCGAGCAGGCAAGGAAGGCCAGGGGTTCGCCGTGGTGGCGGACGAAGTGCGAAACCTTGCACAACGCTCAGCACAAGCCGCGCATGACACTGCCTCGCTCATTCAGGAATCGATCGACAAAGCGAGTCACGGCAAGGCTCAGGTGGCCCGTGTAGTGGGCTCCATTCGTGCCATCAGCCAAAGCTCAAGCAAGATTTCGTCTCTAGTAGAGGGAATTGCAGCTGGTAGCGCGGAAGAGTGTCGCGGACTCGACCAGATTGGGAAGGCAATTACGCAAATGGAGCACGTAACGCAGACGACCGCAGCCAACGCGGAAGAGAGCGCGGCGGCCTCCGAAGAACTGAACGCGCAATCGGAAACGATGAGCAATCTGGTGCAGCAATTGAACATGCTGGTCAACGGATCGAGCGAGTCGACGGGCCATGCGCGCTTTGGCGAGCACGAGCATACGCCTGGATATTCGTCCGCCTCGTCGCGGTTTGCTGCTTCCTAGTCACATGCCATAGTCGGCTAGCCAGGTCTCTCTTAGCTTGCCGTCCACCGCCAGACCAAATCGAAACGAGGCAGACAAGATGCATCCCGCCCAGGAACTTCGCAAGCAATTGGCCGTTGGCGCTCAACTGCAGCCGTTTATCGGAGTGTTCGACTGCTTTTCGGCCAGCATCGCCGCCTCTTACTCGCAAAACCTGTTCGTTTCAGGCTTCGGCGTGGCGGCCAGTTTCTACGGTCTGCCCGACGTGGGCTACATCGCCTGGTCCGATATGGTACAGACCGCGTGGCGCATCCGGCAGATTCTCCCTTCGCACAGGCTGCTGGTGGACATTGACGACGGATACGTCGACGCCCACACTGCCTGCCATGTCGTACGGCAGCTTGATCGGATGGGGGTGGCGATGGTGATGCTTGAAGACCAGGCCCGCCCAAGACGCTGCGGTCATGCAAGCGGCAAGCTGATCCTGCCGCTCGAAACCTATATCAACAAGCTCGAGGACGTACTCGATTCCTGCGAAGACATACTTGTGCTGGCGCGAACGGATGCCAGCGGCGAGGAGATCTTGCGCCGAGTCGAGGCCATATCCGCTACTTCAGTCGACGTCCTTATGGTGGACGGGATCCGCTCGCTCGAGATGCTGCGACGCGTGCGAAACAGTACCAATAAGCCCATCCTCTTCAACCAGATCTGCGGTGGAAGGAGCCCCCGTCTTTCTTTTCAGCAGTTGCGCGATGCGGGCGTCAACATGGTGCAGTACTCCACGCCGCTGCTCTTTGCCGCGCAGGCCGCGATGAGCCGAGCTCTCGATGAACTATGCCTGGACGACGGACTACTGCCCGACATTAAAACAGATGGCATCGTTGGAGTGAAGGAATGCACCAGCCTGCTCGCAGCCAATGTTCCGGAAAACCGGCTGCGCGCAGTCGCGTCCACAATGGAAGCTTAGTCAGCTAGAGCGGTTTTCCTGTCCGTGACGAATTTGAGGGAGCGCGAGGTGGCTCTTCCCGTAGGCAAAGAGCCACTTAGCGGTTCCTCTGTCAGCAGAAGTGTCCGTTGATCCTTCTATTCAGAAGCCGCGCTCATGATGGCGGCGGGAATCCGGAGGAGGGAAACGACGCGATCCGCAGCGCCCAAGCGAATTGCCTCTCGGGGCATGCCAAACACCACGCAACTTGCCTCATCTTGGGCGATGGTGCGCGCACCGGCTTCCTTCATGCGGAGCAGTCCCTGGGCGCCATCGGCACCCATTCCGGTGAGCAACGTGCCCACGGCGCGATCGCCGGCGCATTCGGCCACGGAACTAAAGAGAACATCGATCGACGGCCGCTGGTAACAAACCTTGGGTCCGCTCTTGATCTTGACGCGATATCCGCTGTTTGACTCGCACAACACCATGTGAAAGTTTCCGGGAGCGATCAGGGCCGTGCCCGGTTGAACAGGATCACCGTCACAGGCCTCCTTGACGTTGATGGAGCACAAACGGTTAAGCCTATCGGCGAACGCGCGCGAAAACACTGGCGGGATGTGCTGGGCGATTACGATGCCCGGAGCATCTTTGGGCAGACGAGTCAATATCTCCTCAATCGCTTCGGTTCCGCCGGTGGATGCTCCAATCGCCAGCACGGTTCCCGGCCTGGATTGAGAGCTAGGGATAGAGTGTGACGGAGCAGGCTCTGCCTTCACTGGAGACGGGGCAGGTGTCTCGCGGCGCACTTTTGCCAAAGCCGCCGAGCGGATCTTTGCTGCCAGGTCTTTGCGCAACTCGCCGACGGAATACGGGCCTCCGGGTTTTGCCAGGACTTCCACGGCGCCGATTTTCAACGCATCGAGGGCCACTTGGCAGGAGGTCTGTCCGAGGGAGCTGACAATGATCACCGGCATTGGATGGAATTGCATGAGCTTCTTGAGAAAGGTCAGCCCATCCATGCGCGGCATTTCGATATCGAGGGTTAGAACATCCGGCTTAAGGGCGAGGATTTTATCCCGCGCGATGAAGGGGTCCGGAGCCGTGCCGACGACTTCGAGATCGCTCTCCTCGGTAATCGTTTCGCTCAGCATCTTGCGCACGATGGCGGAATCGTCCACGACCAGCACCTTGATTTTGCGGCCGATACTCATCGTGCCTCCTCAACAAGAATCCATGCGAGTAGGGATCCCTCCTCCAGTTCGAGTGTGAGGGAGACAGAGGCGTTTTCCGGCCGGCTGCTTTCGGGCTCGCCGATCTTCGGCTGCGTGAGCTCAAAGAGAACATCTTTCTCGAGGCGACTCAGCACAGAACCGCATACCATATTGGCCAGTTCGCAAATCACCTCGCCGCATTGCTGCTCGTCGATCAATTCCGGATCCTTGCCCAGAAAACTTGCGGCGAGCGATCGGGATGTGTTCATCGAAGCGCAGATCCCGAAACGTCCTGGAGGCGTTCCACGGAAGAAAAGCCCCGCAGCGATGGAATTTTCCATTAGGCCGCAGAGGGCAGAGCTTCCCAGAGGGCTGGTGAAGAACATGCCCTCCAGCACCTCCGCGGCAGATTCGGAGAGAATCTGTTGTAATTCATTACCAGCCATGATTCACCCCCAGCGCGTTTTCAATAGCATCGCGAAGTGTTTCCGGCATGAATGGCTTGGTTACGTATCCGTTGGCTCCGAGGTCCATCATCTGTTGCACGCGGCTTTCGGTCCGATCGGTCGACACGACGATGACCGGTATCTGGCTCAATGATTCATCGGCTTTCATTACGCGCACAAAGCGGTCGCCGTCCATCACCGGCATGTTGATATCGGTAAGAACAACGTCGATCCAATCGGCGCGGAGGACGTCAACGGCCGCCTGGCCGTTCTCTGCTTCCATGTACCGGCCAATCTCGAGGCCCGACATATCGATCACCCGGCGAACAAATGAGCGCATCGCCGGGGAATCATCGACAATCAGAACGTTATAGGCCATCGTAAGTCCTTTCTGGCGCAGCTGCGCCGGCCATTCTTAGAGGCATTCTCTCCCCGCCTTGACTCAACGAGACTTTGCCGGTGGCGACATCGAGGCGAACCGTGCGGGAATCGGTTCCACCAAGATTTTCCGACTGCAACATGACGCCGGCCTTCCAGAGGATTTTCCGCACTGCGAGGCAGTTCCGTTTGCCGATATTGAACACGCCTCGCTCATCCATCATTTGTGCGCCTCCGGCTATGGAAACCAAGAGTCTGCGCTTCTCGGCGCCCTTGGCGTAGGCGCTGTGAAAGAGAAGCGGTATACCGGTATCGGCGAACATGAAGGGGCGATTCTGTGCCTTTTCCCGGTCAATGCCGGACTCGGGCAACATGAAATGGAGCAGACCACCGACGCGCACCATGGGGTCGTGAATCATAACGGCAACACACGAGCCGAGCGCGTAGGTCACGAGTTCGCTCTGCGGATCATCCGTTACCCTGCAATCCGCAATGCCCACCACAATAGATTTATTCATCGTCTGCCCAGGCCCCCGGCTACACGCACATCGCCCTTCCCTGGCTTCCGGTAGATCGCGGGGCGCACATACTGCAACGTGTGCTCTATGCTGTTCAAGCTCTCAGAGTGTCCGATTAAGAGATGGCCACCAGGTTCCAGACACTTTGTCAAGCGGCCGACCACTGCCTGCTGGGTAGGCTTGTCGAAGTAAATCATCACATTCCGGCAAAAAATTACGGGGAAGGGGCCGAATTGCGACAGGCTCTCCATAAGGTTCACGCGCGCGAATTCGACGGCCGCGCGGATATGCGGCTTGACGCGGTAAAAGCCGTTGGACTCCCCTGAGCCCCGCAGTACATAGCGGCGAAGCTGCTGGACGGGGATTCCGTTAAATCGTTCCACAGGATAGGTAGCCTGGCGTGCATGGTCGAGCATGCGCGTGGAGATATCGGTGGCGAGAATGCGTACCTTGCTGAAATTCGTTTCGCCGAGATCGTCCAGCATGTTGAAGGCGATTGAATACGGTTCCTCACCGCTGGAACACGCAGCGCTCCAGATGGCGATGGTGCTTCTCTCGCGCAACGCGGGAAGGATGGTCTGGCTGAGAAACTGAAAATGACCGGCTTCGCGGAAGAAGCTGGTGTGATTGGTGGTAAGCGAGTCGATCAGCTCAGTGAGTGCCGCGCCGGAGGTATCGTCACAAACGAACCGGAAGTACTGGTCGAACGAAGTGAAGTTGAGTCTCCGGATGGTCTTGTTGAGGCGCGCGGAGACCAGCGTCTCCTTGCCATCGCGGAGATTGAGGCCAAACTTTTCATAGGCCAGTTTTTGAATCTTCTCGAATTCGCGCGCAGACAGAGCCTGAATGCCGCTGGATGGCTCCTTGAGGCTCATTACTTCTGCCCCCCGGGGAATACGCCTTCCATATCGAGGATCAGCCCGACACGGCCATCTCCGAGGATGGCACCACCGGCAACTCCCTGAACGTTCTTCAGTTCGTCGCCTAGACTCTTGATCACAACCTCCTGCTTGCCATCTAGATCGTCTACCAGCAAGCAAAACTGCCGCTCCGGGCTTTCAACGACAACCAGGAGACCCTCGCAGAGGTTCTCAGAGCGCGGCTCGACGCCGAAGCGGCGATGTAAGCGCACGACCGGCAAGAGCCGTCCGCGCACCGTGACCATTTCGTTCTTGCCGCCAACGGTGGAGAGCATCTCCGGAGTGGGGCGGAACATTTCCCTGACTGCGAAGATGGGGACGATATAACGATTCGAGCCTACGAGCACAACCAGCCCCTCGATAATTGCCAGCGTTAGAGGCAGCTTCAGGAAGAAGGTGGTGCCACAACCTGGCTTTGACTGGATTTCGATGCGCCCGCGCAGTTTCTGAATCCGCCCGCGCACAACGTCCATGCCAACGCCGCGCCCGGAGATGTCGGTGACCTTGTCGGCCGTGGAGAATCCAGGCTCGAAGATCAGTTGGAAGATCTCGTTTTCGCTCAGTTGCGCATCTTCGAGGATAAGGCCGTTTTGCTTTGCCTTCTTCAGGATCTTTTCCCGGTCAAGCCCGCGGCCGTCGTCGGACAACTCCACCACGATTTGCCCACCCTGGTGGTACGCGGCCAGGCGAATGCGTGCTGTGGGGTTCTTACCAGCAGCGGTTCTGGCGTCCGGCAGTTCGATGCCATGATCGATCGAGTTGCGGATCATATGCATGAGCGGATCGGCGAGTTCCTCGGCGATGGTTTTGTCTACCTCAGTGTCTTCGCCGAATGTCTCAAGCTCGACCTGCTTGCCGGCTCTCCGCGACAAATCGCGGATGAGACGAACAACTCGTTGGAAGGCCTGGCCGATGGGGAGCATGCGCAGGCTCATTGTGGTGCGCTGCACATCGTTGGTGATGCGCGCCAGCTGCGAAAGGTCGCGCTGCAAGCGGCTGTCCGTAGTCCCGCTAAGGCTTTTGTTATGACGGACGAGCGACTGCGCGATCACCATTTCGCCGACCATATCCATGAGATGGTCGAGCTTTTCAGTATCGACGCGGATCGAAAACACTTCCCGAGTCTTGGGGGTTTTCGATTCCGCGGACAGCGCGGACGAAGCTGAATCGCTGGTGGCAGCCGCGGGTTGCGCGGGCGGTTCCGGAGATATCTGCGCAGGCTGTTGCTGCGCCTGTTGCGGTGCTTCTCGCGGCGCCGGTTCCGGCGCGGCCGGGGGAGCCTCGGTCGTCATCGGCTCGCCCGCGGCCGCGGTGCGAATCTCCAACACCAGCCTGGCCCACTCCGAGATCACTCGTGCAGTCTTCGATGCCAGGGCCTCGTCTACGCCGGCGAGTGCCTGTTTGAGAAAGTCCGCACCTTCGAGTACGACATCGACAATCGCAGGCGTAATGGTCAATTTGGAGTTGCGGGCGAGGTCGAGCAGAGTCTCGATCTCGTGGGCAACCTCCTGAATGTCGGGGAACTCCAAGAATCCGGCCAATCCCTTGATGGTGTGGAACCCGCGAAACACCGCGTGGATGGCGTCCATATCCGAAGCGTTCTGCTCGAGCCGGAGCATGTGCTGCTCAATTGCATTTAAGTGCTCGCGCGATTCCATGATGAAATCAGCAACTAGCTCCGGGTCCTGCACCAGCGAGAGGCACTGTGGAGCTGAGTTGTTGCTCTCTTCGTTCGCGGGCGGTGCAGGCGGGCTATTGGGAGCGCTATCGGGATCCAGAATCTGCTGGAGCTGCATAATCTCACAGCTCAGCAATTCTTCGAGCGCCGGCTGCGCTACCTTGCCGTCGGCAGCTCCTGTCAACCTGGATTGAACCGCGGCCGCCTGAGAGAAACCGTCCTTCTTTGCCTGCTTGCACAATGCGATGAGGTCTTGAACCAGGCCGCTGCTTGCGCCGGACAAAGCCAGCCGCGTTGCGAGTTCGTTCACGCGCTCCCGCGGCGCGAGAACTTCAGCAGCTCGATTCATTATCACAGGCATATTACTTCTCCGGATCTCTGAATGGACGGAAAGACTGGTCACCAACAGGCCCCGGATTCCGGGCCTGTTGGGCGGTGAGGAGCGTCGTTTAGAACTCCTGGAACTCGGCTTCGAGCGGGAAGGCGTTTTCGGTCCTGCTCGCCGCAGGCTCGTGCTTCTTCAGGCCGAGAAGGGAGCCCGGTCTCGGAAGGTTCCAGGGCTTACTCTGGCTGCGGACAGCGGAGCTGGCGGTGCGGCGATGGTGAACCAGTCCGGTGGCCGACTGGCCGCTGACCATCGACGTCAAGCGACCGACAACGTCCTTGACCGTCTCCGACTGTGCGGTGAGCTCTTCGGCCGCCGATGCACTCTCTTCGGCGTTGGCCGCAGTCTTCTGCGTTACCTGCTCCATCTGCGAGATCGCCTTGACGATCTGCTCGATGCCGCGGGCCTGCTCCTGGCTTCCGAGGTTGACCTCGTCGACCAAAGTCTTGATGGTTGCGGCTTCCTCAGTCAGCGATTGAATAGCCGAGGCGACCTGATCCACTTTGGTCTTGCCGTCGTTGGATTTAGAGATCGACTCTTCGATCAACGACGAGGTATCCTTGGCGGCCTGTGCGGCGCGCTGGGCCAGGTTCCGGACTTCGTCGGCGACCACCGCGAAGCCCATACCCGCTTCGCCGGCGCGTGCCGCTTCCACAGCAGCGTTCAGCGCCAGGATGTTGGTCTGGAAGGCGATCTCGTCAATAGTCTTGATAATCTTGGAGATTCTGCCGCTTTGCGCGTTGATCTCGCCCATAGCAACCACTGTTTGCTCAAGGGCTTGATTGGTATCGACAAACTTCCTCTGCGAGGAGGAGACCAGGTCGGCCGCCGAGCGGCAGTTATCGGTATTCTTCCGCGCCATCGAATTGATTTCTTCACTGGACGAGGAAGTTTCCTCAAGCGACGCGGCCTGCTCCGACGAGCCCTGCGCCAGCGACTGGCTTGCGGACGCGACCTGGCCGGCAGCGCTTGCCACCTGTTCGGCGCCCTCCGACAATTCGGAGATGATGCGGTTGAGGGCCTGATTCACGCTCTTCGTGATGAAATAGGCGAGCAATGCGCCGCCAATAATGCTGGCCACGAGCAGCGACCATGCCCAAAAGTTCGAGCTGGTGACCGCTTGCTGCGCCAATCCGGCGTTCTGGTCTCCAGTCTTTTTGTTGAAGTCCGCTTCCGCTTTGACGCTGGCCTTAGTGGCCTCATACGGCGGTTCCAGCTCGGCATAATACTTGGCCATCGCTTCAGGGCCCTTGCCTTCCCGGGCAAGAGGCTCGATCCCAATCCATGCCGTAGTGAACTGATCGAAGGTGGGCTTGATCTTCGAAAACAGATCTCGATCATCCGTGGTGGTAATGGTTGGCTCGTATGCAGCGTACTCTTCCAGGAACGCCTGCTTATCCGCGGCAATGGCGTTTGCGGCCAAGTCTTCTTCTTTAGGGTTGCCGCCGTTCATCATGAACTTCCAGAAGTTCCCCCGCATATTGACCAGATCCACTTCCATCATTCCGATGCGGTAGACACCGGGCAGCGAGTCGCCGGTGATGGCCTGCAGGTTGCTGTTGATCCTGGAAATGTTGACCACTGAAACCGTGCTGATAACGAGGCTGAGCACGACCAGTGCCGCGCAGCCGAAAGCGAACTTTTTCCCTACAGTCATGTCTTTCACCGTGTTCTCCTCCTCGATCCTTACTGCAGTACCGTGCCTACGCCGACCAGTTCATGCCCGGCGAGCACTCGATCAATGTCCAAAAGAATTTTGACTCGTCCCTTCACCTTAGCCATGCCGAGCAGATAGGATGCATCCGCGCCATTGCCAAAGTCGGGAGTGTCTTCGATGTCGCTGCCGGCGAGGTTCAGTACCTCGACAACGCCGTCGACGACGATACCCATGAGCACAACGCCGCTTTCCTTCTCCGCTTGCACGACGATGATGCAAGTGCGCTGCGTGTACTCCAATTCGGGGATGCCGAATTTCAGACGAAGGTCCACGACCGGAATTACTTTTCCGCGCAGGTTGATCACGCCTTTGACGAAGGAGGGAGTCTGGGGGACGGACGTAATTTCCTGGACGCCCATGATCTCCCTGACTTTCAGGACCTTGATGCCAAACTCCTCGCTGGCCAACTGGAAGATCAGGTATTTACCCGAGATCTGGTCGGCAGAAACAGTCTTTGGCCCATTCGCTTCCAGCGGTGTCACGTGAACCGATTGCATGTCTTCACCCGTCCTCGATTTAGCTTTGGCAGCTTTAGATCAAACCGGCGCTCTTGGCATTTGGCGGAAGGTCCACCAGATGTGCCGAGAAGCCGTACCGGCCCGGGGCAGGATTCCGCGACGAGCAGGTTTGCCTGCAGTCTATCGGCAACTTTGCCTGAGTCTTACAGAGCAAGATGTGGGCAATTTGTGCTTGTGATCTATTCGCGGTTCGGCAGTGCGTCGAACAGCATACTGCCCCTCTTGCCGCACTGGAATCCGTTGCAAAGGCTGCCGATAGAGAACAGGCAATCGTGTTTTTCGTGGCAGCCTGCACGTTTTAGGGGCGGCCTTGTCTTCGGAGAAAACTACCGAACTCTCGCCAAGGCGGCTGAACGACAATGGTTTCCATCGTAGGAATCTTCCTGGTCTTAGCCTGCGTACTTGCAGGCTTCTTGATGGACAAGGGAAAGATCGGTGTTCTTGTGCAGCCTGCTGAGGTGCTTATCATCGTGGGCGCAGCCATCGGCACGATCGTGGCCGCGAATCCGATACACACCCTGAAGCAGACCGTTGCCAGGCTCATCAACGTGGTGAAGGGGGCCGAATTCTCGAAGAGCCATTATGTGGATACGCTGAAGATGTTGTTTGATCTGCTCGCGCGGTCGCGGAAGGAAGGATCCATCGCGATTGAAAGCGACATTGAAGCGCCAGAGAAGAGCGCCATCTTCTCACGCTATCCAGAGTTTCTGAAAAACCATCATGCGCTGAATTTCGTTTGCGACACACTGCGCATGGCCATTTCGGGTGACTTAGCCGCATACGACATCGATCAGATGATGGATCTGGATATCGAAGTTCATGGCAAATCTTCCCACGAGCCCATTCAGGCGCTGACGACGGTCGCGGACGCGCTGCCTGGGCTGGGTATCGTGGCAGCGGTGCTAGGCGTGGTGGTAACCATGGGCTCGCTGGGCGGTCCGCCAGAAGAGATTGGGCGGAAGGTAGCGGCGGCACTGGTGGGTACTTTTCTGGGGATTCTGCTTTGTTACGGCGTGGTGGGTCCGCTGGCCGCCAAGATGGGCAAAGCCGTGGACGAGGAACATGCCTATTATCATGTTCTGCGCGTCGTGCTGCTGGCGTTTGTGAAGGGCACGGCGCCCATCATGGCCGTGGAGATCGGCAGACGGGCGATCCCCGAGCATTGCCGCCCCACGTTCGTCGAGGTTGAGAAGGCGTGCCGGCAGAAGGCCGCCCAGAAAACGCCAGGAAATGCGCCAGGATAGCCGGAGCAATCATCGTGGAACAGCAGCCCATCATCGTCGTCAAGAAGAAGAGCGCTCAACACGGTCACCACGGAGGAGCGTGGAAGGTAGCGTACGCGGATTTTGTCACCGCGTTGATGTCGCTATTCATCGTGCTTTGGCTGATGAACTGCAATAAAGCGGTGCAGGATGCGGTGGGAGGCTACTTTCGCGATCCCTACGGCGCCGCAAAGAAGGTGGGCCACGACAAGGGAGCCGGCGAGCCCGAAGTTCCCAAAAGGGAAGATCTGAACAAAGTAAAAGCCGACCTGTTGCGGGCCCTGGAGTCGCTGCCCGATTTCCAAGCGCTCAAAAACCAAATTGAGATCAAGATAACCGACGAAGGTTTGCTCATCGAGTTGATGGAAAAACCCAATGGCACGTTTTTCGAGAATGGCAAGTCGGATCCAACGCCAATCCTGAGTCAGGTGCTGGCGATCCTCTCGCGGCAGACGGGTCAACTGCCCAACCCGGTTTCCATCGAGGGGCATACCGACTCCAAGCCGTTTTCCAATTCCAAAACGTATGGCAACTGGGAACTCTCCAGTGACCGCGCCAATGCTGCCAGACGTCTGATGGAAGCGGATGGGCTCCAGTCCGGCCAGGTGGCGCAGGTGCGCGGCTACGCCGACCGTCAACTGCGGAAACCGGAGCAGCCCGAAGACGCCTCGAACCGGAGAATATCCATCCTCATACAGTACATGGGATCGAATACACATCCGGCCGCGGTCAGCGACGGATCGCTGCCGGCCATTCCGCAGTCGAAGGCTCAATGACGGCGATAGGTAGACCGCGGAAAGGAGGAGCCGGCATGAGTAACCCATCTCTGAGAAATCTGATTTCGCTTATCGAGTGCACCAACGACCTGATCTGGTCGGTAGATATCGATTACCGGCTTACCGCCTTTAATCATGCGTTCGCCAACCGAATCCAGATCTACGGCAGTGAAGCGACTTTGGGAAAGACGCAGGAGGAATTGTTGCCACCGGAACGAGTTAAGTTCTGGCTGCCGCTGTATACGCGTGCGCTCGCGGAAGGTCCATTCCAGATGGAATACGCGTCGACCGGAGGCCGAACGATTGAGCTGCGGTTTCACCCGATTGTGACCGGGGGCAGAAGAACCGGAGTCGCAGTCTTCGGGCGGGACATCACCCAACATAAGATCACTGAGAAGGCTCTGGGAGAGGCCGAGCGAAGATTTCGCGACTTATATGAAGGCGCCCTGGAGGGAGTGTATCGCACTACGCCCAGAGGCAAGCCGCTCGCAATCAATCCCGCGGGGGCCAAAATACTAGGGTACGATTCACCGCAAGATTTCCTTTCGCGGGTTGAGAACTCGCTGGACGATCTCTGGGTAGTAAGTTCTGAACGCGATGGCTTCAAGGAGCAGTTGAGCGCTCATAATTCCGTTCACGGCCTTGAGGCCCGCTTCAAGAGTAAAACGGGCACGGTGGTCTGGGTGTCGATGGATAGCAGAAGGATACCCGCGGCGGAAGGAAACGAAGAGCACTATGAGGGCTTTTTCAAGGACATTACCGCGCGCAAGGAGGCGGAGAAAACTGCGAGCTTTCTTGCATCCGTGGTTGAGAGTTCCGAGGATGCCATCTTCACCTACAGCCTATCTGGAGAGATTCAGACCTGGAATCGGGGAGCGGAGAGGATGTACGGTTACACGGTCGAGGAAGCCCTTCTTCAGCCGGTGACAATGCTGGTGGTCCCCGAGCGTCGGCAGTTCATCCTGGAATATGCAGTGGATCTGATTCAAGGGCGTGCGCCGGCGCACGTACGAGGAACCGCTCAGAAGAAGGATGGGCAGAGGATGGATATCTCCGTGTCCTCCTGTCCGATCTACGATTCTTCCGGCGCGGCGATTGCGATATCGGCCATCGCTCGCGATGAATCCGCGATCCGGCATGCGGAACGGCGGCTGCGCGAGAGCGAGGCGCGTTTCCGCGCCACCTTCGATCAAGCTGCCGTTGGCATTGTGCACATCGACTTCGAGGGCCGGTATCTCCGCTGCAACAACAAATATGCCGAGATTACGGGCTACTCGATGGAAGAACTGCAGGGGCTTACCATTCAATCGATCGCGGCTCCGGAAGAGGTGACGGAAACCCTTGTAAGGCTGGAACGGTTGAAATCGCTTCCTGGCCACGACGAGCGAGTGGAAAAGCGATTCCGCCACAAGGATGGCAGCTTTTACTGGATGCGGATTACGACGTCGGTTCAGCACGACGCGGACGGGCGCCCGCTGCACATCATTGGCGTTGTGGAAGACATCAATGCCCAGAAGTCCGCCGAAGAGCGAATAGCGGCAGCCGTGGAAGCGATGCGGGCAAGCGAGGTGCGCTATCGCACGGTCTTTGAGACCAGCGTCGACGCCATCTGCATCGCGCGAATTGCGGATGGACGCTTTATCGATGCCAATCAGGCCTTCATCGATCTGTCTGGCTGGGCTCGCGAAGAGTTCACCGGCAAAAACGGGGTCGACCTGGGTTTTTGGCTGTGTTCCGAGGACCGGGATGCGTGGTATACGAAGGTGCGCAGGGACGGAGAATGCCGGGGATGGAAGGTCCGGATGCGCAAAAGGAACAGAGAGATAGGCTGGGCGGAGATATCGGCGTCGCAGATTGATGTGGATGGGGAGAGCTGCATCATGGCCCTGGTACGGGACGTATCCAGGATAGTGGAAGCCGAAGAAAAGATCAGGAGCCTCGTGTTTTACGATGCCTTGACGAATCTTCCCAACCGCAGACTGCTCGAAGACCGCTTCCACCAGCTCAGCGCGCACGCCATGCGCCATGGAGGGAAGATCGGGCTCCTGTATATCGATCTGGACGAATTCAAGCCTATCAACGATGAGTTGGGCCACGCCACAGGAGACCTGGTTTTGAGCACCATTGCCGCCCGCTTAAGAGAGGTGGTGCGGACGACCGATACCGCGGCGCGAATTGGCGGAGATGAATTCATTGTGGTCCTTTCGGAGTTGCAAGGACGTGAGGATGCGCTGCGAATCGCCGAAATGATTCGGTGCGTCATCGCGAATCCGATTACAACTCCACAGGGAAACCAGCTGACCGCATCGGCCAGTATCGGCACCGCAATCTACCCGGACGATGCGGAAGATCTTCGTAAGCTTCTCCATTGTGGCGATGAAGCGATGTACCAGGCCAAGAACCGCGGCGGGGGGAAGGTGGAGTGTTACGAATCCTCCCACGCAGCTTCCGGGCATGTCGCGACGGCCTAAGACTTGCTCTTCATTCGGCTTTTCTTACGTCCCTCTCCCCTGGAGGCGCGATTCGCCCTGTGCCAGTAACCGCTACACAAGTCCCATGGTTACCGTGTCCCGGTGACCCGAGGGCGACACGAGTGCATCAGTAATGAAGTAGGGCCACTGCTTCAGTCCAGGCGATATTCAAGGAAGGAACTACAGGGTTTGCATCCGTAGGCTGCGGTAGTCTTCTTCAATGCCTGCCATGATTCCGCTGAAGGGTCGGCCGCGGTCCAGATGCATACGCTCCGGGTCTCATTCGAAGATGGCGAACTTGCCGCTCTGGTAGCCCTCGACGTCGACGTTGAAACAACTGCGCCGAATCGCTATGTTCATGGTTTTGACGGCTTCGGGGCTCAGGTAGAGGAGCTCGGTCGCCATCTGATTGAAGTGCGCACGGCCATCAAGGGTAAGAACGGCCGAAGACACATTGAATACTTCCTTCATTGCGTCGCTGAGCAGTTCGTCTTTGAGGCCGGCTTTGAGGCGCGACTTGACCTCGGCATCGGGCAAGCCGACCAGCGCGCCCGCGAGGGAGCCGAACAAGGCAAGGTCGGCTTTAACCACCAGTGTCGTTTGGGCGGGAAAGACTGTGTAAATGCCGTAGACCTGGTTTACGGTCACGGCGGCAAACGGCTTTGCCACTGCGAACGAAACTTTGCGATTGACGAGGCCCGTAAATTGGCGAGCGAGCGAGTGTGGAGTTGGTTCTGCCATAAATCACCTCAGCCGAGGACCGGCGTCAGGACCTCCTGGATATCCTCGGAAGTAAAGGGTTTGGTAAGCAAGAAAGACGCTCCCGTTTGGAAAGCAAGGTTCTTCATTTCCAACGACGACTCCGAAGTGACAAACCCGAAAGGCACGGGATTCTGCGCCGCTCGCACTTCGCGAAGAAAGTCGATGCCCGACATCTCAGGCATGTTCCAGTCAGAGAGAATGAGCCGCGGCTGCTCGCCGGCAATGGCGTTCAGGGCCTGCGCTCCGTTTTCCGCTTCGGCCACGCTCAGAGTGCGGTATCCGGCCTGCCGAATGGCCCGCTGAAGAATGATCCGCATCGTCTTGCTATCGTCCACGATCAGTATGTCCATATCGCCTCACCAGGTTGCAACGCTGAATTGATACAAGAAAGTCCGTTCCTTAGTTGCATTCCGGCGCCCTGGGACTATCCTTGACCAGAACCGTCACCCAGAAGTCGCCGCCCGAATAGTTAAAGCCAACGGTATGTTCCACCGCCGAGCCGCATACACGCATCTCGTAATCGCAGCCGTCAATGACGGTGGGAAGGGAAAGGCGAACGTCCCTGCCCATAGCAGCCTTCATGTTCCCGCCGATCATGTTGACGATTTCACCTACCGCGTCGCGCACGTCGTTATCCATCTCTTCTGGCGTGTCCATGCAAAGAACCTTGCCGGCGAATTCACAGGCCTGACGCCGGCTGCATTGCATCGAGACGGCGCCGTTCCATGTGCCCTCGAGGTGGACGGAGGAGATGACGCGGTCGCCGATTTTGGCGCGCGGGGAATCGACGACGGAGACGTGAACATCCATCATCGTCGAGAAGATCGAGTCAATGATCTTTGCGATAGCTTCAGCGCCGATTTGTTCCATTGTGATGTCCATGTTCACCCTGCGAGGTAGTCGCTGGCTTCCGAGTTTCTGGTTTATCGATCAGTAGTTCAGCAATGAGAACTGTCCTGCACACCGCCTGCCGTCATTGCCGCTTTGCGGATGCGCACTCGTTGCTCTGCGGAGCGGCAAAGTTACTTTCGGCATTGTCTGGCAAGAATTCAAGGGCTTGCAGCGCCCCAGAGCATAAAAAATTGGTGGAAAATCGATTGTTATCGCGCATCGGCGCCTGATGGACTGGCAGGAGACAGCACCAGGATATCGACGCGCCGGTTCGCGCTCTGTCCTTCGGGCGTTCCGTTGCTGGCGATGGGGCGGTATTCTCCGTATCCGGCAACGGAGACACGGCTGGGATCCAAGCCGGCCGTCCTTTCCAAGAAACTTCCAACTGCCATGGCACGGGCGGCGGAAAGATCCAGGTTGGACTTAAAGTGGGCGTTGTGGATTGGCACGTTGTCGGAGTGGCCTTCAACGCGTATGGAGAGTCCGCTACTGATCAGGGGAGTGGCGATACGTTCGACACTGTCTGCCGCGGTGGGCAACAGGACAGCCTGCCCGCTGTCAAAGAACCCCGACTCGCGAAGACTCACGACAAAGCCCTCGCCAGTTTCACGGACCGTCACGGTTCCGTTTTTAATCTCACTGCCCAGCGCCTGCTCCAACTGGTGCTTCAGATCGGATGCGCTGCCGACGGCAGATGTCGCCAAGGTTGCTGCTTTCGGTGAACTTACGGGAGTGCGCTCCGCTTCCTGACTGCTCTGTCCCTCCCGTGCGGAAAACGACCCCATCTGATTCAATCCGTGCTTCACGGTGCTGGAAAAGTTCTGTACCGGCACCTGATCGCGATACGCCGCTGCAAAAAGCACGACGAAAACCGCAAAGAGCAAACTCAGCAGGTCGGAGTAAGAGACTAACCAGCGCTCACGCGCGCTATCCTCCTCAATCAGCCGTCGTCTTCTCATAGGGTCACCAGCTTGCGGCTTTGGGTAGAAGCGGCGGTTTCGCGGTAGGCGGCGAGCTTCATCTCCATGTTTATTGGTCCGGTTCGTTCGACTATGGAGACGACACCATCGACAATTAGCTCGCGGAGAATCTGTCTGCGCCGCATCAGAAGTTTGATTCTGCCCGCACAGGGAAGCAGCAAGAGGTTGGCTAAGCCAACTCCATAGAGCGTGGCCACAAAGGCAACAGCAATGCCCTTGCCCACCTGCTCTATATTCTCCAGGCGCTGCATTACCTGGATCAGCCCCAGGACGGCGCCCAGAATGCCAATGGTTGGTGCAAAGCCTCCGGCGGACTCGAAGACCCTGGGAATGGCTGCTTCACGTTCCGCTTCAATGTCCATCTCCACTTCCATTCGCCGGCGCAGGTCCGCCGGGGACACCCCGTCGACTGCATAGGTCATAGCTTTTCTGAGAAACGGATCGTGGATCTGACCGAGCTCGGAGTCAAGGCTGACCAGTCCGTTGCGGAGCGCCTCGGCGGCATAATCTCGCAACTGCTGGATCAGGCGAGGGGCGGGATCGGCATTGTCTCCGAGAATATGGCGCAGGTGACGCACCGCATCCTTAAGCACCGGAAGAGGAAACTGGACCATGACAGCTCCCAGCGTGCCGCCAAAGACAATGACAGCTGCGGTCGGCTGCAGGACCTGTCCGATCCTTCCACCCTCGAGGTACAGGCCGAGCGCGAGGCCCACGAGCGCCAACGTGAGTCCGCCAATCAATGTCTTATTCACACGCAGCTCTCCTCGCGGGCTTCGGTCCGAGCAGGCGAGGAAGCCCCGCAGCATTGGCGTGCATAGCCAGGCGCCGGCTCTCTATCACCGTCGTCATGCTTCCTGGGATAGGCGCACTCTTTTCGGATTCCATGCTCCACCTGCTTGTGCATAGGCGCTGGGCTCCTCTGCTTCACGCGCGCTCGGCTCCGGTGAGTTCTCAAGCAATTGCCATTTGCTGCGAATGTGCACGATGGTCTGCATTTGTGCTTCAAACAACTCCGCCGATTGCCTGGCTGACGCTTCTAGCAGCCTGGTCCGGAGATAGGAGTAGAAAGTGGCGAGCTGCCGCGCTGTCTCCCCACCCTTCTCGCGGTCGACCCAGCTCTCCAGTTGCCCGATGATGAGCAGGGCGTGATTCAACTCCCGGCACCTGCCCTCGATATCGTTTCTGCGCACGGCCTCTGCCGCGCTGCGCAGGTCTCCGACCAGGCGATCGAAGAGGACGATCATCAGGCCGATGGGACTGGCGCCGCCTACTGAGCAGTCGCGATATGTTGTCTGCGGGTTCATCTGCCTCATCCGTTCTGGTTCGAGTTAGTGAAGCCGAGCTCGGAATTGAGCTGCTGCATCTCCTCGGGCAACTGCTGGAGGGCTTCTTCCGCCTCACTGAAGTCCGCGGTGAGGGTCGTTTGCTGGCTGGCGACGTACCCAGTCTCAAAGTCGCTGATTTCCGAGCCCAGTTCCGTGTTTTCTGAGTTCATGCTGTTCAGGTCCACTTGGAAAGCGCCATCGGCCGGGCTCGTGTAGGTGTTCAACGCGCTATAGAAATTGTTGGCAAATCCATTCAGCGCCGACCCCTGAAAGAAGTTCTGCACGTCGGTTGGGTTGGTAGTGAGCGCATTGTCCAGCGTCGTGGTGTCTACCGAAAGCGTGCCGTCGTTGTTCATGGTGATGCCCAGATCGTTCAGGGTGGAAACGGTTGTCGTTCCTGATGTTGGCGTGTACACGTAGCCGACGGCCTGCTCCAGAACGCTCTGCAGGCTCTGAACACTGGAATCGGAGGCCAGAACCCCCTCGGAGGCGGTGGCGTTGCCCGAGGAATCCGTACCGGTCGTGACATTGAACTGCGCGTTGACCAGGTTGAGGGCTGAGTTGTAATCAGTCACGAACTGGTTGATCTCCGAGGAGATCTGCGATTCATCGGGTGCCACGGTCAAACTGACAGGGGCTCCCTGGGTGGTTGCCTCCAGGTTGAGGGTGACGCCGGGAATGGCGCCGGTGATGGTGTTGCTGGCGCTGGAGATAGGAACTCCGTCGATGGTGACCGAAGCGTTTGTGGCCGCATTGGCCTGGGTAAAGCCGAGAGCCGGCTCGTTGATCGAAAAGCTCGAACCGTCGGTGCTGGCAATGTTGATGTTGGTGCCGTTCGAGTCGCTCCCGGCCGTCGCGGTCACATTGAGGGGAGTCGAAGGGTTGGCGGCATTGTAGGAACTGATCGCGGAGTTGATGCCGGAAGCCAGCTGCGAATAGGTCTCGCCCGATGTGGTATTGACAGTTATGGATGGCGCTCCCGATCCACTGCCGGTGATGGTAATACTGTTCGCGCCCAGCGAGGAGCCGGAGGGAAGGTCGGGCGAGGTCCACGAAGGACCCGAGAAGTTCTGCGAAGTGATCGAAAAATCGTTTGCCGTGCCGGAGGAACTGGAGACGATCGCCAGCCGCGAGCCGGTGGAATCGCTTAACACGGTCGCGGTGAGGTTAAGACTGGTATTGGCGTTGATGGCGCTGGCCAAATCGTTCAGAGTGTCGCCGGTGTTACCGCTGCCGGTGGCGATGGTTGCGGTCGCGCCGGACGCGGTGGTGATGGTCATTGAGGATGTGGGCAAGGTGGCGGTGGGGCTTGATTCGAGGTCTGAGTACCATGAGCCCTGTGTGGCCAGGGTGTTGACCACCACGTTGTGTACGCCCACCGTGGTGCCGGTTGCCGCCGTTGCCGTGACGTAATTGCTATTGGAGGATGTGACTGTCCTCGCTTCGAGCGGGCCGGTGAGCGTATTGAGCGACTGCATATCGCTCTGCAGAGCTTCGGTTGCGCTCTGGATCGACGTCAGCGCCGACGTCTGGCTGCTGAGTGTGGTCTGATCGGATTGCCAGATCCGCTCCGGCGCGCGATCCGCATACAGCGCTGCGTTCACCGCGGCGGTAACGTCGATGCCTGGGGTGGACGCACCCGCTTCCGCGGCCAGAATACTACTGAGATCGATGGCCGAGTTGCCCGTAGTCGATGCAGTTGTGTTGACTGCGGTTGACGAAAGGAGAGAGTTGATGGCAGATGTAGAACTCATAATTCTCCGTGAATCCAGGAGCGATGCCCGCTCTCAACTTACTAAAGTTCCTGGCAAGGCCGGCGCGCGCCGGATGTGCTGCGGCAAAACCGGCAGGCCGGGGTTTTAGCCCCGGCTTGCCGGCTACCAAAACATTGCCCCGGCTTTCCCCGTTTCAGGATGCGTTTGCATTCGACTCTCGCTCCTCATTCCGAAGAAAGCCAGGTACCGGGATCTGAATGCCTGGCGATCAAGCGGGAGCTTCTCCCGTGGGAGTCACTCCCGCTTTATCGCTGCGCGCTGGGTTACTGGACCAGCTTCAGAACCGCCTGCTGTGCCTGGTTGGACTGCTGCAGGGCGGCCATGCCCGTGGATTGCAGTACGTTGTACTGGGTCATGTTCGCAACGGTCTGCCCGATGTCCGCGTTCATGACGTTGTTGGTTGCGCTCTGGAGGTTGCTGACTTCGTTGTTCTCGACGCCGCTGGCAGCCGTGAGCCGGTTGATGGAAGCGCCGATCGTGCCACGCTGCGCGGCAACCGATGCGACCGCGGCTGTGATGGCAACCAGAGCTGCCTGCGCACCGGTAGCGCCGGAGGCGGAGGACAGGTTGTAGGTGTTCAGATTCAGCTGCGCCGAGGAGAGCTGGCTGATCGAGGTCGTGATCTGCGTGTCCGCGGCTGCAGAGGTCGTGCCATCACCGAGGAACACGGTGTTGGAGCCGTTGGTGGTCGCTGCAACCATCGGTCCCAGCGTCGAAGACGTGGCGGAAACCGTGATTCCGGGATCGGCCGCGTTCTCCGCGATCACTTCCTGGCCGCTGCCGTTCACCGACCCGGTAACGTTGGCCGAAAGCGTGCCGTTCGTTACCGCGCCAGCAATGGCGGTGTTCAGGTCAGCGACGGTGTCTGTCGTGCCATTGGCCTGGTAGATGAAGGTGCCACCCGTGCTGGCGTCAGCGATGGTGATGTTGCCCGCTGCGAGTACACTGGCGCCGGTCAGACCCTGCTGCGTCGAGCTGAAGCTGACAGGGGAGTTCGAGGCGAACACGTTCTTGCCGTTGAAGTCGGTGGTCTGGCCGATCTGATCAATTTCGGACAGGATCGACTGAAACTCGTTGTTGAGCGCCGTTCCCTGGTTGCCCGTCAGGCCGCTGTTGGAGGCCTCGGTTGCCAGAGTAACTGCACGGTTGAGAAGGCTGGTAACCTGCGAGAGCGCACCGTCGGCGGTCTGCAACATACCGATGCCGTTGGCCGCGTTCTGCTGCGACTGGGTAAGGGCTGCGATGTTGGCCTGCATGCCATTTGCGATCGACAGGCCGGCTGCGTCGTCCGCGCCGGAGTTAATCTTCATGCCGGTGGAGAGCTGGGTGAGGGTTTTCTGAAGCGAGGCCTGCGTGTTGGACAGTGCATTCTCCGCCGTCAGAGAAGAGATGTTGTTCAGGATTGAGAGTGACATTGGTAGAGCTCCTTTTTATTGCCAACTTACGCCTGCCTCGGGATCAGCCAAATCCGAATCACCGTTGCCTCGAAGGGCGTCTTGGTTACGAAATCTATCGACCGCCTCGTTGCAAGATTTCAACAATTCATCACATTTCATAAAAAGAGTTTGTTTTTCCTACTGCAAGTAGTTGAGCAACGTCTCTGGAACCACCTTAGCGGCGGCGGCCAGAACCGTATTGCTGGCCAGTTCCGCCTGGGAAAGATTGGTAGCTGCCTCAGCCTCGTTGATTCCGGTAAGCGAAGTCTGCTGCGAGGTCAAGGTCACCTGTTCCTGGCTGAGATAGCTTTCCTGATCGTTCAACTGGCTGATGGTGTTATCCAGGGGAACGCGCTGCGCGTCGACCGAATTCAGGGCAGTGCTTACTGCGGTGACCGCGTCGCCGATCTGCTGGGTGGTTCCGTTCTGCAAAGCCGTGATCAACTGATTCATGGCGCCAAGGACGCTGGAATTGCCTGTAAGCAATTGGCTGCCGGGCAGGTTGGCGGCAACCGTCAGCGAGTCGCCAACCCGCACCTTGTTGACCGTATTGTTGCCCACATAGGCATAGGCGTTAGCGACTGAAGTTCCGGAAGCGGCACTCATGTTGCCGAGCACGGCGTCGTTGGTATTGACCACAATGCCACTGCTGCTGTTGTTGGTTGCGATCTGCAATTGGCCGGATGAGTTGATGGTCGCGGTTGTTCCCGAGGAGAGGGTCCCAGCCGAAACTGCGCTGGCGATGGCTGCCTGCAGCGTCCCAACCGTATCGCCTGCCGCGGCCGTGAAGGTCATGGTTTGGCCGGTGGATGCGTCACTGATTGCGGTGACGGAGCCGGTCGTCAATGCTGTCGCAGCGGACAGCGGGTTCGCTGCGGTTCCGTTGCCGGATACATAGGTTGTCGATGCGGCTACGAAGGGGCTCGATGCACTGGCCGAGCCGCCAAACAGATACGCGCCCTGGAACGAAGCGTTGCCAGCCGAAATGATCGTTGTGAGCAGGCCGCCGACCTGTGATGCGGCTATCTGTCGATCGGCGCCAGACTCGATCCCGTTGGCGCCAGCCGTGCCTATAGCAATAGCGCTATTCAGCGAACTCACAACGGCGCTAATGGCTGAATCGGCCGATTGCAACTGCGATTGAAGCGTGCTGACGTTGGTTGTGTACTGGTCGACGTCAGCGGACTCAGCGCCCAAACGCACACTGTCGGCGGCCGCCGCGGGATCGTCAGAGGGGGCATTGACCCGCTGCCCGGTCGAGACTTGTTGCAGGGCCGTGGAAAGCGCCTGCTGGGTCTGCTGCATGTCGTAGTCGACGTTTGGGAGCATGGTTGTAACGCGCATGTTCTAGCTATCCTTCCTCGGGCGGCGAGCCGCCGTGTACTTTTATTCGGCGGCCGCCGTGCCCATTGTCATCAGAACCTGGTAGAGCGCCTGTACGGTGGTGACCACGCGCGCGGCAGCTTCGTAAGACTGCTGGTAGCTGATCAAATTCGTCGATTCCTCGTCGATGGAAACACCAGAGACGGAATTGAGCTGATTGTTGAGTTGCAAAAGGCTCGACGTCGTGGCATTCGATTCCGCGTTGGCGTTCGCGGTGAGAGTTCCCACCTGGTAGACGAGCGATGCGTAAGCGTCCGTTGGAGTCTGGCCTGAGGAGGCGAGAGGCGTGGTCTGAATCGCGCTCAGGTTGGCGAGGTTTCCGTTGCTGCCCGAGGTCCCGTCGGAGCTCGATGCGATCAGGCTGGGATTAGTAATCGCGATGCCGATCGCGGCCGCCGCTCCCGAGGCCGTTGCGGGCACGGAGAAGAAATCACCGCCGGGATTGCCGTTCTGATCGAAACCCTGTGCCTGCGCACTGTTAAATGCGTTGGCAAAATTGTAGGCCAGGTTGTCGAGCTGGTTCAGAAGCCCCGGAATGGCTTGATCTCGCGTCTGGATGGACCCACCAAGGTCCCCTCCGGTGAGGGTCGACGTAATGTTGTTGCCGTTGGCGTCGAGGACCTGCACCATGCCGCCGCTACCCGTCGTCGTCTGTAAAGCAAAACTCTGCGCGCCGCTGACCAACGGCGTTCCATTACCAGTGCTCAGGGTTATGCCATCGTTGGTGTTGGTAACGGTGACTCCAGTGAGTTGAGAAAGCTGGAGGACGAGTTGATCCTGTTGATCGTGCAGTGTGCCGCCATCCTGCCCCTGCGACTGGAGAGCGGCGATTTGCGGGTTGAGCGCCGAGATCTGTTGCGTGAGTTGGTTGATCTGGCTCACATCCTGCGTGACCTGCGCGTTGAGCCCGCTCTGCTGCTGCGTCAGCGTTTCCGAGGTGGTATTGAACGCATCGGCGAGATTTTGGCCGGCAGTCAGAACCGCTTGGCCATCCGTGCTGCTGGTGGGATTGGTCGACAGGCTGGAAATGCTGCTGAATAAAGCCGTCATCTCGGTTCCGATGTCCTGCGAGGAGGTGGTGAAGGCCGGCTGAATCTGCTGCATCGAAGTGAGCTGGGCATTGGCGCTGCTTTGCTGCTGCGTTTGTTGCTCGATCTGGCGCTGTAACAGCTCATCGCGCACGCTTTGAATGCCGGCAATCGTCACTCCGGTGCCAGGACCCGGGCTCCCATTATTGTCTGCCGGCAAGGACTGGAACTCGACGACTTCGCGCGTGTATCCAGGCGTATTCGCATTCGCCATGTTGTTGGTCACCGTCTGCAGGGCAGTGGTGCTGGCGGAAAGCCCTTCAGAGGCGATGGAAAGCGCGGTGTTCAGGGATGACATGGATCAAGCCTCGCATGACCAGGTCTGGCGCCTGGTGTCAGAGCAGACCGAGTAGGGAAGAATGCCGCTGTTGCTCTGCCACAACGAAGCTAGAAGAGCGATGGTTTTGCCGGATTGACGCAGCAGGGCAGCATACTCAAGATTGAGCGTCTGCACAGACTGGGCGGTGGCCCGGATTCTGGCTCCAATGGCCGAGCCTTCCTGCACAAGGGCCGAAACTGAAAATCCAGCGCGCTGCGCCTCGAGTCCGGTCATTGCCCAAAGCTCGTCGCAGAGCGCCTCCTGTCGAGAGACGCTTTCGCGGAGGTTCATATGGGAGTTCGCGCTGATGGCGCGGATGGCGTCGGAGATCGCCGAACCAAGCACCTCCAGGCGCTCGAGATATACGGCGGCGCAGCTCTCCGTGGAGAGTTGCGCGTGGTGAGTGGCTGAGGAATCCGTGACCGCGGGATCTGACCCGCGCTGTGTGTGCGTATGCTCCATCGGCCGTGACTGAAACCTCTACTTTACTGGTCTCCGCTTTCAACGATGGCGCTGGCGATGCTGGCGGGATCGAGGTGGTATTCACCGCTGGCAACCGACTGCCGAAGCGCATCCACCTTGTCCTGACGCACCGGCGGCGTGTTCATCGCTTCCGCGGTAAGGGACTGAATTGTGGCACCGGCCGAAGAAAATGTCGTCCGGTCCTCTGTTGGGCCTGCGACCTCGCTGGGTGCCGGCTTCGACACTGAGCTGGTGCTCCGGTCGGGGGGAAGAAGGTTTGCCGGGCTGTTTGAATCGATTCTCATAAGTCTCTCCTGAATCAGCGTTTCAACTATCGGCGGGCGGCCGACAGAATTTCAACCCGTTGAGCTGCGGAACCGCGGAAACGGCCAGCGGCGAATGTGCTACTCCTATCTATGTCCTCCTGTTTGTTGCATTTGCACGGCTTTGGCGCCGTCTTCATCTTTCTTGTGAAGGTAACTCGTGATCATTTTTGCTATCCCGATGCCGCCGGACGCGGTCATTGCCGTGCCCAGCGACTGCATCGCGATTCCCTGGAACTGCTGTTTGCCGGAATCGAGGTCACCGTCCTCGTCCTCCCCCCCCACCGACCCGAAACTCTCATAAGCCTGCTGCAGCCAACTGCTCAGCAGCATCGATTCGAAGTCCTTGGAGGATCTGTCGATTTTGGCATCGTTGCCCGATGCCCCGGTTCTGGGAATAGCCTGTGCAGCAAGCGGAGAAGTCAAAGGGGACTGCAATGAGGAAGTATCGGCCACTAGATCACCTCCAGGTCGGCCTCTAAGCCGCCGGCAGCCTTGATTGCCTGAAGAATGGCGATGATGTCGTGCGATGTGGCGCCGATGGCGTGCAGACCGCGAATCAACTGGTCGACATTCGCCCCGGCTTGCAACTCGATGGCCTGCGCCGGCTGGTCGGTCACCGTTAGCTTGGTCTGCTCCACGGTCTCCGTTTTGCCCGATGAGTTCGGCAGGGGCTGCGAGACCTGCTGAATGCTCTCGACGTTGATGGTCAGGCTGCCGTGAATCACCGAAACTGGCGACAGCTTCACATCGCCACCCATGACAATGGTTCCGGTGCGCTCGTTGATAATGACCTTGGCAGCTTCGCAGACCTCGATGGAGAGGTTTTCGATGCGTGAAATCAGGTCGGGAACCGATGATGCTCCGCTGGCCGCGACATCCACGTCGATGCGCCGGCTGTCGATCGCTTTGGCGATGGGCTTTCCGAAATCGTTGTCGACTGCGTCGGCAACATTACGGGCGGTCGTGAAGTCGGGGTTATTGAGAAGCAGAGGGATGACGTGATACTGCGTCAAATCGACGGCCGCGTCCCGTTCCACCGATGCGCCTTCGGCAATTCTGCCCACGGTGACATGATTCACGGTTTTCGAATTCCCATTTACCCCGTCGGAGTAGCCCCCGATCACCAGCGGCCCCTGACTTTCGGCATAAACCTGGCCGTTGGACGCGCGCAAGGCTGTGAGGAGCAGGACACCGCCTTCGATGCTCTTGGCGTCGCCGGTCGCGGAAACCGTGACGTCCAGCTTCATGCCCGCGCGGGCAAAAGGCGGCAGCTGAGCGGTGACGAAAACTGCCGCCACGTCCTTGACTACCACCTGACCGGTGGGAATCTGCACTCCCAGCCGCTGCAGGGCATTGGCAAGCGTTTGCACGGTGAAAAAAGTTTGCTGAGTGTCACCGGTGCGATCAAGTCCGACAACAAGACCGTAACCGACCAGTTGGTTATCGCGAATGCCCTCGATCTGGGTAATGTCGCGAAGGTATACCTTTCGCTCCGGCGCGGGCGCGGCATGGGACAGGCGCGCAAAGCACAGGAGGGCTGTGCACACCGCGACAGACAGAGACGCATGGATCCGTGGGCGTTTCACTTTCGTTCTCCACGTTCTTAGAAGTTCAATAGCCATTGAATCGCTCGGGTGAGGAAGTTCGGTGGACGTACGCCATCGGAGATGATCCCCTTGCCTTTCATCTCGATCTCGAGATCGCTGAGAGCCGTGGACAGAACGGTATTTCCTGGGCCGATATCGCCGGGCCGGATCATGCCGCGCACGATGACGTCTTCGTGCTGGTTGTTCATAAAGACCTTGCGCTCTGCCTCCACGATGAGAGCGCCGTTGGGGAGTACGCCGACCACCTGGCCCGTAAGGCTTGTGGTGAAAGTCGTATTGGAGGCAGTCGAGCCCTGGCCCTTGAGCGCCGACGAGGAGTTTGCCGAGAATAATGGGTTGGTTGCACTCGGGGTCCTGCCCATTACTCCGGTCACCGCCGAGTTGGTGGCGAACGTCCGCTCGCTGTCCACGGTCCCGGACTGCGCGGCGGTGGTCTGCACACCCACCAGAATCGTGACTGTGTCGTTCAGCCGGAACGCCTTGTAGTCGCTGGAGATGTCGCTCATCGAGGCCTGATCGGACCAGAGACTGCCCAGAGTGTGGGTCTCTGTGGAGCCCGTATATTGATGTTGGAGGCGAGAGACATACTCCGCTCTCAATTGCGCGGAGTTCTTGTCTTTGTTGGAAGCGCAGGCAGGATGCGCGCATGCGAGAAGCACGACGCTGAGCCCCATCGCTGCGACAGTTTTGGTATACATGGCTCGCGGTGACATCACAGGAGTCCTTTCAACAAGCCGGGGCCAACCACTGTGGCACGATAAAAGTTCCTGTGATCCGGCGTTGCGATGCGGATCTCGCTTCCGGCCATTCCGGGTTCAAGCGTTACAACGGGGATCTCAACACGGGACTGGCTACCCTCGAGAACCAGTGTGGCGTGCGCACCGGCGGGTATGGTAAAGCTGCTATCGTGCTTCATCCCCGGACCTTTTATCTTTCCGGCGCCGCGCAATCCCTCGATCAGGTCTGCGGAATCGCCGACGGGCAGGGTGACCATTGCATAAAAGGGTAGGCACACACCGGCATCCTGGCAGCCAAGCTTTACCCAGAAACGAGCCCCGGCGCCATTGGCAGAAGCCCCTGCCCCCTCAAGAGGACCGACGGCCAGAGCTTCCAGCGCCGGATGCGGCTGGCTTGCCACGACATTCGCAACCAATGAGATCTGCTGCGCGGAAGCCTCAACTCCTTTTGCGGAGAGCGCTAAAACCGCCTGAGACGCCTCAATCGTATAGGCTTTCTGGCCGGCGGCGGCGTGAACTGCCACTGCCGCCACGAAACATAACTGTGCCACGCATCTCGACTTCATCGTTATCCTTCGTTACTACGGATCTGCGGATATCTGATTCCTTGTTTGCGGCAGCGCTACTGCGCAAGCTGGTTGAGCTGTTGCAACATTTCGTCTGCGGCCTTCACTACTCGCGAGTTCGACTCGTAAGAGCGCTGGGCCAGAATCATGGCGACGAACTGATTGACCACGCTCACATTGGACTGCTCGAGCATTCCTTGCTGAATCGATCCCAGCCCGTCGGGCCCGCCCGGAACGCCTACGGCGGGCTGCCCCGAGGCTTCGGTTTGCAGATAGAGATTATTCCCCGTGCTGTTGAGGCCGCCGGGGTTGATGAACATCGCCGTTTGAATGGAGCCAACTGTGGTGGCCTGGGTTTGACCGGGCTCGGTGACGGTCACCGTCCCGTCAGTGCCTACAGTTATGCTCAGCGCATTCGATGGAATGGTAATGGCGGGTTGCAGCGGATAACCACTCGCCGTCACAACTTGTCCCTGGGCATTGGTGCTGAATGAACCGTCGCGCGTATAGCCGATCTGGCCGTTGGGCATGAGAATCTGGAAGAACCCAGCCCCGGAGATTGCCAGATCCAGTGGGTTACCGGTGGCGGAGAGGTCGCCCTGTGTCTGGAGGATTTCCGTGGCCGACGGTTTTGTGCCCAGGCCGATCTGGAGCCCTGAGCTCACTGTTGTTTGCTGCGTCGAGGCCGTTCCAGGCATCACCTGGTTCTGGTAGAGCAGATCAGTGAAATTCACTTGGCGCTGCTGAAACCCCGTGGTATTGGAGTTGGCCAGGTTGTTGGCGATGTTGTCGAGATTTGTTTGCTGGGCCGCCATGCCGCTTGCCGCCGTATATAAAGCACGAAACATACGAGTGACCTTTCTAGTAAGTTCTTCGCTGTGCCGGGAATTACCCCACGTGGGGCAATTCCGTTACCGCGGTTTTATCCATTTCCGAGCTGAACATGGTGAGCGCGCGACGCATCGTCTCGAACTCGCGCTGCGCGCTAATCAGTTCAATCACGTTGTTTAGTGGATTTACGTTTGAGCTTTCCAGCTTTCCCTGCCTGACGCTGGACTGTGTTGCCGGAACGGAAGCACCCGCCGGAGCGACGAAGTAGCCCTTGCCGGCGCTTTCGATTTGCGTGCCCGAAGGGAACTCTACCTGCTTCAGATGGCCTGCGATGGCGCCGTTGATAGTGATCGTCCCGTCGTCGCTGATCGACACCGGCTGGCCCACGATTGAGATGGGGCCATTGTCGCCCACCACTGGATCGCCAGCGGCGGTTACCAGCTGGCCTGCCGTGGAAACGCGGAAGCTTCCGCCGCGCGTGTATGCCGTTCCGGAGGAAGTTTGCACCTCAAAATAGCCGGGACCCTCCATGGCGAGATCCAGATCGTTCCCGGTCTCGATCAGTGCGCCTTGCGTAGTGTCGAGTTCCGCGCCGCCGAGCACGCCGTAGTCGTTGGCGTCCTGGTTGACAACCGAAAGTTTGGCACCGTCCGCATTGGCCAGCATCGATCGGAAGACGTTGTGGCTGGCCCGGAAGCCGGTTGTGCTCGCATTGGCCAGATTGTTTGCGATCGTGTCCAGCGCCTGGGTCCGGGCGATTAAACCGGCGGTCGCTGCATAGTATCCGCTATCCATCTTCTATCCCCTGCGCTATAGATATGCACGTCAGAGTCCATTCCCAAACACTGAAAATGAATCGCTTAGGCTGGGTATGCGATAATCCGGTGGCCTATTGCGAGGCGCGGGATGGTCGTGGATGAGGAGTGAATGAGAGGGGCATGAGAAGCGAGGTCGATACAGCTGGGAAAACGGTTGGAGCTATTGGATTGCGTCGGCGCCTCCGCGCATCGATCCGCCTGTCATCGAGTGAGCTGAACTCAGGATGAGACTCCAGCTCGAATCCTGCGGGCCCCGGTCCCCCCCAAACGCTGGTAGCACAGAGGCGGGCAACAACTGCTCGGACGCCAAAAGATACCCGGCGCTGGCCGCATTCCGTCCCTGGTCGTGCCAGCCGAGAAGACGGGCAATCGCGCCCCTGTCGTCGAGCAAGCCGGCGAGATAGGCGTCATCCGGAGAAATGCCGTCGATGGACTCCGCTGCGATATAGGCGTTCTGCGCGACCTGCTGGCAACGGTCCCATACAGCAAGCACCGTGGCATATTCCGCTCTGGACGTCATGGTCCGGCTACAGAGATCCGACAGGAACTCACGCAGATCGAGGCCGGCAATGCATTCGACCATTCGTCCGGGAAGACTGGCGCCAGAGTCATACTCTCTGCTCGTCCGGTTAAGGATTTGAATCGACGCGCCCACATCGCTGAGTACACATGCTGCAGCTGCGCCGATGTCGACGTGAATAGGGTCGAGCAACATCTCCAGACTCAGTACGGTGCTGGAAAGCACGGGCACCTGGTCGAGCAGTCGCCGCACGCAATCGCTGCAACCTTCCGTTGCTTGACGGCAGAATCCACATAAGCCCGGAGACCGGGCGGACACCAGTTCCCCGCGCTTGAACCCTACGATGCTCATGCCTGCATCTCTATCGGCGGTTTTTGTCGCCCAGTGCAGCCACAAATAGTGGGGTTCTTTTGCCCGACTGGTCTCAGGGGCGCAAGTGCGCTGCGATCACGGGATGCGGCACTTCCAAAACCCGGATGCCATAGTTCCCATCGATGACCACTGCTTCTCCGCGTGCGATCACCTTGCCATCGAGCAACAGTTCAACCGGTTCCTCGATCTGGCGGTCGAGTTCTACTACCGATCCGGCAGTCAGTTCCAAGACTTCGCGGAGGGTGAGCTGGCGCTGGCCAAAGCGCAGCGTTACGTTCAGCTCGACATCCATTACTAGATCGAGGTTCATTGATTCACCAGCATCCGTCGCGTTAATCGATCCAACGGCAGGATTGACTTCGTCCCCGGCTTTTTCCGCGATTTGCACAGGAAGTGCGCCGGGCAATTCAGAAAGCTCCCCAGTGGGAGTCCGACTATCAGTGTTCTTGGTTTGATCGGTCATGCTAATTCCTTCGTTACTGGCGGTTCCTGGCACCGAATTGTCAATTGCGCGGCCTTTTTCTGCCCCACGCGTACGGGTAATACCTCAAAGATTTCCGCGTCTTTTACGGTGAGCCGTCCGGGATACTTCACTGGAGTGCCCGTCCTGAGAATGCTTCCCGGCTTGAGATCTACTAGATCCTTGACCAGAACTCGCATCTGAACGATGTCGGACGACACAACAAAGACACCATCGAGAATTCGCTCCCGGAGGTCGGGGATGCGCAAGCGGAGACTCGAGACCTTTTTCGATTGCGATACTTTCAGACGCCGGAGCAAATAGCCAACAAACGGCGAAGGCAGAACCAGGTTGAATGACCCGGTTGTCGCATCTCCGATCGTCATCTCGAACACCAGCAGCACGAGCTTTTCGTTCGCCCGGAACATGTGTTGGATCATCGATGGCTTGACACACCGCCCCGGAGTCAGCGTCAGACTCAGGGCGCTCCACGATCGCTCCAGTTCGCTCACGATGAGCGCGATGACGCTCTCGACAATCTGTTCGTCGAGCTCGGTCAGCTCGCGGGAGTCGCCAGCCAACTGTCCCCCGCCGCCCAGCAGCAGGTCGATGATGGGTAAGAGAATGCCGGTATCCATCTCAATGATGCAATTGCTATCCATTTCGCCTATAGCGCAGGGCAGAAGGTAGTTGTTCGGTGCGACGCCGGCAACGTAGTCCTGAATCGCCAATTGCTCGAGAGAGACGGGAGTCAAACGCAACGTGGCTCCGAGATAGAGTTCCAGCGACGTGGTCACGTTCAGGGCAAACTTTTGATGCAGACCCGTGAGAAAGCGCGCATTCTCGTTCGACAACCTTCCCGCATAGCGGAAGTTGCAGGAACGGACGGAGCGCACTCTCACCTGCTGAAGGGAGGGTTCGGCCGTCTCAGCATTGGAGCTAGGCGATTCCTTCAAGGAACGCTCCTTTCCCGGCCGGGAACGCCTCGCGGGGGGCACGAGCCTCCGTTGCTTTTGGACGCTCCTCGTTCAAATGCGTCAGCGAGCCGCGCAGCTTGGCCAGCACGGCGGCGTGGATCTGGGATACACGCGAGATCGCGATTCCAACCACTTGCGCGATTTCTTTCATCGTGAGTTCCTCGCGGTAGTACAACGACAGGATCAATTGCTCTCGCTCCGACAGCTTGCCAACCGCTTCGGCAAGTTGCTGATTCCTTTCCGCCGCGGCATAGAGATTGAATGGATCTTCGCGCCCATCGCTGGGCGCCGATTCGATCAGATCCTCCACGCGGCCGCTGTCGTGGCGCGGTTCAATCTGCTGGCCGACAAGGTAGAGACCATCGAGCTGCGATATGGTGCTGTGCAACTCGTCGAGTTCCATTCCCATCTCGGCCGCAATCTCCTCTTCGCTCGGCTGCCGGCCGAAGGTGGCTTCGAGCTTGGCGATTGCGGCTGTCATTTCCCGGCCGCGTCGGCGCAGCGCCCGCGATCCCCAATCGAGCTTGCGCAAGCTGTCGAGGATCGCGCCGCGGATGCGGAACTTGGCAAAGGTGCTGAATTGGGCGTCCCGCCCCTCGTTGAAGGTCCTGCACGCTTCCAGCAACCCGATCACGCCAGCCTGCACCAGATCCTGCATGTCGACGCTGCGGGGCAGACGCTCGCTGATGCGAGCAGCGATGTAGTAGACCTGCGGCAGTTCGTGGAGCGCGAGTTCATTGCGCGCATCGATGCCGCTGGCAGTGCTGAGATATGCCAATTCCGTTGTGTTCATTCCATGCTCCTTCCTGTTTCGTCTTGCCTGGGCTCCGGGTTATCCGATCTCGCCGGGCTTAGATCTTCCCCGGACCTCGGCCTTGCTCTCTTGCTGTGGTTCACTGCAACACCCCCACGGTATGTACCTTGGTCAAGGGCGGTATTTCTCCCGGTGAAATCACTACGACCCGGGGGATGAAGGGCTCGAGCAACCGCCGTAGATGGTAACGGCCGGGCGACGGGCAGAGGAGTACCGGGGGCGCGCCGGCGACCTCGGTGCCAAACTCTGCTCGCAGACCGTCGAAAACGCGCCGGGCCAGCGAAAGCTGCATAAGCGCCTGTCCGGTTGCCGCAGCCTGCTGATTGGCGCCACGGGTACACTCCTCTTCCATGGCCGCGCCCAGAGTGACCACCGGGAGTTCCCCTTTTTCGTTGAGCAGCGGCGGAATGAGGGTCCGGGAAAGCCTGTGACGAACGGCCTCGACCAGCGCGATGGGATTCTTGTTGAACGCGGCGGTCTCCAGAAGGGTCTCCAGAATTGTCCCCATGTCGCGAATTGAAACCTGCTCCCGAAGAAGCTGTTGCAGCACCTTGTGAACTTCGCCCAGGCTCATCACCTTCGGAATCAACTCATCGGCGAGCTTGGGATGGGAGGTGTTCAGGCGATCAATGAGCCGCTTAGTCTCAACGCGCGAGAGCAATTCGTAGGCGTTCTGCTTTACGACCTCGGTGATATGCGCCGCCAGCACCGAAGTCTGATCGACGACGGTGTAGCCCGCGGCGATGGCCTGGCCTTGGGTTTGGGGCGAAATCCATTTCGCCTCGGAGCCGAAAGCTGGTTCGCGCGTCTCGTAACCGGGAATAAAGGGAGCGTTCGGCTTGGAACTGATCGCGAGGAGACAATCGCGGCGAAGTTCTTCGCGGGCCAGCTTGGCCCCACGCAAATAGATGACATACTCCCGCTCTTGCAGAGTGAGATTGTCGGTGATATGAATCGATGGGACCATGAATCCGAGTTGCTGGGCAAGGTTCTTACGCATCGACTTGATGCGCGCCAGCAGTTGGCCGCCCTGCTGGGCATTGACCAACGGCACAAGTCCGAGACCGACCTCGAGGGTGAGCTCGTCGAGTTTCAAAATGGCGTCCATCGGGTTCGCGTCCGCGGCTGCTCCCGCCACTGCAGGCTTCGCTGCCAGCTCCAATTCGTCCTCGTCCTTCATCGAAACCGGCTTCATCTTTCGCGCCGCGTACATCGCGATGCCAGCCATGCTGAAGAAGGCCAGCTTGGGCAGGCCCGGAATCAGTCCCAGCGCCGCCAGCACGCCGCCGGTGATCCAAAGGAGGCGGGGATTCTGAAAGACTTGGCGGCTGACATTGACTCCTAGAGAATCCTTCGATGCGGCTTTGGTGACCACGATGCCGCCCGCGACGGACACCAGAAGGGACGGCAGAATTGTCACCAGCCCGTCGCCGACGGTGAGGATTGTGTAGGTCTTAAGCGCTTCCTGAAAGGCGAGGCCCTGCTGGAAAACCCCGATGAGAAACCCGGCCACAATATTGATAGCCATGATGAGAATGGTGGCCATCGAATCGCGCTGGCTGAAGCGCGCCGCGCCGTCCATCGCTCCGCAGAACTCCGCCTCGCGTGCCACTCGCTCGCGCCGCGCACGCGCCTGTTGCTCGTTGATCACGCCGGCGTTCAGATCAGCGTCAATAGCCATCTGTTTACCTGGCATCGCGTCGAGGGTGAATCGGGCGGCAACTTCCGCGGTGCGCACTGCGCCATGGCTGATAACCAGGAACTGAATCGCAATCAAGGCCAGAAAGAGAACGAACCCGACGATGTAATTGCCGCCTACTACGAACTGACCGAAGGCCTCGACAACCCGGCCAGCCGCGCCTGTTCCGTCAGCGCCATGCAAAAGAATCATGCGGGTGCAGGCCAGATCGAGCGAGAGGCGAAGCAGTGTGAGCATCAGTAGTAAGGTTGGGAAAACCGAAAACTGCACCGGCCGCAGAATCTGAATGGCGGTTAACAGCACCAGAATCGATGCTGTGATGCTTATGGTTAGCATCAGGTCGAGCAGGAAGCTGGGCAGTGGTACCAGCATCACGAAGACCATGGCCACTGCCGCAATGGGCATGATCCACTCGCCGGAACTGCGCAGCATTTCGTTCAGCTTATTCACCGCCTGGATTCTCCTGTGGGCAAGCCGCCCGGACCGGTTTTCTGGCCGGAGGCATTTCTTGAGCGCCTCTCCGCATCCTTGCGGCGCAGTTCAGCTTCGGCGCGGAAGATCATGGCCAGGATTTCCGCCACTGCGTGATACAAGCTGGCCGGAATTGTGTCACCGATTTCTGCGCTTTTGTACAGCGCTTGTGCCAATGGCCTGTTCTCGATGAGGGGAATGCTGTTGTCGCGTCCGATCTGCTTGATCTTCTCCGCCAATTGGTTGAGTCCCTTGGCGACTACCACCGGCGCCGACATGTCAGTCGTGTAACGCAGCGCGACCGCGTAGTGGGTTGGGTTGGTGATAATCACGCTGGCGGTTTCGGCCGCCTTTAACGACTGCCGCTTGCGCATTTCCCGTTGAATCTGGCGCACGCGTCTTTTGATCGCGGGGTCGCCGTCAGATTCCTTGACCTCCTGTTTTACTTCCTGCTTGGTCATCTTCATGTCGTTCTGGGTCTTTCGCCAGACGAGCAGGTAATCGACCGCGGACCAGGCAAGGAGGATCAGGACAGATTTCCAGGCAATGGACATAGTCATGGAGCCCAACAGGGAAAAGAAGGGTCGGATGCCCAGTGCGGTACTGTGCACGATGAACTGCCACTGACCGCGCAGAGCGCTGATGGAGACCCAGAGGATGGCGGCAACGGGCACCAGCGACTTGAGAAGATTACTTAGCCCGATGGGCGAGAAGATCTGTCCCAGCCGGGTGACAGGATTGAAGCGGTCGAACTTCGGCGCAAGAGCCTTGGGTGCTAGGTTGAATCCGCCCTGCGCAAATCCCGCAAACGCCGAAACCACCATCGCGCCGAAGAGAACCGGAACTATATTACGCAGAACCTCGATGCTTCCCCAGAACAGAATCGGCCCATTGGCGTCAAAGTCACCGCTAGCACCCGCATTGAGCGCACTGCGATAAAACACCGCCCAACTGGAGAGGGCCATAGGAGCCATCCACGCAAGCACGGCGCCGGCTGCCCCAAGCGCCAGTGCGCCAGGGAACTCGCGTGAGCGCGCGATCTGGCCACTCTCTCTCGCTTTCTTTTGCCGTTGCGGTGTTGCTTGTTCTGTTTTGCTACTGTCCGCCATACCTGTCTTCCGCTAACGAGTTGTGTTGCCGCGTATTCGCTTGCTTATTCTGGTGTTCCGGGATATTGCATCCGGGATAAGGAAAACTCTGCCTTCGATCCCTGGCCTAAGTCGCGAGATGGAGAAGATGGTCAGCCGTTCCCATCGACGAAATGAACAGGCGCTCGAATTCCTCCGGCCAGTACTTGAGCGCACATATGAGAACGGTGAGTCCGAGGATGCTTTTGATAGCCGGTCCCAGCAGCATCACCGGCAACTGCGGAGAAGCCTTGCCCAGTAACCCCAGCACGATGTCGGCGACCAGCGTGGCGCACAGCACCGGGGCCGCGATCTGGACTCCGGTGGCGAATACCGCTGCACCGGCGTGCAGAGTGAAGGTTACGAAACTGGCTCGTATTTGGCCGCTGGCTGGCGGAAGGTATTCGAAGCTGTGCGCCAACCCGCGCAGAATGAGCAAATGAACATTGAGACGCAGGAAAATGAGCATGGCCATCAACTGGTGGAAGGTAGCTACCACGGTGGACTGTGCCTGAGTCTGCGGATCGAAGATGCTGGCCAGGGAATAGCCCATCTGCACGCTGAGCAACTCGCCCGCCAGTTGCACGCCGTCGAACACGAGATTGGTGGCGATGCCCATTGCGCTGCCGATCACGAGCTCGCCGAAGAACGTCATGGGCCACTGGTGGATGCCGACCGCCGGAATCCTGGCCGCAGTGGCCGGGTAGAGAAGCGCTGTAAGCGCCAGCACTAGCACCGCCTTGACCCGCGCCGGGATCGCCATGTTGCCGAAGAATGGTGCGAAGAGCATCAGACCGGTCAACCGAGCTCCGATGGTCAGCAACGCGCCGAAAATCTGGACGAGAGAGAAATTCACTACCGCAGCACCTCGTGGAAGTCTCCAAGCAGGTTTGTCGAGTAATGAGCGAGGTGATGCCACATCCAGGGCATGAGAAAGAAGAGCGCTGCGCCCATGGCAATCAGCCGGGGAACATGTGAAAGTGTCTGGTCTTGCAGGGAAGTGAGCACCTGAATAATGTTCATCACCAGGCTAACGGTGATAGCCACAGCCAACAGGGGCGCTACCAGGATGACGACTTCCTGCAACATCTGCCGGCCCAGCCAAACTACTTGATCGACGCCCATCAGTTGAAACTCCTTATTAGTGCGCCAATCAGCAAGTGCCATCCATCGACCATGAGGAAGAGCATCAGCTTCAAAGGTGTTGAAATGACCACGGGTGGCAACTGCATCATGCCCACGGAGGTAGTGATTGAAGCGACCACCATATCAATCACTAGAAATGGCAAAAACAGAACAGCTCCGATCTGAAATCCTGCCTTGAGTTCGGAGATGATATAGGCGGGCAGCAGAACACGAAACGAAACTTCGTTGATGTTGGCGGGCCGCGGCTCCTTGGCGAGTTCCACAAAGAGCTCCACATCCTTGTCACGAACGTAGTGCGACATGAACTGCCGCATGGGACCGCCGGCGCGTACCACCGCCTCTACGGGGGTTACCCTTCCCTCTTGCAACGGAATTACCGCATCGCGATAGATTGACAGGCCAACTGGCTGCATGATGAAAAACGTCATGATGGCCGATAGTCCAATAAGTGTTTGATTGGACGGCGTTGTCTGCAGTCCCAGCGCCTGGCGCAGAAAGTGAAACACGATCAGCAGCCGCGCGAACGGAGTCGTGCAGATCAAAATCGAAGGAATGAGCGTGAGGACCGTCAGCAAAACGAAGATGGTCGATTGCGGGGAGTTTCCGCCCAGGCCCTTGATCTGGATTTCATTCGGATCAAGGGACATGCTGGGTGAGGCGGCAAGCGGGCTATTGCCCGACGGAGGCGCCGGGTCGAACTGCGCAGAATTCAGCGACTGCCGGACCCCGGCTTCCGGCCGCAAATTGTATACGCCGGCTAAACCGGCAGCGGGATGGAGACCGAGCAAAAGGCACATCACTGCCCCGGCGATCAGAGACTTTTTCATGCGCATTTTCCTGCCTCTGCCTCGATCTGGGCCGAACGCTTGCGGGTGCGCTTGGCCCGCGGCTCGCCTGCGACCTGCACCAATTGCTTGAGAGTAGGCGCCGCGATTGCGTACGGCTTGATGCGGCCCGTCTGGAGATCTGTCTGGACTGGGGCCTTAATCTTGCGGCCGGGCCGGGGCGCATCGGTGCGTCCATCGCGGGAACGTCGGCGCTCGTTCGTAGCGCCGCGCGCCTTGGCTGTACCCAACTCGGCGAGCAGTGTTACTTCCTGCGCTCCGCCGCCGATCAGTAAATGCTTCCCGTTCACATTCACCAGCGCAAGAAAGCGCTTCTGGCCAAGTGACACGGTCTCTTCGAGCCACAACTTACGCGCGCTCGAGCGCGATTCCAGCAAGGCGGATATCCACGACCGAGTTTTGGAAAGCAGCGCCGCCGTGTGCCGCGCCAGATCCCGAAAGCGCCGGTTGACTGGGGTCGAAACCGGCTGCACTTCGGCAGCGACGATGGGGTCAGACAAATTGAATGTGGGCATATTCTTCATGTCAGGTCAGTAAGCCGCACGGCGAGACGTTCTCCCACTACTTCGAATTCGGTCCATCCCACAAGCTGTCCGTTGACTCGTAGGGGGAGATCGCTGCTCTGGTGGTAAGCAGTCTCGACAATCGAGCCCACGCCAAGCCGAATCAGATCGCGGACCATGAATCGGATTACCGGCAGATCGACTGCCAGCGTGCAAGGCAGCCAGGGCAGAATCTCAGCCGGGTCGCGCTCGTGCGGCTTTGCCACATGCAGCTGGCCTGACGGCGCCGGCAAGGCTTCAGATTGAGTTAAAGTTTTCAATTGCTCGTTTCTTTCGAAGTGCGGGCGCTATTTCCTGGAGGGAACGCGCTGGCTGGTAATTTCCAGGCGCGGAATCTCTGTCATGACTAATTGCAACTGAGAGACCATTTGCCGGTTCGCACGCGATGAAACTGCGTGCGCCGCTCGACCAGTGGCTAAGTAGCTCTAGTTTCAAGAAGGAACCGGTTGCGCCACCCCGCATGAGGGAGCAGTACCGCGGCTGACAGCCTGCGGGCGTCGGTGAGGGCACAATGAGAAGCGGGCGCCGCATGAGAGACCGCCTGCCAGGCGAGGGCGCGAGGCGAGTGGGCTCTAATCCAAACCTAAGTCAACGGCTGCGCGGAGAATCCGTTCGAGACCGCACAGAACCGATTTCCGGTTTTGTTTCAGTGCGTGACGTCGGTTCCGCCGGACTGAGCATCCTAGGCGGCAACGTTGACACGGGCTTTCGTTTTTGCGGCAAGACTGATCCCGCGTTTGCCCAACCGGGATCCCAGGCCCATGCGCTTTTGGCGCTGAGCCTGAGGTCCCACATTGCGCTACTGCAGCATCTGCAGCGTTTCTTGTGACATCTGCTGGAACGTCGTAATCGACTTGGCGCTGGCGGCATACGACTGCTGGGCTTCGATGAGCTTCGAGAACTCTGCGGCTATGTCCACGTTCGACTCCTCTACGGAACCGCCCACGATCGTGCCACGGCCACCAGTGCCGGCGAGGCCTGCCACTGCCGAGCCAGACGCAAATGTCGCCTGGTAGTTGTTGTTCCCGGTTGCCAACAGCCCCTGGTTGTTGGCAAATGACGCCACGGCAACCTGGCCCAGCGCGAGGGTTTGGCCGTTGGTGAACGTGCCTTCGACCGTGCCGTCGGTCTGGACGGCATAGCTGGAGAGTGTTCCGCTGGCATAGCCGTTCTGGTTGGTGGCGCTGGTCGTGCTGGCTGAGGCCACCTGGGTGATGGTGGGATTGGCGGCGGTGCCAAATGGGCCTGCGATCGTCTGGGGCGCGGTCGCGCCATCGGCGAGTGTTGGCAGTATGATGGGCTGCGCGTTGGTGATCGATGCCAGGTTGCCGTTGCTGTCGAAGTTCAGCGTTCCAGACCCGACCGTCGTGTTTCCAGTTGCTCCGGCCGTGAGAGCGGCGCTCGGCACCGATACAGTGTAGCCCCAGGTATTCACGCCGGTTATGGTGTACGAGATTGTCAACTGCTGTTGGTTACCCAGCGAATCATAGACCTCAAGCGTGCTAGTGGGCACCGCGCCGCCGATCGCGGTGTTGGAGTCCAAATTGGCGGTAACCTGAATGCTGCTGGTGGCAGAGGCGGGTGTAGTTACGCCGGATCCGACCTGCATAGGCTGCAGCGGAGAAGACATATTCACGACCCCGTTCGCAGCGGGATATCCCATCACCAGGTCCCCGCTGGGCGTGACCAGGTTTCCGGAGTTGTTCGCCGTGAAATCGCCAGCGCGCGTATAGGCGGGCACCCCGTTGGCCTGCTGCAGAACGAAGAATCCATCGCCCGAGAGGGCCATATTCGATGCGATCCCGGTGCTATTGAGCGTTCCATCTGAAAAGTCCGAGACCGTCGCCGATGAAGTAACGCCCAATCCCGACTGCATAGGATCTCCGGCACCATTCACGGCGCCGGTTTGCGCGAAGATATCGCTGAAGACGAGATTCTCGTCTTTGTAGCCATCGGTGCTCATGTTGGCAAGATTGTTGGAAATAGTCGACATCTCATCCTGAGAAGCCGTGAGTCCAGACAGTGGTATTGCGAACGAGGCCATTAGTAACTCCCTGTGGAATTCAAGTTTAGATTGTTGATGTTAGCCGCTCCGCTTGCTGCGGCAGGAACTGCAGTGGGCGATGAGCCCGGATTACTGAATCCCCAGGGCATCATGGTGCTGGGATCGAACGGCAGCGAACTCGTTTGCGCGGCTACCGGAGACGGTGTGCTTTGTGCCGTGACCGCGTGCGCGGAGGCGATGGAATTCGCCCCCGTGGATACAGCGGCGCTGGCGGGGGACGCACTACTCGCCGGCTGGCTGAGCGACTGATTGATGGAGATGAGCTGATCCAGTTGGTTCAGCGAGATCATCTGCCCTACCATCTGGGTGGAATCGACGGGATCGGTGGGATCCTGATTCTGCAATTCCTGCGAGAGAAGGCTCAGAAACGTCGATCCAATATTGCTAGCGTCCATGCCGCCCGATGAGCTACTGGAGCTTGAGGATGCGGTTGTCGCTGTTGAGGTTGTGCCGCCGGTGAGCGGCATGTAAGGCGGGGTTGCCGCTTGAAGATTCTGAAGTGCACTGCTCATAAGTTCAACTCCTTGTATTCTGAAATTCGATTCGTACTCTAAACTCTGATGTCCAGGCGCGATGAAACTGCATTGCTTTCCGGTGGCGCTGCGGCAAGGCCAGCCAGGACGGTTTCCGGCGCCCGAATCATCGAGTCGCTTGAATAATCCTGGCTCGGCTGGCGGTTGCTGCCGGAACCCTTCCCTGTTGTGTCCTGTTGCGTTCCGCCTTGATCGGTGCCCATGCCTCCGGTGCCCTGCTGGTTAGTCGAAATGCGAACCTCAACCGGCTGGCTAGCGCTAAGCCGTGTCTGTGTCTCGGGCAGGTGCGCTGCAATCGTCTTAGCCAGTTCGCCGTGATCCAGTGAGATCTGCGCCGAGATCGCTCCGCGCGAGGTGATCGTGCTAATCGAAACATTGCCGAAATCAGCCGAATGCATGCCGACGCGGATTTCCGAGTCGTTAACTCGCTGGATCAGGCGTGCGGCATTGATCGCGGCGACCGCGGGTTGAGACTCTGTGCCATTGGGTCCGCTCTCTTGCGTCTGCGATGTCCGGCCGGAGGTTCCTGAACTGCCCGGAGAATTGAAGACGGATGAGTTCGCTCCGCTGGGCGGATGCCCGGTGCCATCTTGTACAACATGAAGTGGAGCATCCACCGCGGAAGCGGGGGCACTCTGCGCTGTTGCGGTCACGCTCGCCGGCTGCGGATTGGGTGAGACTTGACCTTGACCTGCAGATGTCCCATTGTCGGGCGCGTTCGAAGCGCTCGCGTTTGTCTGCTGCTTCGCCCCCGCTGCGGCTACTGAGGGGTCGCTCTTGCCAAGGTCGTCGTTCATGTTCGGGGTCGCTGTGCCGCCAACCGCGGAAAAAACAGTCTGGGGGGCTATAGAGAACCCGGCGATTGTCGCGTTGCCGTTGACCGAAGGCCCGGCTGTTCCGCTTGAGCCACTGATCTCTGTGGAATGCGAATTCTGGGCCGCCGAAGGCGGCTGCAATTTGCTTCCCTCGGTCGCGGCCTGGCTCAGTGTGCTCGGTTGCACCGCCGCTGTCCGTTCGGGTACAAGCTTTTGAAGCGAAGCCTGCATTGCCGATTCAACTGCGGCGCGATCTGCGGAATCGGCGTTGGTCACAGCCTCGTCGCGGCGAGTGGTAGCGGCCTGGTGCGCAGTGGATTGCGGACTCGACAAGGAGTCGGTGGCCTGCGCATCTGTCGCTGATCGCGCATCGGTTCCTGAATTTGCTGTGCCTTCCACCGTGGTCGCAGGAGGCCCCACTTCTGATTGTGCTGCTGTGCTCGCGGGTACAGGCTGATCTTTAGTGGTATTACACTCGCCGGGGACAGATTGCGAATTCACTTCTGCATTTGCTTCCGAGGCTTCAGCATTCATCGATCCGTCAAATCTGTCGCCGGAGAAGCATGCCGCGGGCGAACTCGCCAGCTGGGCTGACACTGGTTGAAAGTTGAAGTAATCCGGCAACTGCGCGGAAGCGGTGTTCACGCCTTCATTCGCCGCCTGGCCTCTCGCCCCTGTGTTCTGTGAGTTCTTCCCGGCAACGATGGCCGTTGTGATTCCGCGCTTGTCATCATTTCCGCCAGTGGGGTTCACATTCGACGATGACGCGACGGCTGCTTGTCCAGACGTTTGTTCTGCAGCAAGCATTGAATCGCCGGTGGTTTCCTGAACTTCATCCGGATCGCCGGAGCTGGGCGTGGTTTTGGTATCTCCCGGCTTCCCTGTGCTCTCGCCAATGCGGCTCCCGATCAAAGAACCCGGGACGGCTGAGTCTCTGAACACGCTAGCAGCCGCAAGCATCGTATCGCCGAAGGACCCCTGCTCGTGATCGACGACGCTGTGGTCATGCGGGCGAAGCACGTGCGCTCTTGGCGCGGTAGTTGCGGCAATGTTGGCTGATGCGATCACGCCTATCTAGTAGCAATTGCGACGCCAAAACTAATCCGCGCCCCTCCGCTCTGTTTACTCAAGTGAATTCAGAGACATGGTCCTAAGCGTTGACGGGCGCATTGGGGCAGAATGGGCAAAAGCTGCCGGGAACCGATCGGCAAAGCATGCCTAGTTCGCTCGGCAGCGTGTCGGCGCAGAGGCTCTATCTACGCAATCATTCGCGCGACGCCGCCTGTTGAATAACGAATCATGAACGAGAGAGTTTGATTGGAATGTCCATGCAATGGAACGGAAAGAAATCCCAATTCCGTGTGCATGAGATATTGGCCGTGGCGGGAGGGGAAGAAAAGCGTTCGGGCGTGCGAGAAAGAGAAATCAGTGCTATTTGACGCCACCGCGTAGTCCGCGGGCGTATTGCGCTCCAAATGTATCGTCGAGCCTGCTTTGTTCGCGCCGCGCCGCATCAGCCTCATATGCCGCGCGCTTCTGGTTGTGAAGCTCATCGAGCATCTCGCGATCGCGTCGTGCCGCCTGATAGGCGATCATCTGCTTGGCGCGAAGCTCCTCGAGCTTCTCCATCCTCTCTTCGAGTTCCTTTCGCCTTTGGCGCAACTCTTCAAGATGTTCATACCAGGTGTGCAAATGGATTCCGCTGCAGTGCCGCGCGACCTCGCTGCCTCTGCCGGCCTCGGAGGCGGCGATTTCCGCTGTAGCGGTGTTCAACTGCTCGGCGGTCAAGGCAATTTCCTGATGGATGTTCTGGAGCAGCCGCTCCTCGCGCTCTTCGGCAGTGCCGCGCAGCCAAAGCACGGGTGATAAGGGAAAGTGATAGCTCATGCTAGCTCGGAACCTCGAGAAGGGAATTGACTGCGGCGGAGATCGGGATGGTCTCGCCCGAACCCTGATGCAGAAACGCGTTCAAGTTAGGGAGGATTTCTACCGCACGATCAAGCATCGGATCGGCGCCTTTCTGGTAAGCTCCGATGCGGATCAGATCCTCGGAGCGCGCATAAGACGCCATCAGTTGTCGCAGAGCCTTGGCCTTGTTCATATGTTGCTCGCCGGCGACCGAAGGCATGAGACGGCTCAGGCTCGCCAGAATGGCGATAGGGGGGTAGTGATCCTTCATGGCCAGATTTCTGTCCAGGATGATGTGCCCGTCGAGCAGGGAGCGCACTGTGTCGGCGACCGGATCCTGCTGATCGTCGCCTTCCATAAGAACGGTATAGAACCCGGTAATGCTGCCTGTTTTGAAGCAGCCCGCCCTCTCCACCAGCCGAGCAAGCTTGTTGAGCACCGAAGGAGTGTACCCTTTCGCCGTCGGCGGCTCGCCCGCAGAGAGGCCGATTTCCCGCTGCGCCATGGCAAAGCGAGTGAGCGAATCAGTGACGAGCAGAACGTTCTTGCCTTCGGCTGCGAAGTACTCGGCAATGGCAGTGGCCGATAGAGCCGCGCGCAAGCGTAACAGTGGAGATTGATCGGAAGTGGAGACCACTACAACGGCGCGTTTCCGACCCTCCTCGCCCATCACTTCAAGGAACTCTGCGACCTCGCGCCCGCGTTCGCCCACTAATGCGAGGACGGTTACGTCCGCGCTGGTTCCCCGCACCATCATGGACAGCAGAGTACTCTTGCCCACGCCGCTGCCGCCAAAAATCCCCATGCGCTGGCCACGGCCACAGGTCATGAACCCGTCCAGTGCGCGAATCCCGCAGCCCAGCGGCTCGCGGATGGGAACGCGATCAAGTGGGCGCGGTGCGCTCCCTTCTACCCACATCGTTTTTTCGGCGCGATACGGGCCCAAATCGTCGAGCGGCTCTCCGGTTGCGTCGATCACCCGGCCCAGCAGTCTGTCGCCGACGCGAATAGAAGGCCGAACTCCGAGGGCCGCGATGCAATCTCCGAAACGAATGCCTTGCGGGTTCTCCAGAGTCATGGAGAGAACCGTGGATCCTTTGAACCCGACGACCTCGCCGGGATAAACGCTCCCGTCGGCGGCGGTAATCTCGCAGGACTCACCGATGGAGCAGAAGGGGCCTTCTGACTCAATCAGATTTCCGGTTACCTGAAGAATCCGGCCCCGCCAACGCAAGGTTGCGCTGCGATCGAGGCGTTGAAAATATGGATCGAGCAAACCTGCAGAGTTCATCCGACGGCGGGCCGATGGGCAAGGAGATCGAAGAATCCCTGCTCCACTTCTTTCAATTGCGATTCAATGGCGAAATTCGCTGTTCCCAGTTCGGTTTCGAGAATGCAACCCTCGGGGTCAGCCTGAGGATCCTCGTTGACCGTGATGGTCGAGCCGTTGATCGTTCCGCCCAAATAATCGCGCCATTTGGCAGCAGTCCCCGGCGCCACGCGCAGCGTAACGCTGGTCCCCTCGTGCATTTTTTCGACCGCAACGCGCACCAGCGCCGCGAGTAGCATGGGATCGACCTGGGCTTCGCGATGAAGAACCCGGGCGGCGATGGCCAACGCCAGCCGCACCACTTCGCTCTCGACTTGCGAAAAGTAAGCCTGCCGCTCATGGGCGAACGCGTCAATCGCGCTGCCGATTCGCACAGCTTCGCGCGCCAGCTTCTCTTCGTACTCCCGCCGCAGACGTTTTTCGGTCTCGGCTATGGCCTGCGTGCGCGCCTGTTGGTGCGATGCTTCGATTTCGGCAGGCGTTGGGCCTGCGGCCGTAGTCGGCTCGTTGGACGCGCCGGCATCGTTGCTTTGGTTTGCCCTGGGACTTCCGGGTTCCGGCTTATCCATCTCCGGGTAAAGGAACGATAATACGGAGTCTTTCAAAAACGTCATTTTCCTAGACGATGAGTTCATCGCTGGCGTCGCCTTTCAATACAATCTTGCCTTCTGACTCGAGCTGTCGCGCGGTTGCCACGATTTCGTTCTGCGCCTTTATCACTTCCTTGTGGCGCACCGCCCCCATAGACTCCATGTCTTCCTTCAGCATTTCCACGGCGCGTGATGACATGGTGCTGAAAAACACTTCTTTCATCTCCTCACTCGCTCCCTTCAGAGCCGTCGCAAGTGCACGCTTGTCAGTGGTAGTGCAAAGCTCGCGAATCTGCGACTTCTCCACCTGGAGGAAGTCATTAAAGGTAAACATAAGGTCTCTGATGCCTGCGGCCAGCTGCGAGTCATCGTTCTCAAGGCTCTCGAGGACTTCTTGCGCCGCTGAGGCGTCAATGCGATTCATGATGGCTGCCGCACTGTGGAACCCGGAATATGTGCGCTTGTCCTGTTCGCCGATTGCCCGCATGCGGCGGGTTAGGACCTCCGCCACTTTGTTAGCCATCTCCGGCGAGAACTTCCTCAGATTTGCCAGCCTCTTCACCGCTTCGGCCCGAACCCCCGAGGGCAAGCTCATTAACAGCGCCGATGCCTGGCGGTCGCCGAGCTGTCCCAGGATTAGGGCGATGGCTTGCGGATGTTCTCCTTCCAGAAACTTCGCCAGCTTTTGGGGATCGGCCCGCATCAGTGCTTCGCGCGGATTGAGCTCACGTGCTTTTGCAATCCGCTGCATGATGCTATCAGCATCAGCATCGCCGAATGCCTTGACCAGGAACTTCCGGGCAAGCTGCAAGCCACCGCTCGAAAACTCGTCCTGGCCGATGGTCATTCGCTGGTACTCTTCGAAGACCTGCAGCGATACTTCCGGCGGAATCGGTCCCAGGCTGGCCACTTCGTCCGTAACCCGCTGCAAGTCGTTTTCGCTCAGATTGCGGAAGATGACCGCCGCCGGCTCCTCGCCCAGAACGGTAAGCAGAATGGCTGCTTTGCGCGCGCCGCTCAGTGCCGCCAGATTCATCATCGCTTCTCCTCGTTCAGCCACATGTGAATCGCGGTCGTGCTATTTTCTGGTTCGGAACGCACGTACGCCGCCAACTCCTTCTTGAGCGCCAGAGAACGCTGAGCCGCCGCAGCCACCGACGCTAGAGCAGGCATCGGCTTGGATTCGATGTGTCCCGGCTCAGGCGCCTGCCCAGCAGAAGCTGAAAGATGGGCTGGATCCGCCGACGCCAGGATTCTTTTCTGGATGGGGCGGATGGTCAAGAGGTAGACAAGAATGAAGAGGGCAAGCAGTACCCCGTAGCGGATATACGGCGCGAAATCGTCCAGCCCTTTGCGCGTGCGATCCATCACGCTGACCGCCGTGGGGCCGTCTTCGGCCGGCCGGTCGAAGCTCAAGTTCTGAACGGTAACAACATCGCCGCGTGCGCTGTTGAAACCGATCGCCGCCTGGGCGAGACTGGTGATGTTCTGAATTTCATCAGGCCGCCATTTCCGGTGCGTTGTCACCCAGTGCCCGCCCTGCCAGACGCGCTCTACGGCATCATCCAGAACCAATGCCGCCGTGATGCGGCGGGTTCCACCCGCCGGCTCGATAGTGTGGCGCGTTGTCCTGTTCACCCCGTAGGTGGCGCTTTCGGTGCTTGTGGAGGGACCGGAAGCCGCGCTGGCAGTGGCGGGCGCCTTCTTGGCTGCGGGCAGATTGCTTGAGGTCCCCGGTACTCCCCCGATGGATCCGTTTGGCCCGCTACTCTCCTCAGAGCGCTGCATAGTCAGCGGCACGCTCACGTCGGGATCGTACTTCTCGGTGTTCTCTTCCGTGCTGCCCGTTTCGTACTCCACATTCACGGTTGCGCGCAGATTGTCTGCGCCAACAACGGGCGAGAGTGTATCCATGATCCGCCGCGTCAGTTGTTTGTCGAGACCGTCGCTGTCGTCCCCATCCGCATCCGTGCCCAGCGAACGGTTCGAATCCGCATCCACGATCACCACGTCTTTGGGATCGAGCTGGTCCACCGCGCCGGAGACCAGGCGTGCAATCTGCTGCGCTTCCGCTCGCGAGAGTGTTCCGCTCCGCAGCCGCAGCGCCACGGACGATTTGGCGCCGCGATCCTGGTCCGTGAACACGGAATTGTTGGCCATCACCAAGTGCACGCGCGCGCTCTTCACATTGCGCAACGTCTGGATGGTCCGCTCTAACTCTCCTTCAAGAGCGCGCTGGTAGTTCACTTTTTCGTCAAACTCGGTCTCACCCCACGAAGTCTTATCGAAAATCTCGAATCCGATGCGGCCGCTATGGGGTGAGTCTTGCGCGGCGACTTCGAGCCGCGCGGCGTCAAGTTGCGAAGACGGAACGCTGATCGTCGTACCGTCCGGACTCACCTGCGCGGGAATGTTTTTCGCCGCCAGTTGCGCCACGATCGCTTGCACATCACCGGCCTCAAGCCCTGTCATTACGGGCTTGTAGGTGGGTGTTGCAATAAAGTTTGCGCACACGCCGCAAGCGACCACGGTAACCGCCAGGCCCACACCGAGAAACCGTCGCTGCTGCTGGGTCAGCCGCGACCAAAAGGTCTTTGCCCGGCTCAAGATATCGTTTCCGCTTTTCGCCAGTGAAGACACTGGTACTGGTTGATTGACTGCCATGATCCTGTAGCTTTCGTAGTCGAAGTGATTTGCTGAGCAGGGAACCGTGCGGCCCGGGGGTGAGGCTCGGAATACACATTCCTCGTGGGGTTACAAACCTAAAACTGCATCTTCTCAATTTCCTGATAGGCGTTCACAATCTTATTGCGCACCTGCATCATGAGTTGAAAGGCCACGTCTGCTTTTTCGACGGCAATCATTACCGAGCTGACGTCGGAGTTCCCGCCCTGCAGCAGATTGCTGATCTGCTGCGACGCTCCGGTGTTGAGTTGGTCCACCTGTTGAACCGCGTTCGACAAAACACCGGTAAAGCTGGTGGATCCTGTCTGGTCGAGAGGCGTCGCGCCGGGCATGGAGGCGCCAGGCCCTATTGACCCGATTGATCCCGTCGATCCGATCGAACCCAGTCCTGGAATTGCATTGCTCATTTGTCTGAATCCTTTGCGTTAGCTCTTGAGAACATCGAAAGACTGCTGAATCATCTGTTTGGTCGCGGATACTGCAGAAGCGTTGAGTTGGTAGGCGCGAACCGAGTCCTCCAGGTCCACCATCTCCGAAACCGGGTTGATGGCTGGATATGCCACGTAGCCGTCCTGGTTCGCATCCGGATGGCCAGGCTCATAGCGCATGATCGGGGGAGTGGGATCGTCAATCACGTCCGAGATCTCGACGCCGCCAGCTTTACCCCCACCCCCGTTGACCGCGTTGGCCAAGGTCAACCCGAACGGCTGGCCCGCAGACCGGAACACCACCTCGCGGCGATGGAATGGTCCGCCCGCCTCGGTGCGTGTAGTCTCGGCGTTCGCCAGGTTGGCCGCAACCACCTCGGACCTCTGGCGCTCGGCCGACAGCGCGGAAGCGCTTATTTCCAATGAATTGAACAGGTTCATTTCTAGTTTCCGTCCTTAATTGCGCTCAGGAGCGTATGGAATTGACTGCGGATGAGTTGGATGCCAAGCTGGTACTGCAGTTGAACCTGCGACATGGCCATTGCTTCGCGGTCGAGGTCCACGTTGTTGCCATCGGCGCGTTCCATCAGGCCTGGCACCTCGCGTGCCGCCGGCTCCAGCTGCATCATCCCGCCATTCTCTCCATCGCCCTGCGGTGTGGATATCGCGCGATTAAACTCCGCCTGGAAGTCGATGTCCTGCGTGTGATAGCCAGGCGTGTCGACATTGGCCATGTTGGTGGAGATGGCTTTCTCGCGGAGCGATGTAAGTCGCAGAAAGCTCTCTAATCCCGAAATCGTTGCGGCCTGGTCGCTCATGCGTACCTCCTCGCCGGTAATCCATACTCTTTGATCTTGTTACGCATGGTGCGCAGGCTGATGCCCAGCATTTCCGCCGCGTGCGTGCGGTTGCCATTGGTAAGGGCTAGCGTGTTCTCCAGGTGCACGCGTTCAAGCGTCGAAATCGTCATGCCCACCGCCGGCATGGAGGCCGGCTCAGGCCGCGCTGTGGGAAAATCGCGAGACTCTTCGTTGAAGTGCTCTGCGTCAATCACACCGTCTTGGTGGAGTGACAAGACGCGGCGCATGAAGTTGGCTAGCTCTCTCACGTTGCCTGGCCATGAATGCGTTTGCATTTGCTTAAGGAAACCAGGCGACAGAATCGGGATTTCGCTTCCGTTCCCGGCGGCAAACTTCGCGGCGAAGTGCTCAGCCAGTATGGGTATGTCGTCGCAGCGTTCACGCAGCGGCGGAATTGAAAGCGGGATGACATTCAGCCGATAAAACAAATCGCTGCGGAACCGGCCATCCTCAACCATGGTGGCCAGCGGAGCGTTGGTGGTGGCCACTACCCGGATATCCAGCCGGATATTCCGCGTTTCGCCCAGGCGTTCGAACTCACGCTCCTGCAACACACGCAGCAGCTTGGGTTGAAGATTGAGCGGCATCTCTCCGATCTCGTCGAGAAGGAGCGTGCCTCCGTTGGCTAACTCAAGCTTGCCAGGCTTGGCGGCGTTAGCGCCGGTAAACGCACCCCTGGCGTGTCCGAATAGCTCGCTTTCCAAAAGGCTCTCGGGCAGCGCCGCACAATTGATGGCCACAAACGGCTTGCGGCTGCGGCTGCTGGCGTCGTGAATATAGCGTGCGAACAACTCCTTGCCAGTTCCGCTTTCGGCTTCGATCAGCACGTCGGCATCGGTGCTGGCTGCAGCGCGACTGCGTTCCAGCGCCTTCAGTAGTTGCGCGGAGCGGCCAACGATCCTCGTGCTTGCCGTGCCGGCACGCGACGCAGCATCGATTCCGGATTGGCCGGCGCGCTGCATCACTTTATGGGCCGCCGTTTGCAACTGCTCGAAGGTGACTGGTTTGGTCAGGTAATCAAAGGCTCCACCCCGCATTGACACCACCGCTTCCGGAACGCTTCCGTAAGCCGTAAGCAGAATGACTGGCGTGGACGGTGCGCTCTTGCGGGCAGAACTCAGCACATCGAAGCCGTCCCCATCGCGCATGCGAATGTCGCTGACCACGAGGTCAAAGCGCATGCGGTTCATCGCCAGAGAAGCTTCCTGCACTCCTCGAGCAGTTTCCACGCACCAACCCTGGCGCAGGAAGCTCGCCTCCAGGGCAGTTCGCACCCCAGCTTCGTCATCCACAACGAGCACTCGCGATTGTTTTGCCGGTAAAAGGTTCATGCCTCAACCACCTCTGGTTTCAGCAGCGGTAAGCGCAGCGTGAATCGCGCCCCACCATGGATTCCGTTGGCAGCCGAGATCCCACCTCCGTGTTCTTTCATGATCCGCTCGCACACGGCCAGGCCCAGGCCGGCGCTGTTTCCGCCTCCACTGAATCCTTGCTCGAAGATGCGGCCGATCTGGCTGCTCGCGATTCCGCAACCGGTATCCGCGAATTCCACCAACACCTGCTCGGGTGTGTCGACGGAAGCCGGCTCCGATCGGAAGGAGATTGCAATGCGCCCGCTCGGCGGCGTGTGACGGACCGCGTTTGAAACCAGGTTTAACACCACCTGTTGAAGGGCTTCCTCGTTGCCGAGGATCCATCCCCACTGGCCGCTTGATGGCCAATCTAGCGAAACACCGGTCTGTGCAGCTAAGGGCTTTACAAATCTGAGGGCGTTGACAATGACCGAATACAAATGAATCGGCGCAAGCACGAGAGCTCCGGAGTGAAAGCTGAGCACGTTGTTCACGGTGCCGGAGAGAGACCGGATGCCGGCACGCAGATGAGAAATCCATTGATCGCGCTCATCTTCATCGATTTCAATTAGCCGGGCGAATAACTCAAGACTCGCCAATGGATTTCTAATCTCGTGCGCGAGCACAGCGCCGACTTCAGCCAGCGCCATGGCCTTGCGTCCGGATTCGCGGTCCTGCTCTGCGCGTTTTTGGGCCGTAACGTCGCGCAGAACAAGAATGGTGCGTTCACTGGCCGGGGTTTGAGCCGCCTGCACCAAATGCCGCTTGCGAGCCTCAATCCAGCGCGCCGGCCCGCCATCCAAAATGTGGAACTCCCGCACTGCTTCACCGGATTCTTCCTGATTCGCAAAGGCTTTCAGATCTTCGAGACCGCTCCTTCCGTTGATCCAGCGCGGCTTCGCTTTATCCCGCGCGGAAAGGTCCTTATCCGCTCCCAGCAGGCGCTGGGCCTCGGGATTGAGAACGAGAATCTCGCCCTCGCGGCCAAGAACCAACACTCCGCACGGCATGAAGTCCACAATTTGTTGCAAAGCCAGACGCATGCGCTCGTTCTCAGCTTGGCTTTTCTCGAGGGCGGCATTGCGCCGCGAGAGCTCCAGGCTCAACTCGCATACTTCTTGTTGTAGTTGGTGGTAAGAGGATTCCAGCCGCGACGAGGACGCAATGAATTCCGAGAATGCATCAGCCAACATCAGAGCCGACCGTGGAGGGACACGCTTGGCGCCCTGCGCGGTTGGCGCAGCCACTTGCATAATGCCTGCCTCCCCGCCTGTTGCGGAGGTGGCTGGCGGCGTTTCAATGAGGAGTAAATGAGAACTAGGCAGCATCTGCCTAGTGGTAATGCACGACGGTTGCCATTCCGGCCTGACAGTCGCATTTTGGGAAAAAACTGCCAGCTTTTTGGCAGCATCACGGCGGAATCAGGTGTAGAAACTCTTTGCTTAGAGTAGTATGTCGTGTGCCTGAATCTCTCGTTCGTCCCCCGCTAAAATGCAGGAGCGCTCCAACACGTTGCGGAGCTCCCGGACATTCCCCGGCCAGCGGTGACCTTCTAATACTTCGAGCGCAGCGGAGCTGATGACTACGCCCGGCGCCAGTTTCGCCAAAAGTGCCGGCACCAGTCTGGAAACATCTCCGGTGCGTTCGCGCAGCGGAGGAAGCTTGATCGGGAAGATCGCCAGGCGGTAGTAGAGATCCTCGCGGAAAAGCTTTTGTTGAACCAATGTGGGTAAATCGGCATTAGTGGCAGCCACCACGCGGACGTCTACCTTGAGATTGTCGTTGCCGCCAATACGTTGAACCTCGCCCTGCTCAAGGAAACGCAGGATCTTGCTCTGAAGCGACAGTGGCATCTCTCCAATCTCATCGAGAAACAGTGTTCCGCCATGTGCGGCGTGAATCCGCCCGATGCGCGACTGGACGGCCCCCGTAAAAGAGCCCTTGACATAGCCGAAAAGCTCGGCTTCCAGCAACGGTTCGGGGATAGCGGCGCAATTGATCACGACAAAAGGCTGATTCTGACGCGCGCTTAGCAGGTGGATTGCTTGTGCGACGAGATCTTTTCCTGTGCCGCTTTCTCCGCTGACAAGCACGGTAGTATCTCGTTTGGCGACCCGGCGAACAAGGTTGTAGATCTGCTGCATTGCCGGCGAGCGGCCAACCATGCCGCGAATACCGGCCTGCTCTTCGCCGCCGGAGCGCAATTGCTGGATTTCCAGTGGGAGCGACGTGCGCGCTTGGGAAGCGGCGCCGCTGCAGAGTGCCTCGGAAACCCGGGCCGCGAGTGAAGTGGGGGACGAAGCGCCTAGAATCAGCGTGCCTGTGTGCGAATTTACAGTGAGGATTTGGATTCCGGGAAACTGCTCGCGAACAAGTGCACTGAATTCTCCCGATTCCAGGTCAGGGAGCAGTGGGTCGACCAGCAGGACTTCGCTTGGCTCCTCGTGGAGATACTCCAGCGCCTCGGCGCCGCTGGTGGCTTCAATGAGGGACCAGCGCGGAGCGCGCAGTTTTTCGCGCAGCGCCGTTCTTAGGCGCGTGTTCGGGCTTACCAGCAGCACTCTGATTGAGCGCTCTTCCTCGGTTCGTAGTTTTGCCGTAGCTTCGCTCATCCGGGCGATCCTTGTGCGCTGCTCGGAGCTTTCATCAGGGTTATCCGCACCATAAATGGCGCCATGGACCAAGTGAGGCAGCCACACTGTCTGCGCACCATGGCTTCAGCCGCATTCATCCTCAAGTTGAACTCAGCGGCTAGAGTTGCTGTAGTGGAACCGAGGTTCCTGATTTCAACCTTCGCCGTGTTCAAATCGCGTATGCCCGCCAGTTCCACCGTGTCACCTGCGCTGGAGACGGAGAGAGAGGCGCACAAAACGTCCGAGAGAGCTTTGAGTGTCCTGCCGCGATCGGCGAGGACCTCAACAGAATCCATCGGTAAAATCAGGTGCAATTGCACACGAGCCTCGCGGAATAGGGATTTGCACTCCTGAGCTGCGCCCTCGAGTAGCGGGTTGAGTCCCTCACTCGCCACTTGCAGGCCGGAACTCTCCGCGGCCACCAACAGTCTTATCGCGTCGAACATTCCGCTTAGCCGTGCCCCTTCCTGGGAGAGGTCGGCGGCCAAGTCGCGCAGTTCATTCTCGCTCAAGTATCGGATGCACTCCTCGCTCAGCCCCGCGCGTAGAGTCGCGAGCGGCTGCGCCGCCGCGTGGATACCCTCCGAAAGGTTCGAACAGAGCCTTTCGAGCACTTCGGCGGGCGACAGTGGGTTGGCCGCTTCAGTGTGGTTGGGGTTGATCATTGTTCAAAACGTAACCAACGCCGCGCACCGTACGGATGAGCTTAGCGTCACCTTTGCTATTGATCTTATCGCGCACATATTTCAGGTACACGTCCACAATATTGGTGGAAGGATCGTAGGGAACGCGCCAAACGCCTTCCATTAAGTCTTTGCGCGTAACCACTTTTCCAGCGCGATTCATCAAGTATTCGAGGATATCGAATTCACGCGGTGTAAGCTCGATGCGCCGCCCACCACGGAAGACTGCGTGTCCCACGCGGTCCATAGTCAGGTCGGCAATTTGCACCTGAGCCTCCTGCGCCGCCGCCGGACGGCGCCGCAAGAGAGAGTGGACTCTGGCCAGTAACTCCTTGAAAGAAAATGGTTTGACCAGGTAATCGTCCGCCCCTCTTTCAAACCCCTCCACAAGATCGTCAGCGCCCTTTCTCGCCGTCAGAACGAGAATGGCAAGTTCCGGCCGTGCTGCCCGAACTTCTTTGAGGATATCCATCCCGTCGACGTCTGGAAGATTCAAATCGAGAATGGCGAGATCGTAGGAGGGCTCCTTCAAAGCAGCGCAGGCCTGCTTGCCATCGGAGCACACGTCCACCTGAAAATGTCTTCGCTTCAACTCGCGAGACAGGAATTTCACCAGGGGAATATCATCTTCGATGATGATTATCCTAGGTTCAGCCTTAAGTTGCGTCGAGCTCATCGGATCCAGTCAAGGAACTAAGGGCGCACGAGATATCCCTTGTCCGCACGCAGAGGGGAGACGTGTACAAGCGCAAAACAAATCCATCGTGACCCAATCGGATCTTAATTATACGCAACTTCTGGATATCTTGACAACCACTACCCGGATGCTGGGTTGAGGTGCAATTTGAAATCCGCAGCGGGAAGGAGGGTTCTTGCCCCGATGCCGGAGGCTATTCCGCACTTGGGGGCGACTATGAGTTATAGGAGTTGCTTCGCAGGCTTGATTATTGAAATCTTGCAGCCATACTGACGATAGTATGTGCAGAATTGCGCGCGGCGGTCCTGGCGAAGCGTTGCGACGGCAAAAAAACTGGCTCTTGTGATTCGACCCTTTCAATATCGTTCACGCCGGATACTCGTGGGATTCCCTGTCGAGTTCACGTGCCCTGGGCAAATCATCCGTGGTGTCTGCCTGAACATCGGCGAGGACGGCCTTCGGGCCAAGATGGAATCCATGGTCCGGGAAGGCGCCTCGGGATCGCTCACCTTACTCCCTCACGGGAAGCGTCTCAACATCGAAGAAGTGGAGGCAGTCAATGCGAATGGCCGTCGGGTCAGTTTTGCTTTCCGCTTTTCATCCGATTCCGAGCGGGAGGAAGCCGCCGAATCGATTGCATCCCTTGAGCATGAGCCATTGAGATTAGTCACACCCGCTTCCAAGCAGCGTTGAGCCTTTCCACGGAACGTATCCTGGAATGTGGATGCGAGCGCGTCGAGAAGGAAACGGGGATATTAAGAGAGCCTGTAGATTTTGAAGGAAGGCGTGCTGCCCGCATCTCTGTAGGGCGAAAACCCGCGCTGAACGAAATCGGAAACCCACCGCTCGCCGTCGAAGATCTCAATGTGTCCCGCCGGATGAAGCTCTGACCTGCCGAACACCGCGGTATCGCCTGCCTGGGGTTGGTACGACTCGACCGGAACTTCCTTAGCTCCATGGCTCAACAGATAAGGTCCGTAGTCCGCGGCGTCGCCTGAAACCGGCCGGTCCGCGGTGCCTGCGCCCGCTGCTTCCATACCGTGCCGGAAGAACATAGCGCAAAGATGCAGCGAGTGCAAATGCGCGTGCTTATCCATCCACTCGATCAACCGGTTCTTGCTGAACCCGCCGCGATGCCCTGGCGAAGCGGCGGGCGAAACCGAAGCTACAGAGCTGGGGCCCCTACCGGCCTCTCTGGATGCATCGTTGATAGCTCCGACTTCTGCATCGACAGCAGCCGTATCCGCAAGCGCTGGCCGGGGCGCCACGGCAGAGCTGTTATCGCCATGCAACTGGCCGCCGAGTCCAGGTATTTCCCCCGCTATGCCCAGCGGAACAGCTCTGGCTCCGAACTGCGATACGAGAGACTCGCAACCGGAGAGCAGATCGTCCGCGCCTTCTTCGCCGGTTGTTTCAGAGACTGCCCCCTCACCACCCAGAACCAGCGCTTCGTCGTAGAGCAGCGAAAAAGATGCCTCTTCCGCGGCGCGCGCGGCGCGGTCACGCTGTTGCACAGCTTGGCTGGAAGCATCAGACCAGCCATTGGGCGGGATTAGCTGAGTGTTCATAAGGAAACATTCGAGGGAGCGCAAACAAACCGTGACTCACAGGCTTTACTCAGGATATTCCATACTCAGGATATTTCATGGTTCGGCAACGGCGAATGCTATTTGTATATTTTTTCGCGGCCGTCCTGCCACCCGAGAACTTGGGAAGGATTCGTCTCCGGATTGCTAGGATCGCGGCCACAAACTGCTCATCCTCAATGAGATCCCTCTCACCACAGGCAATTCTATTGTCGCGGATCAGCCAGACGAAGGACGAACGGAATCACAATTTGACGCCGACAGCCTTAACAAGCACCTCATTTGGTCGATATTGGACAAGCGTCTCCAGAGCGATTCGCGGACGCTCGTCAATCGGGGTACTTCTGGGGATTCAAATGGCAGGCCGCCCGGCTCGGCGAGCAGAGACTGACGCAAGAGTTTGCCAGAGGGATGGTTGTTGAACCACTGCACCAGAATTGCGATCGGGGAAGCCGAATGTGGATAGCACTCAGGGGCGCGCTCATGTGCGCGCAATACGTGACGGGTTTGGTCGACTCACATGCAATACTCGGAGCGCGACAAGTTGTGGCTGTCGGGGTTGTTACCGGAATTGCTGCCTGCGAGGCAGCGCGTAGAAGGCTCACTCCCAGCCGAACTGATCGAGTGGAACATCCCACAGGGTCTTACCGGGAGATCGTTATGGTCTTTCGTTGGGACGGTCGTCTGATTGGGGCCAACCAGAATTCCAAGGAGCGCTGCTGGGACCCTCTTCCTGAACTTCTCGCCGTGTCTGCGGATGCACTTGGCAAAGACCCCGGTCCGTGGGACGAACCCGCCGCTTGCTCACGGCTTGAGAGAGAGATGCAGCGTCAGACGGTGCGCCGCAGCTCCAATGGTGAGGTGTTCCCGATTGAAATTAGCACCCGGCGCATCGGCCGGAATCGGATCCAGTGCGTCATCCGCAATTCGGGCGAGCAAGCGGTCGCCGAACTGCTGGACAGCCCATCGGCTCATCGGAAACGAGGACGCAATGATGGTGGGCTCGCGGGTCTGTTTCCTCTTGTGAAGGATCCGGCCATCTTGCAATCGAACCCAGTGCTAGCCAAAGCGCGCACTGACCAGGCCATTGCGCGGGCGCGGCACCCCAAAGGCAAGTGCGCACTGCTGGCCGTCGATATCGGCCGCCTGAATGCCATCAACAAGAATCTCGGCTTCGAGGTCAGCAGTCGTGTCCTGCTGTCGGTTGTGGAACGCTTGCAGAGCTGCCTCCGGAAAGGCGACTTGGTAACTCGCATGAACGGCGACCAGTTCGTCATTGTGCTTGCTGGCATCGACAATCTCGATTCTGTTTCCCACGCTGCCTCCAGGATCCTGGACTCTGTGACCGCTCCTTTCAAGGTGCAGAATCTCGAACTTCCGATTACTGTCTCCATCGGCGCCGCCGTCTATCCAGATCACGGCCACGACTTCGACGCACTTCACAACCTCGCGGATATGGCGGCACAAGCCGCGGATGAGGAGGGCGCAAATGCCTTTCGCTTTTGCACTCGGGCCATTGAACACGGCCCCGATGATCATATGCTGATTTCCGATGGCATACGCGAAGCCATCGCTCGACAGGAGTTCCTTCTCTATTATCAGCCGGTGATCAGTCTTCGAACCGGAAAAGTGATCGCTATGGAGGCGCTTGTTCGCTGGCAGCATCCGCAACTCGGATTGGTGCCGCCCGGCCGCTTCATCCCTATCGCCGAGAGCAGAGGACTGATCGTCGAGATAGGAGAGTGGGTCTTGTATGAGGCCTGCCGGGAAGCGGCTCGATGGAAACAGATGGGCTTTGATATCCCCACCGTCGCGGTCAATCTCTCCGCGGCTCAGTTTCAGCGCGGTGACCTTGTGAGAACCGTCCGCAGCGCGCTCAGCTCGGCGTGCCTCCCCTCGTCCGCTCTCGAATTGGAATTGACTGAGTCGTTGCTGCTTGAAGAGCGTCCCGATGTGCTTCGTACCTTGAAGGGCCTCAGGGAACTCGGCGTAAGCCTGTCGCTCGACGACTTTGGAGCGGGCTACTCGGGCTTCGCCTATCTGCGCAACATCGAACTCGACAAGATCAAAATCGACCGGTGTCTGGTCACTAACATCGCGAGTAGCCCCAAGGAAGACGCCATCGTCAAGTCGATTGTCTGTCTGGCGAGAAACTTCGGGCTTAAGACCGTCGCTGAAGGCGTAGAAGACCTAACGGCGCTGGATGCCGTCGGCCGTGCGGGATGCGATGAAGCGCAGGGATACTATTTTGCGAAGCCGATGCCGGCTACCGATTTGAGGGATTACCTGAGCACTGCCGGGGGGGGGTGCGTAACGTCAGTCAATCTCCCCGGCGTGGCTACTCTCGACGAAGGGAAAGCCTGCGCGACGTGATCCGGTGAAAAGCGATCGCATTTCCAGTAGGTGAAGAGAATCCGACGCTTCTACCCAGGAACGCCTCATAGAGATGAGCCTCCGTTCGCCGTTGGCAGTAGTCAGCACTATAGTCCAGCTTCGTACGTTCGCCGGCAGCAACTCTGAAACCCCTGATGTCTGGCCCTCGCGAGCGAGATCGGTGGTCGCCTCGATGCATAACACAATCTGTGTATTTGCTTTCTGATCGATGATCGCCGATTGATAAAAACCCATAGATTGCCGATATGAGACTCGCTTGGTTTATTCGAGGAGTCTCCCATGTCGCAGAGCTCAGTCCACAGATCGCTACGTCTTAATCGCAAATTCTTTTTGGTCATTTCTATTGCTGTCTCGGGATTTGCTCCTCATTCTTCGCGCGCGCAGACTACACTCGGTCTCCTTGCCGCCTCGGGTTCGGAGATCTCCGGCGGGACTACTCCATCCTCGACTGACGCGAAAGGTTCTTCAGCCCCAGTTGCACCTATGTCAAAGATGTTGGCTCCAATCCCGACAAGCGCGCCCGCGATCGCTGCAGGAATTGCAGCCGGCGCGCGAAGTCCGGTGACCACTAACGTTCGCGTTACGGCTGCAGCCGACGCAACCGATACAGACGAGGGTTACGAGCGCAGGATCAGCACGCAAGAGGTGGAGCAGAGCGCCGGCACCTTCGGAGACCCCGGGCGGTTCATGCAGACGCTTCCCGGAGTGGTGTCGGACAACGACGAACGCAATGATTTCATTGTTCGTGGCGGCAATCCGGCAGAAACCCTGTTCGTGGTCGACAACATCGAGATGCCGTCGATCAATCAGCTGGCGTTGTCGGATACGACCGGTGGCTTCGTTTCCATGATCGACAACGCCGCGGTTCAGCACACCACGCTGCACACCGACGCCTACGACAGCAAGTTCGACCAGCGGTTGTCCGCCGTGGTCGAGATGTCGACTCGGCCCGAAGGGCCTGTAGGCTACCACGCCCGCTCCGAATTTGGCATAGGCGGAACGGGCGGCTCTGTCGAGCGCCCGCTGGGAAATGACGGTTCGATATTCGTTGGGTTTCGGCGCAGCATTTTAAACTGGTTCACAGACAACATTGGGATGAACGGCGTGCCCATCTATACTAACGGACTGGTGCGGGCCGATCACCGCGTGGACAACAGGAATAATTGGTGGGGGTTATCGCTCACAGGCGTCGATTCGATTGTGATTCATCCTGCCCCCACAGATGCGTGGGAAACGAATCCATTTGACATCCACTACAACGGCTGGCGGAACACTACCGGCATCAACTGGGAGCACATCTTTTCGGCGAAGTCTTTCGGTGTCTTGAGCGCCAGCAACTCCGAACAACAACAGACGATCATCGACAACGCACAAATGCTGAACGACATGCAGGTGTACTCCGAGATTTCGCACGACGGCATTACCACGCTGAAGTACGACTGGACCCTCGAATCGAATCACCGGTTTACCTGGACCGCGGGTGGCCAGGCGAGCCTCGATCGTATGAATTACAACGTACAGCAGCCGTTTGGGATTCCGAATCCATACAGCTCTGACCCGACACCCGGGGATGCGATGTCGATTGTCCGTGTGTTTACGCCGGCGACTTCCGCTGCGTATGGGCAGGTTGCAGTGGAATTGCCGCACGGCATGAAGGTGGTGGCGGGCGAACGCGTCTCTCAGTGGTCAATCGTCGGAGCTACCGCGGCCACCGGCAAAGCGGTCTTCTTCGCGCCGGTATTCGGCAGGATGATTCACTTGGGTTATTCGGAGTACGCCCAACTCCCCCCATCGCTCTACCTACTGGCGTTCTCCAATCAGCATACCCTCACGCCGATCCATTCGCGCCAATTGACGGCGGGCATCATTGCCGCCGACACACGCAGGATAAAGGTTACTGTCAATGCCTACCAAAAGCTCTACAGCGACTATCCGGTATCAGTAACCTTCCCTCAACTGTCGATGGCCAACATCGCGGACACCTTTGGGCAGGCATTCCTGATGTTCCCGATGGTGGGCAAGGGCCAGGGAGTGGCGCGCGGAGTGGAAACCAGCGTCGATGCCAAGGTTTTCCGCCGGCTCACCTTGACCGGCTCTCTCACCTACATGCGGAGTTGGTATTCCGGTCTCGACGGGGTGCTGCATAAGGGCAACTTCGATATGCCGCTAGTGGGAAACATCATGGGGTATATGCCCCTGGGTAGACACTGGACGGCATCCTTCCGCTATAGCGCAGCGTCCGGCAGGCCCTACACGCCGGACAATATGGCGCTTAGCGAGGCGCAGAACCGCGATGTATATGACCTGACTCAGATCAACGGTATGCGCTCCCCGATGTACAGTCGGCTCGACTTTCACGCGGAATGGACGCATCAGATGCGCCGCGGTTTGTTGTCGACGCATGTCGGACTCGAGAATGCACTGGGTACAACCAACTTCTACTCCAACGAGTGGAGGCCCAATTGTCAGACCGACTTCAACACGATGTGCGGAACCCTCCAACAAAATCAGATGCCCATGTTCCCGGATGCTGGCCTGAAGTGGGATTTCTAAGGATTCGCCGCTTTGGTTCAGCGTGATTGCTTTAGTGAACCTACTCTTCGAAGCCCATTGATGGCTGTCTGCATTCCTGATTGCTCGGTGATTCAGATTGCCTTCGCCAACGTCAATCTCACTGTGCCGTAATCTCCGCCATTGTGCGACAGCGACAGAAGAGACGACTATGGCGGGCCATAACTCGAACGGAAGGCTCGCGAAAATCAATACTACTTTGCGTCGACCCATTTGATTTTCCGCCGGATCGAATTTTTGGCGAGATACAGCTGTCAACTGCCAATCCCTTTCACCTGGCCGCGGCCCGGTTATAGATCGTATCTAGAAGTTGAACAATCCCCAAAACGAGTCGATAGAGTAACCACGCCTTCTGTGATTCGACACCGAATCCGAGAGGCGGTCGAAGGTCGGCTAACTCCAAATGGTTTGCCTTCGCCGGAGGACCCTCAGAAATGGAATGGCGATCAAGTGTCTGGAACAATCTCACTTTGCTCTTAGCTATTGGATTTGGTTGGAGGCTTGCTTTAATGCCGACCGAAAGCCGCTGCACAGCTCGCTGCCGGCTTGCGAACCTGAAGCACTTTCTCTGGGGCGACGGGAGGATTGTCCACATTCTACTGATCCTTCCAATCATTGCGCTCACTGTCCTCTCGGCTGAGGCGGCGACCGTACCTGTGGCATCGGCATATCACTTTGCGTCACCTGTCAACGTAGGTGGTGCGGCGGAGGCGGGGACGGTGACAGTAGTGTTCTCCGGCGCAGGGACGCTGAACAGGATCAACGTGTTGACGCAAGGAATCCCGAATCAGGATTTTACGCTTGGGGCGGGAAGTAGTTGTGCGACCGGGATGACCTACTTTGCGGGGCAGATGTGCACAGTGGCTGTGAACTTTCAGCCACTGCATCCGGGACTTCGCCAGGGCGCAGTAGTGCTGTTGGCAGGCGATGGCAGCGTCCTTGGGAGCGAACTACTGTACGCAACGTGTGTGGGCTCAATTGTCGTCATGGTTCCGGAGCAAATTGGTGACGTTGCGGGAAATGGAAAATGGATCTATAGCGGCGACGGTATCTTTGCGCAATGGGCATCGCTGTATCTGCCGATGGGCGGTGCAGCTGACGCGGCGGGAAATCTGTTTATTGCGGACTCAAACAACCACCGAATTCGCAGAATAGACGGGAATACTCAAATAATCTCGACAGTTGCAGGCGATGGTACGCCAGGGTTCGGCGGTGATGGCGGGCCGGCCACGTCAGCCATGCTGGACGTGCCCGCGGACGTGAAACTGGATGGCGCAGGGAACCTCTACATCGCGGACAGCGCAAATCAGGTAGTACGCATGGTCAACGCGGCAACCGGCATTATCCAGACCATCGCCGGCATCGGTGGTCGAGCGGGTTACTCAGGCGACGGCGGCCCCGCAACGCAAGCTCTTCTAGCTAACCCCGATGGCATCGCGTTCGATGGCGACCACGCGCTTTATATCTCAGATACTTGCAACAATGTGATTCGCAAGGTTGACCTGGCGACCGGGATTATCACAACTGTAGTGGGCACAGGGACGGCAGGGTTCTCTGGCGATGGCGGGCCAGCGACTGCTGGGCAGTTGAACTATCCCTGGGGGATCGCGCTCGGAAGCGATGGCAGTCTATATATTGCGGATCTCTTGAATAACCGGATTCGAAAGCTGAGCCCCGCCGGAATTCTTTCAACGATTGCAGGTACCGGAGAGCTCGGCTTTGCCGGCGATAACGGTCCTGCCACTGCCGCACTCTTGAATGTTCCGGCCGGAGTCGCAGTCGATGTCGCGGGAAATGTGTTTATCGCTGACTCGGGTAACAGTCTAGTGCGGGAAGTAAATGTGAGTACGGGGGTGATTGCAACTCACTCCGGCAATCTGAGTGGGTATTCGGATGGCTACGGTGCAGTTCTAAACGGTGGGGGATTCGACGGGCCATATGCATTGTTCTTTGACGGTTCCGGGAATCTATACGTCAGTGATATGTTCCATCAGGAAATCCGCATAGTACCCGCGGCCGACGTTAACCTTGTTTACTCCCCGATGCGAGAAGGTCTGGTCTCACCGCCACAGGCGGTGATCATAGAGAACGACGGTAACGCCGTGCTGGACTTCTCGACACTGCAAACCGTTAGCTACTCCGAATTGGATCCAGCGACGACAACTTGCCAGGTATCGCAATCGTTGGCCATCGGTGCGTCATGCAACCTGGGTGTGGAGAGCGCTCCTACTACGACAGGGAATTATCTGTATGGGAAACTGACTGTTGAGTCAAATGCGGCAAACGGTCCCGATTCGGTCACTCTCTTGACAGATGCTCTCGCGGTGGATCCCACTGTTGTCGCGCTTACGGCGAGTCAGAATCCGGCCGTCTTGGGAGCAGTGGTGACGTTTACAGCGAGCGTAGCAACGTCGGGCTCTACGACACCTACGGGCTCTGTCACATTTAGTGACGGGACGGCAAATCTCGGCACGGCAGTTCTTGGCGGGACAGCTGTAGCCACCTTCTCGACGACTGCTCTTGCGGTAGGGTCGCACTCGGTCACGGCAGTCTACAGTGGCGACGACCAGAATGCGGCGGCAACATCTTCGCCGTTGATCGAAGTTGTCCAGCAGCCGACCACGACATCGCTGACAGCGAGCCCTAATCCGGCAGTCTTGGCGACATCCGTGACGTTTGCGGCAACCGTTGCAGGTCCTGCCGGCGCGACCATTGTCCCTGCCGGCACCGTCACATTTTTGGACGGCTCTACGACCATCGGCGCAGGTGCGCTCAATAGCAGTGGTATCGCAACCTACTCAACGGCGTCACTGAGCGCGGGACAACACAGCATCACGGCGAGTTACGGCGGCGACGCTTCAGACGTCGCGAGCCAGTCGACCGTGCTGATCCAGACCGTGGCGAAAGCGGGAACGGCGACAACACTCACCACGTCGAATGCGACGGTGTACGCGGGAGCAAGCGTGACGTTTACGTCGGTGGTTTCGCGGACCGATGGAGTGGTTCCGACCGGGATCGTGACCTTCTTCGACGGAGCTGTTGCAATTGGAACCGGGACGCTGAACGGGACGGGTACCGCAACACTGACGACCAGCACGCTGGCCGGCGGGATACACATAATATCGGCGGTGTATGCGGGCGATGCGAACGACCTCACGTCGACCTCGCCCAGCCTGAGCGAGACGGTGCAGCCGATCGCAACCGCAGCGACGATTGCGGTGAGCGTCAATCCGGGTGTTGCGGGTGCTCCCCTGCAGTTGACCGCGACTGTAACGCAGACAGGCACAATTGGGAATGGCGGAACATTTTCCGGGACCGTAACCTTCACGGATGGGGCAACGGTACTTGGCACTGCTACGGTCTCGTCCACGGGAGTTGCAACGCTCAGCATCTCCACGCTTGCCGCGGGCGTGCACACCATCGGTGCGAGCTATGGGGGCAATGCGAACTACGTGGGGAGCACATCGACAACAATTGCCGAGACCATCCAGTCTGCGGCCACCGCGACAGCGCTGGCGTCCAGTCTGTCGCCTTCTGTTGCCGACATGCCGGTGACACTAACAGCGGTCGTGGCCGGAAACGGCGGCATACCTACTGGCACTGTCACATTCTTGGATGGCACAGGCGCAGGCGCGGTCACGCTGGGAACCGGAACATTGAACGGCCAGGGCATCGCTAAGATCATCACTTCAGCCCTTGCGGCGGGTCAGCACTCCATCGTCGCGATCTTCTCCGGAGATGCGAAGGATTCGAGCAGCACTTCCGCGGTGTTGGTACAAACGGTCCAGATTGCTGTCACCACCACCACCATTGCGTCCAGTCTCAACCCGAGCTCTTTTGCAGCGGGTGTGACGTTCACCGCAAGCGTTGCCACGACCGGCAATATTGTCTCAGGGACGGTGACATTTTCTGATGGCCAAACGGTGCTTGGAATTGCTTCAATCAGCGCCGGATCGGCCATATTCAGTACGTCGACGCTTGCGCTTGGGGCGCATTCGGTCACCGCTAGCTATTCTGGCGATGCGAACAATGCTCCAAGTCAGTCTGGACCGTTGAACGAGCGGGTTTTGCAGGCTGCCGGAGTCAGTATCGCCAGCAGTGCCAACCCCTCGCTTGCTCAGGCTTCTTTGATTTTGACCGCTTCGATTAATGCCCCGCAAGGCGTTGCCGTATCCGGCACCGTTACATTCATGGATGGGAATGTCGCGTTAGGAACCGGAGCCGTCTCTCCTGTTGGGGCTGCTTCGCTCACGATCTCGACGCTGGCAGTTGGGCAACACTCCATTGTTGCGGTATACAGCGGTGACGCAAACAATCAGGCCGCAACTTCAAGCACACTTGTCGAAACTATACAAATCATCGGAACCAACGCAACATTGATATCAAGTCTGAATCCGTCGCTTTCCAACGCGCCGCTGACTCTGACTTCGACGGTTGTTGGTAAGGGCGGAAGTGTTACCGGAACGGTGACGTTTGAGGACGGGACGATAGTGCTCGGCGCAGCAAATGTGAGCGCGGCAGGCGTGGCGACGCTTACAGTGTCAAGCCTATCGCCCGGCCTGCACTCTATCACTGCGATCTATGGCGGGGATGCAAACAATTCGCAATGCACTTCTCCAGTTCTCTTGCAGAATGTCGTGCAGACAACCACGGTATCTCTCTCATCAAGCCAGAATCCGTCGCTAGCTCTAGCTTCTGTATCCTTTACGGCCCTCGTATCGAACGGCAGCATCAACCCTCCTTCCGGAACGGTGGTATTCAGCGACGGGACGATACAACTGGGCACGGCGGCACTAACTGCAACGGGCACGGCAACGTTCACAGCGGCATCGCTCGCGACTGGACAGCACACGATTTCCGCAGCCTATAGCGGCGATTCGCTCAATCTGCCGGGAACCGCATCTGTGCTGACACAATCGGTGCAACTGCGACCAACGACAAGTACTCTGACGGCGTCATCGACTTCGTTGACCGGAGGCCAGCAGGTGACGCTGATTTCTGTGGTGGGATACTCCGGACCCGTGACGCCGACGGGCACGGTGAGCTTCACGAGCAACGGTGCGGTGCTGGGCACCGGCTCGGTAGACAAAACCGGAGTAGCGACGATTACGGTCAATTTGTTGGCCAACTCGTCGACAGTGATTGCCGCCTACTCGGGCGATTCGGTATACGCGGCCTCCGTTTCGACGCAGACCGGCATCACTGTGCCCCAGCCCACCCAGTTCACCATGGCATTGAATCCCACGGCAGTGACCGTGCAATCGCAGCAGAACAGCACCACTACGCTGACGATCACTTCGCTGAACAACTTCGCTGACACGCTCGATCTTGGCTGCCTCGGGTTGCCATTCGCGACGACCTGCACGTTTACCAAAGACCAGGTTGCACTCGGCGCCGGTGGTGTCCAGGTAGTCCAGGTGGTTGTCGATACTGGATCGCCGCTGACGGCTGGGTCGCAGGCACGGCTGGAACAGCACAACGCAGGTTCGCTTGCGACGATGTGCTTCCTGCCGGGTGGTGCGCTGCTTGGGCTGTTGCTCTGCAAGCGGCGCAGGCGTCTCGCGGGCTTGGTGATGATTCTGCTGCTCGCAGGACTTTCGGCGGGGCTGAGCGGATGCGGCGGCTTGCACATCAATGGCACGCCACCGGGGACGTATGTCTTCAAGGTGACGGCGACGGGCACAGGTACCGGCGTGACGCAGTCGATGGACGTGGCGCTGACGGTGACCCAGTGAGCAAACTTTGGAGACCCAACCTAGCTGCCAACTGCAGACGAGCATTGCTTTGCGCAGGGGCACTGCTGCTGGTCGGAATATCGACCGTGCAGCCGGCTTGCGCGCAGGCCTTGCCGGCGGGTACGGGGCCCGGAGCATATGTCATTGTGGGCGGCACCTTCTCGGATTTCCAGGCCGACTATGGAAAGCGGAGCATTACGGGCGCTAGCGTGTATGTCGATTCGAATCTGGAGTGGCGCTGGGGAGTCGAGACCGAAGCGCGCAGGATGGTATATCCCAACTTCGGTGAGAGTCAGTCAACTCTGCTCGCGGGGCCGCGCTGGTCGTTTCATCCCAGGGGATTCGTGCCTTACGTTAAGTTTCTCGGGGGTGGAGGGCGATTTGAGCTTCCGTACGGATTCGGACATGGAGACTACTTTGTGATGGCACCGGGAGCGGGCGTAGACCTGCGATTAGGGCAGAAAGTGCGTGTGAGGTTGGTGGACTTCGAGTACCAGGTGTGGCCGGGTTTCACCTTCGGATCATTGCATCCCTACGGAGTCAGCACAGGGATCAGCTTTCAGTTCCTGGGATCGTCACGAACAAAACTCTCGAAATGAGTTGTTGTATAGGGCGATCAAGGGATCCGATTTCACAGGCATCAAATCTCGAACCGGTCTTGCGGTGTTGCTTGGTGGACGGTTGCAATAGTAAAGGAGGAAGGTAGATATGCAATATGCAATGATCTATGCGTTCGTCGTGGTCGCGAGCGCCCCTTTTATCGGCATCTGGCGGGGACATGTTTGGGCAAGATCTAATGGCAAGCTGCTGGTTCCGAGGAAGTCGGTGTCAGTGATCGAAGTGGAAGTAGTTGAAGCGGCAGAATTATTGGGTCAACGCTAAAGACGTAGTTATAAGTGCACGATTCTCGCGTGGAGTCAACACGAGCTAGGCTTCACACTTGCAGGGTCTATTCGTAAGCTTGCCACTGTGCAGAGAGCGGTTGACGGTCCGTGAATCTTTCCGGTCTGACAGACGGTAGCGCTGGAATCTGGCCGTAGACAGTGACTGAGTGAGTTCTATGCCAGTCCCGCATATAATCCAACAACACAGATGTCGGATCGATCCATGCTGCGGTTGGATACAGTACCGACCGCCGTTTCCAGCATTCACGCCGACGTTGCAAGGTGCGGTGTTGGTAATGAGCTGCCTCCCTCCGATTAGTCCATCCAGTGTGAGAGTTCTCCGATAATAGG